>DXLU01000028.1 GCA_019414565.1 Collinsella sp. | reverse complement strand
GAACTTCGTGCCCGCCGCCCGGGAGGGCGTTGCGTTTAGAAGATGGACCTAGCGCTTGTTCCTCCGGGACAAAAGAAGCGCGGCTATAAAAGCGATGATGGCAAGCGCCAGCAACACCAAAAGCAAAGCGAGCGTGTTGTCGCCCGTTGCCGCCAGACCAAGCAAGCCGGGCTTCTTGCTGCCAGCAGGTTGTACGGGGATCTTCTCGCCATCGTCTTCGGCGGTGATTTCCCAGCGAATTGCCTTGTTTGCGTCGGCAAGCTCGTTGCCCACCGACGTCGGGACACTTAGTTGCAAATTGAGTACCGTGCTGCCATCGCTCGTAAACGTTGCGACCTGCGTGGGATAGGCAAACACGCTGCCCGGCGTTCCCGTCTGGAGCCAACCGGCAGACGCATCGGCCGCCGACGCCGTTAGGGTAATGGGTGACAGCAGATGTGCCGTCTCGTGATCGACAACAGCCCGCACAAACACACGTACCTGGGACTTTACACCCGTGGCACGAACCCCAATCTGTTGCTCGCGTACATCGCCGGGCATTAGATCTTTAAAGGCTGGAAACAGATCGGGCTCCCCCGAGGAGTCCGTCGCTCCCGATACCGTTAGCTGGCGTGCATTTCCGTCATAGGCAATCGTGGGAATGTCAGCAAACGCACGTGCAGGAACGGCGAGCGCGATAAGGCAGACGATTGCCGCCATCACGCAATGCAAGAAACACGCAACGTCTTTACGAATCGGAGAGGCCATACTTACGCACCTCCATGCGGCGGCACCAGCACGCCATCCTTGACTGCACAGCCCCATGCCTCTGCAGCTGCATCGCCGGGCGTGGATTGAATTGCCTGGGTCGAAATGTCAACGACCAGGTTCTTCCCATCTGCCTTCTGCTCAGTCACGCTCTTGATGAGCACATCGGTTTTGCCCATCGGAGCAACGGGAGACGTCCAGTAGTAGTACCCGTCGGACGCGACAACCCAAGACGAGGCGGTGTTAGAAGCAGATGCCTTGGACACACTGCCCCACGCAATGACGTAGTCGGTGCCGGCAACTGGTTCATCCCACAGGCGCGCGCCATTCTGGTCCTGCCAGTAGATATCCACCGCAACACGCAGGTATGCCGGGGCCGAGCCGTTGTTTGTAATCATGACGTTGCTCTTCACATTGCCATCGAGCTTCTCATCTACCGAGGGCGCCACCGAACCAAAACCAAACTCGTTGACCAGCACGCCCGTAACCGAAAGCCACGCAAAGGTACCGGCAGCGCCAGCCAACAGGAGAACGCCAACAAGGAGGGCGACGATTTGCTTGCGCTTAGTCATCCTAGTCCTCCTTCTTCAGCGTGCCGTTTTTCCAAACATTCTTGGCACGCGAGCCACCATCGACCCATTTGTCATTCGCGCGCGTGTTGACGCACGTCACCACGGTGTCGCCCGCACTCGAGGCAGACGAGATGATGAGCTCGGCAGATTTGCCGGGCGCCTTGCCCGGCGTACTCAGTTCACCCTCGTAGCGCCATGCCCAAGCCGTGTCTTCCTCGACGGTATAGGTGCCCGCCGGAGCAGCAAATTGCACGCTGCCGACATACCAGACCTCACCGTTTTCGTCGCGCTGCTCGCTAACTTTCACCTCGACCATGCGCGTCTCGGCAGGAGAACCCTCCGACGCCTTTCGCGTTACCTTAAAGCGGAACGTTTGCCCCATTGCGCTGGCGTCGGTAGTCTTTTTAACGATCGTCAGCGCATGATTCTGGGTAAATTTGAACACGGCATTACCGGGACCTTGCTCGCCTTCGCCTGTCTTCTTGGACTCCAGGCGGTTGACCAGGTCGAACGAGCCGCCACCCGAACCCAGACTGTAGAGCGAGACAAACTTGCCGTTCACAGGCTTTTCCGCCGCAGAAACGCCCTCTGCACCAGGGCCGTAGCTTGCCTGCGTTACCGTAACAGTCAGTTGCGTCCCCATAAACGGCTTGGCAAAGCAGACCTTAAACGGCGCATTGTCGGCACTGTCACCGACGGTGTTGGCCGCGGCGGGATCGAGCAGCCACTTAAGCTGCGCGGTCATAGTTACGGGGCTCGCGGGATCAGACGTATCGTTGGCAACCACGCGATACGTCACAGGATACAGGTCCATGTCACCCTTGACTGGCTCGCCCTTGAACTCATCCCAAGACTTTGCAGTGCCATCGGCACCCACATATCGCCACTCCAAGAAGAGCTCGCGCTTATCGCCATTGGCAGCAGCCTGTTCATCGAGCAGCGCGACGATCTTGGAGTGGGCGTCCGGGTCGTACGCCACGGATTTTTGCTCCATCACAGGATTGCCGCTCTCGTCCATTTTGGGAACATCGACCGTGTAGACAAAGCCAGGCTTACCGTCCTGCGCGCGCTCGTCGCCCGAGTCGACCGTCGCCGTAAAGATGACCGCCCCGTCGACGCTGTGATAGCGCACCTTATACGGCGTGACCTTGTACACAGCGGTATACGTCGCGCCCTTAAAGGGTTCACTACCCTCGAGGGGATACTTATCGTCTTCGGTCATCAGAGTGTATTTACTATCGGATTCATAGTCACGCGACCAGCCGACAAAGTCGTACTTGGTGCCATCCTTGTCGACAACCTCAGCTGTAGCTCTTACTTCCAGCGAAATTTGATCGCCAGAGTCGGTGCGCGAAAGAGAACGCACGGCATAGGGATCATCCAGATTAGCATCGATATTCGATTGGACAATTACCGCGCTGGCACGGTAGACCGGGTACAGCTCCATGGGGGCGTTGACCACCGTGTTTTTAGTCACCATGGAAACGCCGTCCGACCAAACGACATAACCGCTGCTAGGCTCTGGCTTATTATCCGTCCAACCTACGAAGGCGTTGTATGCGCCCGTTGCAGCATCGATGTCTCCAATGTTATACGTTGGCAGCGGCATGCCATCTTTAAGGTCACCGAGCTTATCGCCCTCTTGGGCAAGCTTGCCGTCAACGTCGGAGTCGTTGAGATGATACACCACCGCAATGGGCGTGTAGTAGGCCACAAACGTATAGGGCTTTCCGGGCTCCACGGGATAGGAATAGGCATTGCCGCCCTCGCCCGTCGGCTCAAGTTTCTTTACTGTTCCGTCGGAAAGCTCGATCTCGAGCTTCTTAAGCTGATAGGCGCCACCAGTACCGTCGGCATACACCGTCGTCGTAATGTCGGGGCTCACCGTAGCCACCACAGACCCGTCGTCTTGCGTGGTCAGCGTGGGCTTGATATCCCAGTTGGGTACGTTAACCCCATTAGTTCCGTCAAAGCCCTTGCGGTGCAGGTTGGTGGTGTAGCTAACGTCGTACTTTATGTACACGGGATAGGCATCCTGCCACTGGGTAACCTTGGACGCGTTGGTCGCCAAGTACGGCGTCGCTTTTTCCGGATCACTTGTCACATAGGGGTCACCGGCAACATCATAGATATAGTTCCAGACGTCAGAATCCTTCTGGACCTCGGCGGTCGAAATCCAACCAAGGAACTTATAGCCATCCACGGCCATGTCGGCATCGGTCGGAGAGGCTTCAAGCGTCAGATTGGGATTGACGTCGCCCTTCTTTCCGCCCTCGGGCTTGTCGTTTACCGTCTGATTGGTATGGATAAACGGATATTTATAGGTGTAGGTGCTATCGGAGCCCAGCAGCAACGGGGCCTCATAGCGTCGCGTGACACTCTTAACCGAGGCACCGCCCTTGCCATAAAAGCTGACGCTTGTCGTCACCATGGCGCGCATGTAATACTCCGAATCGATGCCAATCTCGCTCTGAACGGGGTTGCCCACGCAGGTCCAGTATCCGCCTTGACGCTCGAGGGTCCAGAAATTTAAGCGGTATCGCTCGCTCGCCGGCCTAAAGTAAAACTTCAGCGCTCCTGCGACCCACTCGTCATCCAGCGTGCCCGAACCCGGGAAATCCGTATCGGCAATGACATTTTTTCGGGTATCCGCACCTGTATCGTTTTTGACCGTATGCGAATACGCCTTCAAAGGCGCCACGATGAGTGTCTCTGCCCCAAAGCGCCCCTCATTGCATTCGTCCTTATAGTTTTCCTTCAGTCCGTGATAGACGTGCTCGGGACCCCAGTGCACGATATTCTCCCGCACGTAGCTCGATCCGACCTGCTCGTTGAACGAGGTTTGGTACCCGTTCCACACAGAGCAGAGGAGTCTGGATTCCTTATAGGCATCGTTCGTCATAGACTTGACGTAATAATCCACGCGGTACTCAAAGCGCGCGGTATAGGTATGCGGAACGGTCAGGTCCACATTGTCGGGAAGCGTGTAACTGGGGTCGCGGCTTACGCGCACCTCGACCTCGGACCCATCGGCAGTCTGCTTGTTTTCGTACCAGCCCAGGAAGCGGTAGCCGTCAGGCAACGCGCCCCCATCGGACAAGGGCTTATTGTCTACACCGCGCACCTGCACTGTATAGACACTGGCGCCATCCTCGGAAGTCTGGACATCGACATGGGTGTTGCCCACGCCGACACGCTGGGTCTTATCTTCAAGCTCATCCTGTTCATTGCCCTCGAACACTGTCATGATGTTCGAGACGTAGTCACTGTACACCGGATAGAAGTCGGTCGGGCCAAGCACGGTAATCTCGGTACCGGCAGGATAGAACGCGCCGGCATTTTTTAGCTCGGCGAGCTGGGTCGAGGTAATGGCCGCATAGCCGCCGTTCATCCCAGCCTCGTCACTCGGCTGCGTCGTCCAGCCGATAAAGGTGGCACTGGCAGACAGAGTACCGCGGTCCGCAGGGGCAGCCGGCTTTAAACCGACACCATAGCGATACCAATCCGTCGACTTGTCGTGCGCGGCGCCACTCTTACAATCAAGCGTCTCGCCCTTAACGTTATAGAACAGCACCTGCGCCTCGTACGAAGCGATAAACAGGTCGTTGCCCTTAAAACCGTCGGCCCCCTTGGCATTATCGGCGGTATAGGTTGACGTTTTCTCGTGCGCCTCGCTCTTCTGGACCTGCTTGCCGGCAGCCACCGCAGGGTCATCGGTCTTGCCGTTAAACCAGCTGTTGTCATGATCGATGCGGTTCACTTTAACCCCGGGCTCGCGGAACCAGCCCATAAAACGGTAGCCGCCGTTCTCCTTGGTCAGGCCATCAGGCTTTGCGGAGGTATCCTGCTTAAACGTTACCGATGTATCGCCCTGGGCCAAACCCTGAGCCGTTCCCGCCAGCACGGCGCTCACGGCAAAGGCATACGGATCCGAGGTCGCCTGATCAATACCGAGTTTGGTTGCCGTAATTGTCGCGGTGCCCGCACCGGGAAAATCGATCGTCGCCTTAACGCTTTGGCCATGCACGGGAATTTTCAGCTTGTAATCCATCGCCCACTCATTGGGGTGCGGGGCACCCAGGGCCTTGTCGTTAGCGGTCGAGCGCATGGTGCCGGCACAGAAGTCGTAGTCGTGCTCTTCCCACAGCTCGCGCGTGGTGTAGCGTTCGTCATCCCACGGACCATAGCCATCGCCCTTAGTGGTGCCGTCGCCACCAAACGAGGGGATTTTCTTTTTGGCAGGGTTGCCCTGGCTGTTGCCAGAAAGGCTCACACTCGGCTTAAAGTAGCACTCGGTGACCGTGGCATCATCCTTGTTGGCACGCGCGGCAATGCCGCCCAGGTTCACATCGTTTTGAATGATGGGGATCACGGCGATGGGATTGTACTGGCGCGAACTCAAATCGCCCGCAAAATGGCTGCGGACGAGCTCGTTGCCCTCGGCGGTCAAAATTCGGCCCGCCAGGCCGCCTGTCCACGCACGCGTCACGGCGACGACGCCCACATATGACGCGGCATAGCTGTAGCACTGCGCCGTCGAGAAGCAGTCGATAATCTTGGCCTCGCCCGCCATGCAGCCCACAAAACCCGAGGCGTACACGTTGTTGCCGCCCAGGGCGCCAATGGCCACGTCGTACTTATTGGTGACGTCGGTCATGCCCTTCTCGGCAATCGAGCCGTCGTCCTTACGCGTCGGCGTCACGCGGCAGTACTCGATAGTCGAGTACTTAACGTAGCCGGCAAACGCCGCCATATACAGACCCTCGCCGCCGAGCGCCTGCACGCCCGAGGTCGTATTGTTGACGGCACGGCCGCCACGGACCTCGCAGTTGTAGAGGGTGCAGCCGTCGAGCTCGCCGGCGATGAGACCGCCCTCAAAGCCTGCGTTGGTAATGAGGTTGAGAGCATTGTTGGCGCAGGTCACGTGCAGCGTGCTCTCCATGACCATAACGTTTTCGAAGCGCGTATTGACGGCCTTGCCCACGATAATGCCACCGCGGAAGTCCGCCCACACGTTGGCGTCCTTGACCAGGAAGTTTTTGATGGTGGCACCGTTGGTCTCGGCAAAAAATCCCGTATCGCGCTCGGGGTCAAAAGCGTCTTTATCGTAGTTCAGGCCCTCAACGGTGTGGTTTTGACCATCGAACACGCCCTTAAACGGATGCTCCTTGTTGCCAAACGACAGATGCTTAACGGTGTGCGAGACAATGGTCTTCATGTCGTCATCATTAAGCACGATATCGTTATCGAGATAAACGTGCCAGCCGGACGTATCGCGCTCGCGCGACAGCGCCACGTACACCAAAAAGTCAGCCTCGTTTTTGATGTGGAATTCGGTTTTGGCCTCGGGCACATCCTCGGCATGCACCGCCGTCGGCAGCGCCATAACGCAGCAAAGGGCAATCGCCGCGACGGCAACTAGCCTGCTAAGCACGCCCCGGTTCATGTTCTTGATCTTCATAGGCTAGTTCGCCTCCGGCCAGCCCGCGACGTCAAGCACGTCGAGGACGGTATCGCTTTCCTGCTGGTTTTTGGCCTGCACGGCCTGCACATCGATATCGAGCCTGAAGGAGCCGCCGCGCGCGGCATCGTGGTAGTCGTCCACAAAGCGCAGCGAGTCCATGAGGCTTTCCGTCATGGCGCCGGGGTCGAGCGTGCCGCCACGCCCGGCCAATCCACGGTAGTAGTACCACCCATCGCCGCCATCGATCCACGGGGACCCCTCGCCCGCGTCCACATGAAACGCAACGTTGCCCGAGGCATCCGCGCACGAGCCGTCGGGTGCCACTGACGTCATGTGCAGACGCGCGCGAACGTACTCAGGCTGCGTGCCGACGTTCTCCACGCGCACAATGCGGCTGATGTCAGAACCCCCGGCCTTGGTGTCGGGATAGTCCCCGTGCTCGTTGGGCTCAAACGGAATCTCCTCGCCCTGCTCGTTGAGGGTGTATTCGCAGACTCGTACCTTCACGCTGCCAAACGATAGAACGTTGTTCGCCGGAACCATATCAACGGTAAAAGCCAGCGTGCCGCACAGGCACGCCAGGGCCAACAGCGCCATCGCGGCAAGCGCCAAGGTGCGTTTCTGATTGTCGGAAAGATTGTTGAGCATTACGTTCACCAGTCGTCGATAGGGGGGGACCGAGATCCCGGCCCGAATATAGGGGTGGGGGCGGGCCGGGATCTCAGTG
>DXLU01000027.1 GCA_019414565.1 Collinsella sp. | reverse complement strand
CGGGTTCGAGCCCCGTTGTCCGCTCCAAACGCAACAGCCCGACTACTACGGTAGCCGGGCTTTTTCGTACCCATCGTATGGGCTCGAACCCGAGAGGGAGCGAGCGTTTTGGGGCGTGGCTGTGGCGTTGTTTGCCGCGAATGTCCGCTTTGGGCGTATCATCGTGGGCATCTCGCAAAACCTCGTTGCAAGGGAGTCGCACCCCATGGCTACAGAAAAGTCCTCTTCGCGCCCATGGATGTCCGATGCCGCGATTTATCAAATCTACCCGCGCTCGTTTAAGGATTCGACTGGTTCGGGTCTGGGCGATATCGCGGGCATTACCCAGCAGATGGACTATCTTGAGCGGCTGGGTATCGAGGCCATCTGGCTGAGCCCGTTTTACCCATCGCCTCTCGTCGATGGCGGCTATGATGTGGCGGACTACTGCGATGTCGACCCACGTCTCGGGTCGCTTGACGACTTCGATGACATGATCACTGCGGCTCACGCGCACGGCATCAAGGTCATCGTCGACATCGTGCCCAACCATTCGTCCAACCAGCACCCCTGGTTCAAAGCCGCTCTTGCCGCCGGCCCCGGATCGCCCGAGCGCGCCCGTTATATCTTCCGCGATGGTCGCGGCGAGCATGGCGAGCTGCCTCCCACCAATTGGAATGCCAACTTTGGCGGCCCCGCCTGGACGCGCGTCGCGGACGGTCAGTGGTATCTGCACATGTTTACGCCTGAGCAGCCGGACTTTGACTGGTCGTGCCCCGAGGTTCATGCGTTCTTTTGCGACGTCCTGGCGTTTTGGAGCGATCGAGGCGTCGATGGCTTTCGCATTGATGTGGCGCACGGTCTCGCCAAGGATCTCGACCGCGATGACCTCGACCGGTGGCATCTCGCCGAGGGCGATGACATGGTTGAGGACGGCACCCATCCGCTGTGGGACCGCAACGAGGTCCACGAGATCTATCGCGAGTGGCGCCGCGTGTTCGACCGCTATGATCCGCCACGCAGCGCCGTTGCCGAGGCGTGGGTGCTGCCCGATCGCCAGTATCTCTACGCGCGTCCCAGCGAGCTTGGCCAGACATTCAACTTTGAGTTTGCCAAGGCCACTTGGACCTATGATGACATGCACGCTGCAATCGAGGAGGGCTTGAAGGCAGCTATAGAATCCGATTCCGCCTCGACCTGGGTGCTCTCCAACCACGACGTGCCGCGCGTGGCGACGCGCTATGCCCTGCCGCAGATCAAGGCGACGCGCTACCACCAGATTGCGCTCGACTGGCTCTTACGCGACGGGTCGTCTTATGACGAGGAACGTGAACTCGGCGAGCGCCGCGCGCGGGCGGCCCTTTTGCTCGAGCTGGCGCTTCCGGGCTCGGCATACGTGTATCAGGGTGAGGAGCTCGGCCTTTTTGAGGTGGCTGACATTCCGTGGGCTGTACTCGAAGATCCTACTGCGACCAATACGCACGGACCGAAGCGCGAGAAGGGGCGCGACGGCTGCCGTGTGCCCCTGCCGTGGGTGGCGGCGGACGATCCCGCGCAGGGCGGATCGTTTGGGTTTTCACCGGCGGACGCCGATGCGGCGCCCCATCTGCCGCAGCCTGCATGGTTTTCCGATTACGCTGCCGATAGGGAAGAAGCGGACCCGACATCGATGCTTGCGCTCTATCGTGACGCCCTCTGGCTGCGGCGCAAGCTGCGCGGGTGCGCCAACGATCTCGCGTGGCTCGATCTTGACGGGCGCACCGGCCTTGCGGATGGTGCCGAGGGCGCTGAGGGCGGCGTCATCGCCTATCGCCGCGACAACGGCTGGGCGTGTGTGACGAACTTCGGTGCAGCGCCCGTGGAGCTGCCGGCGGGCAGGGTCCTGCTCACCTCATCACCGCTCGCAGACGGCAGGCTCGTGCAGGACAGCTCTGCCTGGATCATGCTCGCTGAGTTGTAGGGGCCTCTTGCGGCGAGTTTGCGTTTGCCTGCGCCTTCCGTGGTGTCTGATGCCTTCATGAGGCTCGCGAAGGCGTCGCGAAACTTTTCAAAAAAAGTTCTTGCATAGGATGCGGGCATCACGTAAGATTAATCCTCGTAAGCGGACATGGCTCAGTTGGTAGAGCACAACCTTGCCAAGGTTGGGGTCGCGGGTTCGAGCCCCGTTGTCCGCTCCATTTGGGCGTTTAGCTCAGGGGGAGAGCGCTTCCCTGACACGGAAGAGGTCAGAAGTTCAAATCTTCTAACGCCCACCAAATGTTCGCAGCTCAGAGGCTTAGCCCCTGAGCTGTTTTGTTTTGGTCGCCAAATACGTCACCAAATTTCGAGTTTTTGATCTTCCGGGATGCTTCTCAGCAGTCATCCGAGGAAACTCTCATCTTCTCCGTTTGCACACACATATCTTTCAAGGATTCGTGCCGCGGTTGCATGAGGCTCGGCAAGGCACGACCGCAACATGTTGGTCAAGCATAATCTTTTGGATTCTTTTGGCGTGAGCGGCTTGGTTTTGGTAGGATTTGTCAGCGGCCTAACTAAGGGGGTTTTATAACTGCCATGCAGGTAGCCGTGCTGGTAACGTTTTACCGACTTGCCACGAACCCGTCATTTTTAATGCGTCTGCAAAATGACCAATTGCTTTGACCTGCTGAAACACTATATGTTGTGTTTGACCTAAAAAAAGAATACAGGATATAGATGCCTCTTTGTCGTATGATAGATGGCGGACAGAGAACGAAGACCTTAACTGCCTCTTTTGAACGTGTCCTTGAGCCGCTTGATCGGCTCCTGGGAGTGTCCGCATTGAGGCTTATGGTTTATCGAGAACACAGATTGCGCGACGGCGCCGCAAGACGGGGCAAGCCCTGCCGGGCATCGTTTGGCTCTGAAGCGCAATGAGACTACGACGCGAAAGAGGCAAGAGGATGAAGATCATCAAGCGCAGCGGCACCGAGGTTGTCTTTGACATCGATAAGATCGTCAATGCCATCCGCGCCGCAAACTTGGAGGTCGAGGAGAGCTCTCGTCTTACCGACCGCCAGGTGGTTTACGCGGCACAAAACGTCGCCGAGGCATGCGAGAACGCGGGCCACACCGTGTCGGTCGAGGAGATTCAGGATCTAGTCGAGGACGAGATCATGCGTCTCGACTGCTACGAGGTCGCTCGCCATTACATCATCTATCGCTATGTTCAGAGCCTGAAGCGCCAGAAGAACACGACCGACGACAAGATTCTGTCGCTCATCGAGTGCAACAACGAAGAGGTCAAGCAGGAGAACTCCAACAAGAACCCGACCGTCAATTCCGTTCAGCGTGACTACATGGCCGGCGAGATTTCCAAGGACCTGACTCAGCGTGTGCTGCTGCCCCAGGAGATCGTGGATGCTCACAATGAGGGCCTGATCCACTTCCATGATTCGGACTACTTTGCCCAGCACATGCATAACTGCGACCTGGTGAACCTGGAGGATATGCTCCAGAACGGTACTGTTATCTCGGGTACGCTGATTGAGAAGCCGCACAGCTTCTCGACGGCTTGCAACATCGCGACGCAGATCATCGCCCAGGTTGCTTCCTCCCAGTACGGTGGCCAGTCGATTTCGCTGACCCATCTTGCCCCGTTCGTCGAGGTGAGCCGTCAGAAGATTCGCGGCGAGGTCGCCCGCGAGCTCGAGGAGCTCGGCGTTTCCGCATCTCCCGAAAAGGTCCGCGAGGTTGTTGAGGACCGCCTGCGTGACGAGATCCGTCGCGGCGTCCAGACTATTCAGTATCAGGTCGTGACCCTTATGACCACGAATGGCCAGGCGCCGTTCGTGACGGTCTTTATGTATCTCAATGAGGCCCGTACGCCCCAGGAGAAGCACGACCTTGCCATGATTGTGGAGGAGACGCTTCGTCAGCGCTATGAGGGCGTTAAGAACGAAGCCGGCGTGTGGATCACCCCGGCATTCCCCAAGCTCATCTACGTGCTCGAGGACGATAACATTCGCGAGGATTCGCCGTACTTCTATCTGACCAAGCTCGCCGCCAAGTGCACCGCCAAGCGCATGGTGCCCGACTACATCTCCGAGAAGAAGATGCGCGAGCTTAAGCTGTCTAAGGGCGAGACTGCCGGCAACGGCGATTGCTACACCTGCATGGGTTGCCGCAGTTTCCTGACGCCCGACCGTTCGGGCAACGGCTTTAACAATGTCGCCAACGCGCTGAACTATGACCCGACCAAGCCTAAGTACTACGGTCGCTTTAACCAGGGTGTTGTGACCATCAACCTGCCCGATGTCGCGCTGAGCTCGCATCAGGACATGGATAAGTTCTGGAAGATCTTCGACGAGCGCCTTGAGCTGTGCCATCGTGCCCTGCTGTGCCGTCATGAGCGCCTGATGGGCACGCTTTCGGATGCCGCGCCGATTCTTTGGCAGTACGGCGCCCTGGCGCGTCTGAAGAAGGGCGAGACGATCGACAAGCTGCTCGTGGGCGGCTATTCCACCATCAGCCTGGGCTATGCCGGCCTGTATGAGTGCGTCAAGTACATGACGGGTCACAGCCACACCGAGAAGGAGGGCACGCCGTTCGCCATGGCCGTCATGCAGCGCATGAACGACAGGTGCGCGGAGTGGAAGGCCGAAAGTGATATCGATTTCTCGCTGTACGGTACGCCGTTGGAGTCGACGACCTACAAGTTCGCCAAGTGCCTGCAGCGTCGTTTTGGCATTATCCCGGGCGTGACGGACAAGGGCTACATTACTAACAGCTATCACGTCCATGTGTCCGAGGAGATCGATGCCTTCGACAAACTTAAGTTTGAAGGCATGTTCCAGCAGCTTTCGCCGGGCGGTGCTATCTCCTACGTTGAGGTTCCCAACATGCAGGACAACCTCAAGGCTGTCATTCGCGTGATGCAGTACATCTACGACAACATCATGTACGCCGAGCTCAACACCAAGAGCGATTACTGCCAGGTGTGCGGCTACGATGGCGAGATCAAGATTGTCGAGGATGACGGCAAGCTGGTGTGGGAGTGCCCCAGCTGCGGCAACCGCGACCAGGAGAAGATGAACGTCGCTCGTCGTACGTGCGGCTACATCGGTACCCAGTTCTGGAACCAGGGTCGAACCGAGGAGATCCGCGACCGCGTGCTGCATCTCTAATAACCATCCCAGGCCGCCCCGTAGCGAGGCCCCGGACCTTTACTCGCTATTTCGGACAGTCCTGGCTCACGACGGAGGCGCCACTGGCGCCTCCTGTTCGTGCGGAACTCATATCGAGCAAAGGTCCGGGGCCTCGCTACGGGGCGGCCAAGTTGATGTAGCTGAGATGCAGCACGCAGCCTGCTCGCTCCTCGAAGTTCTTAGCGGAAATGAGTTGACTTGCAACAACGCTTTGCTTGCGATGGCGGTTGAGCCGCAACCCAGTTTTTATTAGACCTCGAACCCTATACTCGATGTTCGCTTCGTTCATTGAGTTACCCTTTGCATGAGGCCGGGACATATCGTCCCGCCCGCAGTTTCGCAGGCCGAAGGCCGAGAATGTTTGAGGACGGGATGATATGTCCCGGCCTCCCGGGAGAGTTACCTATGAACTACGCGAACATTAAGTATTTCGACATTGCTGATGGAGAAGGCGTCCGCACTTCTCTGTTTGTGAGCGGGTGCCGTCGTGGCTGCAAGAATTGCTTTAACTCCGTCGCGTGGGACTTTGCCGCGGGCGAGCCGTTTGATCGTGCCGTCGAGGACAAGATTATCGAGAGCCTCGATCATCCCTTTATTGACGGCCTGACGATTCTGGGCGGCGAGCCTATGGAGCCCGAGAATCAAGCGGGACTCGTTGATTTTGTCGAGCGTGTTCGCGCGGCCTATCCAGCGGGGTCGGGGAAGACTATTTGGTGTTTCACCGGCGATGTGCTCGAGGAGCTTATGCCGGGAGGCCGCCACCATACCGAGGTCACGGACCGTATCCTTGCCTGCCTCGACATGTTGGTGGATGGCCCGTTTGTTCAGGATCTGTATGATATCTCATTGCGTTTTAGGGGCTCGAGTAACCAGCGCGTGATCGATATGAACGCTACGCGCGCCCGTGCTGAGCGCGAGGGCGTTGCGCTTTGTGATGCGGTTGAACTTTGGCGTGATGATCCGGTCTATTCGACCCATACTATGTAGCTTGTGGTCGATGCCGGAGGGCGTGGTACCATAGCGCGAACGTGAAATCGGAAAAGTGAGGCCCAGATGGTCGATCAGGAAAAAGTCGAGGCCGCCATTAAGCTGTTGCTTGAGGGCATAGGCGAGGACCCAACTCGTGAGGGCCTGTTGGAGACCCCGGCGCGCGTTGCCCGTATGTATGGTGAGATCGCCGGCGGCATGGGCCAGAGTGCCGAGGAGCACCTGTCCAAAACCTTTGCCGTCGCTTCGAATGATTTGGTTATCGAGCGCGACATCACGTTCTATTCGCTGTGTGAACATCATCTGCTACCGTTTTATGGCAAGGCCGCCATTGGTTATATCCCTAACGGTCGGGTGGCTGGGCTTTCCAAGCTCGCCCGCACGGTTGAGGTTTATGCGCGCCGTCTGCAGCTGCAGGAGCAACTGTGTGCACAGGTTGCCGATGCCCTCATGGACTATCTCGCTCCCCAGGGAGCGATTGTGTTGATGGAGGCCGAGCATATGTGCATGACGATGCGTGGCGTGCAAAAGCCCGGCACCAAGACCGTGACGCTCGCTCGCCGCGGCGTCTTTGAGACCGATCCCGCGCTCGAGGAGCGTTTCTTTAGGATGTTGGGCCGCTAACCATGAGAGTCGTCAACGACTTTACATCGAAGACCGATGAGGGGACGTCGCGTCGCGGCTTTATGGCTTCGGGCCTGGCCCCCTTTGGTGCCATGCCTCGCATTGATTACATTTGTGCCAACGGGCTGTTCCGACGGCACCTGGGCAACATTGCACAGTTGGAATCGGGGCGCATCTTCTGCCGCCACGGTATTGACCATCTGCTCGATGTCGCTCGCATTATGTGGATCAAGAATCTCGAGGAACAGCTCGAATTTGACCGCGAGGTCATCTACGCCACGGCACTTCTTCACGATATCGGCAAAGATGAACAGTATGAATCGGGTATATCCCATGATGTTGCAAGCGAACGCGTCGCTGATGCGATTCTCGGCGGCATGCCCGATGACGTGGCGTTTGAGCCGGCCGATGCCGCAGCCATTAAGACGGCCATTCTGGGCCATCGAAAGCTGCGCGTGAACAGCCAACCGCTTGAGCGTCTGCTCTATGCAGCCGACAAAGCGTCGCGCGCCTGCTTTGCATGCCCCGCGCGCAATGCTTGCAACTGGAGCGATGATAAAAAGAACCTGTCGATTCGCGTGTAGTTAGTTTGCGCGGTTGGGGTTCTAAACGAAGGAGACGATCGCGTTGAGTAACAAAAAACTGCCCGAGAATGCAACCAAGACTGAAGGTGCTGAGCTCGCCCGCCGTGGAAGGGGCGAAATATCCACCGCAACGGCGGTGCCTCACGTGAGCTATGATGATCTGCGCCATGCCGATCGTATTGTCATTGACGGCCTTGAGGTTTTTGCCAACCATGGCGTGTATCCCGAGGAGAACGCGCTGGGTCAGAAGTTCATCGTTTCTCTGGTGCTCTATGCCGACCTGCGCGCGGCGGGGGAGCACGATAACCTGGATGCCTCGATTGACTACGGCTCGGTGTGCCACGATGTCGATGGCTATCTGCGCGAGCATACGTTTAAGCTCATCGAGGCGGCAGCCGAGGGGACAGCCCAGATGCTGCTGCGCCGTTATCCCTCGCTGCTTGGTGTGCGCATAAAGCTCGATAAGCCGTGGGCTCCTGTTGGCCTGCCCCTGGCAAGCTGCGGCGTCGAGATCGAGCGCGTGCGCTAACCGGTTCTAATACGACTCTATGGGTGGCTGCTTGAGCCGCTGCGACAGAGCTTTATTGTTGGGACAGTACGTGTCGAGCAGGGCGTGGAATCGCTGATTGTGGCTTGGCTCGAGCAAGTGGACGAGCTCGTGGGCGACAACCATGTCGAGGCATTCGATGGGATAGGCGGCAAGTTCGAGTGCGATGCGAATGGCGCCGGTCTTGGGCGTGCATGATCCCCAGCGCGTTTTCATGCTGCGCACGGAGACGCGGGCCACGGTGACGCCCATTGCGATTTCGTACGCGTGCACCATATCGTACAGCGCCGTGGTGACCTCGGTTGCATAGAGCTGGTCGATACGGGCTTGGAGCTCATCGGACGTTAGGCCGTCGAGGATTGCGTGCCGCTTGGCCTGTGGGCCTTCGTCCGATTCATCGGTACCCATAAAACTTGCGAAGGTGGCCTGTTTGGGTCGCGGTGCGGGTGATGCAAAGTTGTGATCGAGTGCATCCTGTACCGTGATGGGCTTGCCCCAAAGTGCAATGATGGACGAGGGGCTGAGCGGCTCTCGTGCCGTCGCCTGACGTTGCTCGCGCTGGGCAAGTCGGCTGATAATCCAGGCGCTGTTGCGCTTCACAAACGCTTCGATACGCTCGCGGCTGGCGCCGATCGGTGCGCTGGCGTGGACCTCGCCGCTCGATGTGACGCGTAGGTTGAAGTTCTTGACGCGCTTTTTGGTAACGACGACGGGGATGGTCGTCCCATCCGGTCGGGATGCGGAAATCGTAAACTGCTGCGTCAAAAGCGGTCCTTCAGATCGGGGACGGGCCGGCATGTCGACCGTTCGGCATGCCGGCCCGCTCAAGGGATGTGAAATTAATAACGCTCGAAGAAGGCAAGCGCGTTGTCGCTGCAGAGCTTTTGCATCACGGTCTTGCCAAAATGCTTGGAAAGCATGTTCTGGAACTCGGGCATCTTGCTGGCATCGGAGAGGAAAGCGGGCACCGTGGCGCCGTCCCAGTCGCCGCCGAGCGCGATGACGTCCTCGCCGCCCAGGTCGAGCCAGTGCTCGATATGCGCCGCCAGCTGGTCGAAGGTGACGTCTGCGGCGGTCTTGTCGGTTGCGTCGTTGGAAAGGAACTCGCTGCAGTAGTTGAGGCCGACGATGCCACCCATGTCGCGAATGGTGCGGAACTGGTCGTCGGTAAGGTTGCGTTTGGCGCCGCAAACCGCACGGGAGTTGGAGTGGCTGGCGACGAAGGGACGCGTGGCGCGGGCGGCGACCTCGTCAAAGCACTCATCGTTGAGGTGGGAGACGTCGAGCACCATGCCGGCGTGCTCCATCTGCGTAAGCGCCTCGATGCCGGCGGCGGTGAGGCCGGCGTGGGTGTCGTGGCCGCTCGCGAGCGGTCCCTGCGCGTTCCAGCTGAGTGACGACATAAGCACGCCCAGGCTCTTGAGCACCTCGATCAGCGCGGGGTCCTCGGCAAAGAACGTGGCGTTTTCGATGGTGTGGATGCAAGCGACCTTGCCGTCCTTGAGCGCGGGGCGAATGTCTGCGGCGCTGCGCACGTTGACCATACGGTCGTGGTTGAGCATTGCCTGGCCGCTCATATGCGCCATGATCTGCGCCTGGAAGCGCGCGGCGTGGGCGGTGGGAATCTCGTCGGGGACAAACGTGGCGAAGCACTGTGCCCACGGCGTGTTGCCGATCTTTGCGAGCGAGATGGCACAGGCGTTACCCTCGATGAGGTCGAAATCTTGCGGATGCGTTTCGTCGCCGGGGAAATAACCGTCGGTGCCGGCGGTAAAGCGCAGGTCGAGATCGAGCGTGGCCCAGCCGATTCGGTCGGCAGTGTCGCAGTGTAGGTCAAATACGGGATATGCCATGGTTCCTCCGGTTGCAGCGTTTCTTTGCAAACTGTCATTGAATTGTATGACTAGGGTATAGTTAGCGCCATATGTTCACGGCGGCCCGCGTTGTGCGCCGCCCTTATCACGGAGGTTACCATGTCCAACCAGGGCAAGAAGGTCAAGACCCATTATCGCGGCACGCTCGATGACGGCACGCAGTTCGATAGCTCCTACGATCGCGGCGAGCCGCTGGAGTTCACCTGCGGCGCCGGTCAGATGATCAAGGGCTTCGACGCCGCTGTTGTCGACATGCAGGTGGGCGAGAAGAAGACCGTGCACATTCCTGCTGCCGATGCCTACGGCGAGCACAATCCCGAGATGGTTCTGACCTTCCCGGCCGAACAGGTTCCCAACATCGAGCAGATCGAGAAGGGCATGAAGCTTTTCCTGTCCACGCCGAGCGGTATGCCCGTTCCCGCCGTGGTCATCGACGTGACGCCCGAGGCTGTGACGCTCGACGCCAACCACGAGCTGGCCGGCAAGGACCTCAACTTTGATATCGAGCTCGTTGAGGTCGAGGGTTAGAGTATGCCTGAACGCTTGGTTTCGACGACATGCTTGGGAAATCTCAACGATCCGTCCTATGAACTCCTGCTTCGCCGGAAGTTGGGCGGCGTCTTTGAAGTTGACGAGCTACTGTTCGATTGGGACCGGGCTGATGTATGCGCGTTTGCGGGCGTGACGGAGCTGGGGCGCACGATCGATGTTCGGCTGGATGCTGCCGACGGCGGTCGTCTTGCCGATGGCGACGTGCTCGCCATCGACCGTTCGGGCATGGTGCCCGTGGCGGTTGTCGTGCGCCTGCGCAGCGCCGAGGTTTATTTGGTCGAAGTCGACCGCATGGATCCGATTGCGCTCGCGCATGCGTGCTGGGAGATCGGCAATATGCACGCGCCGCTTTTCCGAGGCGATTCGGACGAGCATACCGTGCGCATGTATACGCCGGTGCAGCCTGTTTTGGGCTGCATGCTCCGGGGCGTCGAGGGTGTTCGGCTCTCGGTGGTTACCCGTGAACTCGATGCGGACCGGCGCTTTGCATCGAGTGCGGCGGAGGCCGTCGTGAGCATGGCTCCCGACTTTACCATCGTAAAAAAGACGCGCGGCTAAGCGCGTATATACGCAAGGCGGGCTTTGAGGGGCGACCAATCAAGGTCCGTCTTGCTGTTGATAGGAGGCTTTGGGGAAGCATATGGGTCTTGAGGGAATCAAGCTGATTGCATGCGATTTGGACGGCACGTTGCTGCATCCGGGGGAGCGCGAGCCGCGTTCCGAGGCCTTTGAACTCATCGATGAACTGCATCGTCGCGGTATCGTGTTTATGCCGGCGAGCGGCCGTCAATATGCGAGCTTGCGCTACCTGTTTGCCCCGGTGGCCGATGAGCTCGCCTATGTATGCGAAAACGGAGCCCTGGTGATGAGCGAGGGGCGTGCCGTTGTCAAGCGCTCTATGGAGCGTGACCTGGCGATGGATATCGCGAATGCCGTGGTCGCCTACCCCCATGCCGACGTTACCCTTTCCTGCGAGGGGCACCTCTACACCATAAGCGGCAACGATGCGTTCGTCGACCATTTGCGCTATGAGGTCCACTGCGATGTGGCGGTGGTCGGCCGTCCCGAGGACATCGACGAGGACGTCATTAAGATTGCCTTCCAGATGCCCGAGGTGGATCAGCCGGCGGCCCTGGAGTATTTCGAGCGCCTCTTTAGCGACCGTGTTGACGTGATGACGTCGGGAACCGAATGGACGGACTTTATCGGTTTCGGTTCGGGCAAGGGCTCCGCGCTTGCCGATTACGGTCGTGCCCTGGGTATTTCGCCCGATGAGATGATGGCGTTTGGCGATAACGAAAACGACCGCGACATGCTCAACGTAGTGGGCCATCCTTATCTAATGGAGAGCTGCAATCCCTCTATGCGCGGCATCAACGACCACGTCCGCTACGTGCGCACGGTCGAAGAGGAGCTGCGCCGTCTGCTCGCCGAGTAGGTTTTCGGGACATACCTAGAAATCTATTTTTTGCTGCAAAGTGCGAAAAGGTGGATTTAAGGCATGTTCCAAACATTTACCGGCAGTCGGGGCAGAGACCCTCGAAGATGGTGTAGTGCGACGTGACGTGCCAGCCGATTTGCTCGGACGCCTTGGCGTCGATCTGGGCATCGAAGGGGAGCGGTACGTCGATGACGCGGCTGCACGAGGTGCAGATGATATGTGCGTGCGGCTCGATGGTGCGATCGAAGCGACTTCCACCCGGCGTCTTGATGGAGAGAATCTCGCCGGCGTCGGCCAAGAGATTGAGGTTGCGGTAGACCGTACCGCGGCTGATTTTGTCATCCTGCGCGCGCACGACGTCGTAGATTTCGTCGGCGGTGGGATGGTTATAGCTTTGGCGCACGGCGTCAAGAACCAACTTTCGCTGCCTGGTATTCCTTCTTTGCACCGCCATGCGCCTCGCCTCTTTTCTATTAACGGTCGTAGGTAAATGATACCGTATTTAGCACACAATACTAATAACGAGGCGTGAAACCGTCTTCATTGGCAAGTGGGGCTCGAGCCTGGGCGTCTGCGAGGCGAAAACGCGTTCCCATGCGCTCGTAGGAGGCATGAAGCGCTTCGAGATGAGATAGGATATTTGCCGGAGCTCCCTGTATCTCCATCTCGACTGAGCCGTCTTCCATGTTACGCACCCAGCCGGTGAGCGCGCGTGCCTGCGCGAGGTTGGTGTTGGTAAAGCGAAAGCCAACGCCCTGGACTTGCCCCGCCCAGCGCAGGAAATAGCGCAGGGGAGTGTCTTGAGTGGCCTCGTCGCATGCGAGCACAGTAAGCCTGCGGCGCAGCTCGAGCTCGACGTTTGATGGTTTTTGAGGTTCTCGACTGCCGCCGGTGACGCTGGAGAAGAACGTATCGAAGAGGCCCATCGCTATGCCTGCTTGCCTGCGTCGGCCGGGAAGGTTATGCCGGCCTGCTGGCGCACGGCATCCATGATGCGCAGCGAGACGAGCGTGACATCGCGGTAGTGACCAAGTTCGTGACGTCCCGCCGGGGTCTCCCAAATCTCTTCCTTAACGTTATCGATGCCGCCGATGGCGGTGATAAAGTCTGTGAGTTCGTATTCCATAGTGTTGCTCGATTTGGGCAGGTCGAGCACGCGGCCGTTGTCGCCCTGTTCGCGCGGTGCCTCGGTCGCCGAGCCGCGTACGACATCGCCGCGATAGTCGATGCGGACGTTGCGGGGCGTGGACAGATGGTCGATCTGGATAGTGCCACGCTCGCCTTCGATCTGCGAGGGCAGCAGGTCATTCGTTATTTTGGAGTGCGCGAGCTCGACGGAGATACGGCCACCGCCGTAGCTGGCGAGGATGGAACCGCAGCCGTCGATGGGGCCGTGCGTGAGCTGTCGCGTGGCGGGGTCGAGCAGAGTAGCCATGCTCGTAAGGCCGGAGGGCATGCCGAAAATCTCGACCATGGGCTCGACGGTGTAGACGCCAATGTCCATGAGGGAACCCGATGCCATATTGCAGTCGAAGATATTGGTGGCGCGTCCCGCGAGAATCTCGTTGTAGCGCGAGGAATATTTGCCAAAGCGCAATGAGGCGCGGCGGATGGGGGCGATCTCGCCTAGGGCGTCCTCGATGGCGTGGAAGGCGGGGTCGTGGAGGGGACGCATGGCCTCGAGGGCCACGACACCTGCTGCCTCGGCAGCGCGGAAGACTTCCAGCGCCTGCGCTTCGGTGGCGCAGAAGGGCTTCTCGACGATGACATGCTTGCCACCGGCGATGCAGGCAAGGGCCTGCTCGTAGTGAAGTGCGTTAGGGCTGCCGATATAGACGGCGTCGACGTCGGCGGCTGCCGCGAGCTCATCGAGTGAAGTAAAGTTTCGCTCGCCACCGCGCTCGGCGGTAAAGGCGGCGCCGCGATCTGCATCGCGCGAGAGCGTGCCCACAAACGCAGCTTGGTCGTTGGCGTTGACGACCTGGATAAAGTCGTCGGTGATCATGGATGTGCCGATGGTCGCTATACGCAGCATGTATCCCCCTCGTGCCGTTCGGTTTACAGGATGAGTGTAGCGCGAGGAGGCAGGAAATAGCGTGCGAAAACGCCGTTACAGGTCGCTCTCGTTAAAGCCAGTGTCGATATCGAGGTTGCTGCCGTCGGCCGCCGTGGTGGCAAGTTCGTCGCAGCGCTCGTTGAGCTCATGGCCGGCGTGACCCTTAACCCAGATGAACTCAATCTTGTGTTTGCTTTTGGCGGTGAGTAGGCGCTCCCACAGATCGCGGTTCTTGACAGGCTGCTTGTTGGCGGTCTTCCAACCGCGTTTTTTCCATCCGTCAATCCAGTGCTTGTTGAAGGCGTTGACGACGTATTGCGAATCGGAATGGACTTCGACCTCGCAGGGGCGGTTGAGCGCCTCGAGCGCCACGATGACCGCCATGAGTTCCATGCGGTTGTTGGTGGTCTTGGCATAGCCGCGCGAAAGCTCGGAGGTGAAGGTCTTGCCGGCGGGGTTGGTGTATTTGAGCACGGCGCCGTAGCCGCCGCGTCCCGGATTTGATCGGGCCGAGCCGTCGGTATAGATGATGACCTTCACGGGCTTCCTTTCGTTGGGTACGTTTCGTGTGAGCGACCATTGTAGCGCCATGCCCGCCGGGGGCCAGCAATCTACGATTTCTACCCCGTCTTCGGACTGTTAGTTGGCATGGATGATGCGGTTGAGCTCGTCGAGGTATTGCTGCAAGAGGAGAGAGGGCTTGCGCTCGTCGTGCATGATGTAGCCAACGTGCATCGTTGGGGCGTCTGCTAGCGGGATCGATGCCATGCCCCATTGCATTTCATTGGAGAGGACACCGGTCGACAGGGTGTAACCGTTCGACGTGATAAGTAAGTTAGTAAGTGTTCCGCGGTCCGAGATTCGTATGTTGCGGTCGCAAGGGATATAGCTAAAGGGTTCCTCGGCGTAATAGAAGGAGTTTGAGGTTCCCTGCTCAAAGCTGTAGCGCGTATAGGGCGTGAGGTCGGCAAGGGACAGCTGCGGGCGGCGTGCGAGCGGGTGGCGCTCGCTAACGAAGACGTGGACCGTCGCGTCGAATAGGGGATGGAAGCTTGCGCGGGCATCGGCGAAGGCCTTCTGCAGAACGCGGGCGTTAAAGTCATCCAGATACAGAATGCCGATATCGCTGCGAAACGCTCGGACGTCATCGATGATCTGCGATGTGGTGGTCTCGCGCATGATGAACTCGAACTTGCTGTCGCGGCAGCGCTCGACTACGTTGACAAAGGCCTCGACCGAAAAGGCGTAGTGCTGGGCGGAAATGGCGAGGCGGGCTTGCGGGGTGCCACCGTCCTCGTAGCGTGCCTCGAGCATGTCGGCCTGCTCTACGACCTGGCGCGCATAGCCCAAAAGCTCGGTGCCGTCGTTGGTGAGCGTGACGCCGCGGCTGGAGCGCGTAAAGATCTCCAGATGGAGCTCTTGTTCTAGGTTTTTGACGGCGTTTGAGATGTTGGACTGAGCGGTATAGAGGCGCTGAGCTGCGGCGTTGATTGAGCCGGACTCTGCCACGGCGATCAGAAAACGAAGCTGCTGAAGGGTCATCGACGCCCATCCTTTCGATAGCTATCTAAAAAACCGATAACAGGTTAGCGCTTTTAAGTGATTGACCGAGCGAAACAATGCTCGTACTATTCAAAACACACAAAGGCGGTAGGTAATTAAGCCGACCACGGAACCGGGATGTCAAAAGGAGGACCGCATATGAACTGCTTACCAAGACGAATGCCGGGCTCCTGTTTGCGCCCGTCGGCGTGATCAGGAGACAGCGACTTACTTCTCTCTTATTTATTTACTTTCGTTCGATCAAGGAGATCATCATGAGCCAGTTCATCAACAACCCCGAGCACACCTTTGGTTTCGATACCCTGCAGCTTCATGTTGGCCAGGAGAGCGCCGACCCCGCATCCGACTCCCGCGCCGTGCCTATCTACCAGACCACGAGCTATGTGTTCCGCAACTCCCAGCACGCCGCCGATCGCTTTGGTCTTGCCGACGCCGGTAACATCTACGGCCGTCTGACCAACTCCACCCAGGGCGTCTTTGAGGACCGTATCGCCGCGCTCGAGGGTGGCGTGGCCGGTCTTGCCGTCGCCTCCGGTGCCGCTGCCATCACCTATACCCTGCAGGCTCTTGCCCAGGCTGGTGACCACGTGGTGGCTCAGAAGACCATCTACGGCGGTTCCTACAACCTGCTCGAGCATACGCTCTCCCAGTTTGGCGTCGAGACCACGTTTGTCGATGCCCATAACCTGGAAGAGGTCGAGGGTGCCATCAAGGACAACACCACGGTCATCTATCTCGAGACGCTCGGCAACCCCAACTCCGACATACCCAACATCGACGCCATCTCCGAGATCGCCAAGAAGCACGGTCTGCCGGTTGTCGTCGACAACACCTTCGGCACCCCGTATCTGTTCCGTCCGCTGGAGCATGGTGCCAACATCGTCGTCCACTCCGCAACCAAGTTCATCGGCGGCCACGGTACCTCGCTGGGCGGTGTGATCGTCGACGGCGGTAACTTCGATTGGAAGGCGAGCGGAAAGTACGCCCAGATCGCTGAGCCCAACCCCTCCTACCACGGTGTTTCGTTTGCCGAGGCTGCCGGTCCCGCCGCCTTCGCGACCTATGTTCGCGCTATCCTGCTGCGTGACGAGGGCGCCTGCATCAGCCCGTTCAACGCCTGGGTCTTGCTCCAGGGCACCGAGACCCTGTCGCTGCGCGTTGACCGTCATGTCGAGAACACCAAGAAGGTCGTTGAGTTCCTGACTGGTGACAGCCACGTCGCCAAGGTGAACCACCCGAGCCTGCCCGAGCACCCCGACCATGAGCTTTACAAGCAGTATTTCCCCAACGGCGGTGCCTCGATCTTTACCTTTGAGATTAAGGGTGGCCAGGAGGCAGCTTGGAAGTTCATCGATCATCTGCAGGTGTTCTCGCTGCTCGCCAACGTGGCCGACGTCAAGTCGCTCGTCGTGCACCCGGCTACCACCACGCACTCCCAGCTCTCTGCCGAGGAGCTCGCTGAGCAGAACATCACGCCCTCCACGATTCGTCTTTCCATCGGTACCGAGAACGCCGAGGACATCATTTGGGATCTGAAGCAGGCCTTCGCCGCGCTGGACGAGTAAGGCGACTTGTGCAAGGACCCCTTGCGACTCGATAGGTATAACTGCATAAAATGCCTGCTCAAGGCGCCTGTGCGAACAATGGTTGCACAGGCGCCTTTTTTGCATAGGAAGGGCGCTGTTACAGGGTTTTTGGCATGCTTTATGCAATCGAGATGTGGAAAACTCCTGTTGAGAGGATGTGAGTTTTACGCAATTGACGTGCGCCTTTTGAGTAAAACCGCAGGTCGCGATTTGCTCGGGGTACTATGCAGCGCGATCGAATCACACGCAGCTCAAACGCAGCAAAAAACGCACTACGGAGGTTTCCAGCTACATGAGGATCGATTCACGAAAACCGAAAGCCGCCGCCCTTTCCGCCGCTCTGACCGTGGCACTTTTGGCGGGCGCCGGCGCAACTGATGCCCACGCGGCAACACTATCCGATACGGTTGGATCTACGCCGTCCGAGGCGACGCTGGTGCAGCCCGTCGACTACCGCGGCGACGGTTATGGCTCTATGCAGGAGTGGAACGCCTCGATGGGGGCAAAGCGCGATTCCCTGGAGATGCGCGCTCAGATCATTATGAATATGTATGGCGACTATGCTACCGATGACGAGCGCGCTGTGTTGCAGGGCTGCATCGACGGTGCGGGTAGCCTGTTGACGATGGGGGAGGTCGACGCCAAGTCGACCGAGCTCGACGAGCTTCGCTCCACGCTTGAGGATGCCAAGCGCGAGGCGCTCGAGGCTGCCGCAGCCGAAGCCGAGGCCGCTGAGGCCGTTCAGACTTCGTATTACAACGCCGGCTCCGGCTCGTCTTACACGTCCGCTGCGTATTACGCGAACGGCTCGGGCCTGACGCGTTCGAGCGGTGTCAATAACTATAACGGCCGCCGCGAGACTTACTACAGCAGCAACGTGTTGTATCACCACCGCACGGGCGAATGGACGCAGGATTCCGAGGGCTTTTGGCGCGATTCCGATGGCTACTACGTCGTGGCCGCGGGCGATAAGGCTCAGGGCTCCACGTTTACCGGATCCAAGGGCGAGTGCAAGGTCTATGACTCCGGCTGCGCTGCCGGAACCACCGATTACTACACTGGCTGGTAATTTTTCTGCATCACGGATATTTGGCGGACGGGCGTCTTTACCGAGCTTTAGGGCAACGTAAGGACGCCCGTTCTATGTATGCGCTTGAGCTAACAGAGCGCTTACCGTGGCAGTACGCCGCGCATATGGGCGCGGGGCACACTAGTTCATGAGAAATAAGGTCTTTCTCGTGGAGGAAGTGGTCTTGTGAACGCTCGAGATATCGCCGTTGCCGCCGTTGCATTGACGCTTGGTTGCCTTGGTCCTACGGCCGCGCTCGTCGCGGGCATGCAGGGGTCTTGTGGGGCTGCCTCTATCGTGGTCGGCGGGTTGATCGCGGCCGCGCTGCTGGGAAGTGCGGGTGTAGTCCTTTGTCGCGACGATGAGGACTAGGCGTCGGAGTCGCAGATCTAACCGTTGTGAAGCCGATTTTTGGCCAAAGATGAAGAAGGAAGCCGCCGCGAGGGGAGTGCCCCTTGCGGCGGCTTTGCCATTGGGTCTGTTGGCTGCAGTGTGCCGAGCACTACCAGCTGCTTTCTATTTCGCGAATCCTCCGGTAGAGCCAATCGTTTTGCGGCACTTGGATATCGTGTTTGGCGGCCAGGCGGCAAATGGTGCCCGCGAACTCCTCGACTTCGGTTTTTCGTTGCGCGATGCGGTCCTGCGCCATCGAGGGCATACCGGCGGGGTCGATTCCCTCGATGAGGTGCACCATCTGCGTCAGGTCTGTCTCGGTCAGCTCAACGCCCTCGGCGTTGGCGACCGCAAGCGTTTCGCGCATGGCGGAAACAAAGCAGCGACGCTGCTCGGAGCCCGGCTCTGTGGCGCTTCCGTAGGTCCCGCCGTAGGCCATGCAGGTCTGGTTGATGCCGTCGTTGAGCATGAGTTTGGCCCACATGCGGTGTGCAATGTCGCTCTCGACGGTATGGGCGATGCCACAGCGTGTGTAGAGCTCGTCGATGGCGGTGACGGTTGCGGGCTCGGTGCCTGCTGCCGCGCCAAAGCGAATCTCGCCCGCATTGGTAAAGGTGAGCGCGCCGTCGAGGAATACGGCGTCCATGCCCTGGCAGATACCCAGGACGGTATGCTCCCAACCAAAGCGCTCGGCAATCTTTTGCTCGCTCGTAATGCCGTTGCACAGCGAGGCGATGAGCGTATTGGGCCCCACGACGCGCTCCATAGTCTTGAGTGCCTGGTCGAGTCCGGTTGTCTTGACCGTGAGGATGACCAGGTCGGCGGGTGTCGCCTCGCTGGCGCGGACGGACTTGAGTACGCAGGGCTTGCCGTTGACGGTGAGCGCGTCGTTCGCATGGCGCTCAAAGCGAGCGTCGTCCATGACGTATTCGACGGCATCGTTGCCGAGTGTCTGGGCGATCATGCTGCCGTAGAGTAGCCCGACGCCGCCCTTGCCGATAAAGGCAACCTTGTTGATCTGCATGTGAATCATCTCCCCATATAAAAGGCGCCCGCGTAAGGGGCGCCTGATGGATTGTATGTCGCCGGGGCGTTTGGTAAGCGCGCGGGGCTGCTGTTATGAAAAAGAAACTATTGCACTGTGCGCTTATGCCGCGGGACAGATCACAAAAACGCGTGCGGGATATCCAACGCCATCGCGCACCTTGGGGAAGGTGCAGAAGATGACAGCACCCGTGGCGGGAAGCTCGTCTAGATGGTCCATGACCTCGATTTGGTAACGGTCGACCGAGAGGATGTATTGTTCGCCGGGGTAGGGGTAGGCGTTCTCGCGTGTGGTCACGGTCGTCTCCTTTCATCGGGCTTTTTGCTGATGTTAAAGCGGTGTCGTGACGGCTCGATTTCTGCTACGTTACGATACATTCTCGATTGCGATTCCACGATGTTTCGGCTGCGTGACCATTGTGTTTCGCCTTGCCGGGGCGCTGATGGCGAAGGGAGGGGCCGTGCAATACCGTGTTGACCCCAAAAGTGGTAACCGAATATCCGCTCTGGGTCTGGGCTGCATGAGGTTTCCCGGTGCGCCGGGACACCCCGATGCGAAGACGGCCGATGCCATCATCTCCCGTGCGGTGGAGCAAGGGATAACCTATCTGGACACGGCCTATCTCTACCCCGGTAACGAAGCTTGTGTGGGAGCCTCGCTTGAGCGCCTGGGTCTGCGCGACCAGATTTTGCTCGCGACCAAGTTGCCGCACGCTTCGTGCAAATGTGCGGAGGATTTCGACCGCTTTTTTGACGAGCAGCTGCGCCGTTTGCGGACTGACCATATCGACTATTACCTTATGCACAACATCACCTCGCCCGCGCAGTGGGAGCGCGTGGTAGCGTTGAGTATCGAGGACTGGATTGCGCACCAAAAGGCTGCGGGGCGTATTCGCCAGATAGGTTTTTCGTACCACGGCAGTGCGGCGGACTTCCTCACGATGCTTGACGCGTATGACTGGGACTTTTGCCAGATCCAGTACAACTACGCTGGAGAGCGATACCAAGCGGGAACGGCGGGACTCATGGCAGCCGCCGAGCGCGGGCTCGCGGTGTTTGTGATGGAACCGCTTTTGGGTGGACGCCTGGCGGGCAAACTGCCTCCGCGGGCCCGCGCCGTGCTCGATGACGTACGCGATCCGTACCTGAAGACGCCGGCTGCTTGGGGCCTTTCGTGGGTGTGGAACCATCCTCAAGTCACGATGCTGCTTTCGGGTATGACCGATACCGCGCAGGTGGACGAGAACGCGGCATTGGCGGATCGTGCGCTGCCGGATTCGATGACGACAGAGCAGCTCGATACCATCGCACGTGTGCTGGGAGAGTTTGAGAAATCGAATCGCGTGCCCTGTACGGGGTGCGGCTACTGCATGCCGTGCCCCAAGGGCATCAATATTCCCGGTTGCTTTGGCGCCTACAATGCGAGCTACGCGCATAGTTGGTTTACGGGGCTGTCTCAATACTTTACGGCGAGCGCGGTGCGGACGAACGAGCCCAAGCTGGTGAGCAATTGCGTCAAGTGCGGCAAATGCGCACGTCACTGCCCGCAGCACATCGATATTCCCGAGCGTCTCGACGATGTGCGCCGACGTTTCCAGCCTGGCCCCGTAACGGCCGCGCTTAAAGCCTTTTGCAAGACGTGCTCCTGATGCCCCTTTTATAACTTGCGGTGGAATAGTTCCTGTTTGCGGCAGAATAGGGGCCAAACAGGAACTATTTCACCGCAACTGAAGGGGGCTGTCGTGGGCCATCGGGATTCATGTGATGATTTGCGTGAGGTTCGTTGGGGCGTTTTGGGCGCTGGGAACATTTCGCATCGATTTGCATCGTCGCTCAAGGAGGTGGACAGGGCACGGCTTGTGGCTGCCGCCGGTCGCACTCCTTCGCATGTTGAGGAGTTTTGCAGGGCGTTTTCGATTGATGCCGCGCACAGTTATGCCACGGCTGACGATAGTGGTGATGCGGCTTATGATGCGCTGATTGCCGACCCCGATGTCGACGCAATCTACTTGGCTCTTCCACATGGCATGCATGCGCATTGGGTCTGTCGGGCGCTGCGCGCGGGAAAGGCCGTGCTGTGCGAAAAGCCGGCCGTTTTGAATGAAGAAGAGGCCCGTGCGATCACCTCCGTTTCCCGCGAGTGCGGTGTGCCGTTTATGGAGGCGATGAAAAATCGGTTTTGTCCGATGCATGCTCGCGTGAAGGACTTGCTTGCGTCGGGCGACCTCGGCCGCATCGTCTCGATCGAAAGCGTGCAAAAACTCGATTATGGTGAGTCCCCTTCGAGTTATCTGCTCGATCCGTTGCAGGGTGGCTGTCTATATGACATGGGCTGCTATGCGGTCGGGTGGTTTGAGGATCTGCTTGCGGGTGCGTGCGATGTTTCGTCTTGTGAAGTTCGCTGGCGTGACGTATCGGGCGGCCGCGTGGATTGGGCCGATGAGATTCATATGAGCGTCGGCGGCATACCCATTCATATGGCGTGCGACGGCAAGGCAGCATATGAAAGCCGCTTAACGATTGTCTGCGAGCGGGGCTCGTTGGAAATCGAGCGCCTCCATCGCCCCGAGCTCGCCCATGTGAAGTATTCCGACGGACGAATGCTCGAAATAAATGCCCCGTTTGAGGTTGATGATTTCTACGGCGAAATCCAGCATGCGACCCAGCTCATCCGGGCGGGGAAACTCGAGAGTCCCGTCATGCCCCTTGCCGCCACACAGCGTTGCGCGCGCATTATCGATGCAATCCGTCTAGCCCTCTAGGACTTGGCGCTGACGCATAGGGGATCATGACGCTGGCGACCGTAGCCGTAGTGCTTGGCGACCCGCATCTCTGATGCCCCTTTTATAAGTTGCGGTGGAATAGTTCCTGTTTGCGGCAGAATAGGGGCCAAACAGGAACTATTTCACCGCAACTGATGAGGGGGAGCTGGAGATGCTGACGATTGGGTGCCATCTTTCGACGACGAAGGGCTATCGGGCGATGGGGGAGACGGCGCTATCCATTGGCGCCAACACCTTTGCATTCTTTACGCGCAACCCGCGCGGCGGCAAGGCGAAAGACCTTGACATGGATGACGTGGCGGCCCTGCGCGAGCTTATGGAGCAAAACGACTTTGGCCCGCTCGTTGCTCATGCCCCGTATACCTACAACCCCTGCTCGGCCAAAGAGCGGGCGCGCGAGTTTGCCCTGGAGGCCATGGCGGAGGACCTGCGGCGCATGGAGGCGCTGCCCGGCAACTACTACAACTTCCACCCCGGCGCGCATGTGGGGCAGGGCTCCGACGCCGGCATTCAGATGATCGTCGACACCCTGTGCCAGGTGATGTTTGAGGGCCAGCAGACGACGGTGCTGCTCGAGACCATGGCCGGCAAGGGTACCGAGGTGGGCCGTACCTTTGAGGAACTGGCGCTCATCATCGAGGGCGTTGCTGCCGAGCGCCCCGAGCTGTCGGCCAAGCTGGGCGTGTATTTGGACACCTGCCATGTGAGCGATGCCGGCTACGACATCATCCATGATCTGGACGGCGTACTCGACGAGTTCGACCGCGTGGTGGGTATCGACCGCTTGCATGCCGTACACATCAATGATTCCAAGAACCCCTGCGGCGCCCATAAGGACCGCCACGAGTGCATCGGTAAGGGCTACCTTGGCAGCGAGGAGTTTGGCGGCGGTATGCAGGTTATGCAGAATATTGTATCGAATGGCCGCTTGCGCGCATTGCCATTTATTTTGGAGACACCGAACGAACTTGCAGGTTATGCGGCTGAAATCAAACTGTTAAGGTCGTTGCAGCAGTAATGACTGTCACAAAGTGGAGTGTTCCATTCACGTTATGGGTTTGTTTCAATCAGTTTTCTAATTGCAGATTCTTCCAAGCGGGTGCATAATAACCCTCAGTTTTTGCAGGCCCCTGAATCACGTGGGGTCATTGGAAGGAGACTGATTATGAAGCTCAAGAAGCTTGGCGCATTTGCCGCCACGGGCGCCATGGCGCTCGCCCTCGCACTGACGGGCTGCGGCTCGTCCAACGCCACCTCTGGTTCTGATGCCGGTTCCAGCAGCCCTGACGACGCTAAGGTCGAGAAGGTCGACGGCTCCAAGGAGTACGCGCTCGTCAAGGACGGTACGCTGACCGTCGGCACCTCTGCCGAGTACGCGCCGTTTGAGTACAAGGATGACAACGGCGATTATCAGGGCTTTGACCTTGAGCTCATCAAGGCTATCGGCGACAAGCTGGGCCTGGATGTCGAGTACGTCAACAATGACTTCGACACACTCGTACCCGGTGTCGCTTCGGGCGCTAAGTACGACGTCTCCATCGCGGCTATCACCGACACGCCCGAGCGCGAGAAGGAAGTCACTTTCTCCGATTCCTACTACATGGACGATCAGGCTATCGTGACCAAGGTCGATAACACCGACATCACGGCCGACAACTACAGCGAGAAGCTCAACAACGCCGACGCTACCATCATCGTCCAGTCCGGTTCGACCGCCGAGTCCTTTGCCCAGGAGAACTTCCCCAAGGCCAAGATCGTCCCCTACAAGGACGCCACCGAGTGCTTCAGCGCCCTGCAGTCCGATAAGGGCGACGCCGTAGTCACCAACCGCTCCGTTGCCAGCCAGCTGACCGCCGAGCAGTTCAACACCTGCCAGACCATCAAGCAGGTCAGCACCGGCGAGGAGTACGCCATCGCCATCAACCAGGGCAACACCAAGCTCAAGGACGACATCAACCAGGCCATCAAGGACCTGACCGACGACGGTACCGTCGACGCCCTCATGGCTAAGTACAACATCAAGTAAAATAGTCACTTGATTGCGCGCGGGCCCTTTCCGTTTTGGCGGAGAGGGCCTTTGCGCTTCTCTTGACGGAGAGCATTTCCGTCTCGTTTTGCCGGCAACTTCTACGATAGGAGCCACCTTGTCTCGACTGAACAAAGGGGCCGCGGAGCAGCGTTTTCCACTGCCCGCCTTGCTCCAAAAGCTAGTCTGCGTCATGGCCGTGGCGCTCGCGCTGGTGTGCGCGGGGGCATATGCGCCCACGACCGCCCAGGCGCTTGAGACCGCAAAGATTACCGCCCGACCCAACACCGGTTCGGGCAGCGCTGTGGTCGGCGGCACCGAGACGCGCATTACCTGGGAGGTCCAGGCCGATGCCGACGAGGAGCTGAGCGGTCTTTCGCTGACGTTTGTCGACGGCACGACGTTTGGTACCGATGACACGCGATTGACGATGCTCTCGGGCGAGGACCTCATGGATCGTACGCCCATGAAACCCACGTGCAAGGCTGACGGCCAGACGCTCAATATCGACTTTGGCGAGACGGCGCCTGCCGGCGGCTTTTTCCGTGTCGAGGTCTACGGCGTGACGTTTCCCGTCGAGGGCGGCGATGAGGCCTTTAGCGGCACCTATACGCTCGCCGACGGTTCGACCAAGAAGATTTCCAAGATTCCTTCCGTCGAGATCAAGGGCGTGACGGCATTCGATAACTTCCTGGCCGATCTTAAGGAGCAGCCGTGGGTCGAGGCATGGAATTCCAACATGTTCCTTCGCCTGTTCCTGAACCCGGTCATTTTGGTTCAGAGCCTGCCGATCGTCTTCAAGGGCTTCCTTATGTCGCTCTCGATCGTGCTCGTGGCATTTCCGTTGGCCATTCCCTTTGGCTTTGCGCTGTCGCTCATGCGCATTTCCAAGTCGCGCATCCTTCGTTGTCTTGCCGGCATCTATGTGAATATCATCCGCGGTACGCCGGCGTTCCTGCAGATTTACATTGCATTCTTTGGCCTGCCGCTTGCCGGCGTCAAGGTGGACGACTACGTCTTGGGCGTTATCGTCATGGCCATGAACTCGTCCGCCTACCTGTGCGAGATCTTCCGCGCCGGTATTCAGTCGATCCCCAAGGGCCAGAACGAGGCCGCTCGCTCGCTGGGCATGAATGCCTTCCAGACACTGCTCTACGTTATGATTCCGCAGACGTTCCGCAATGTTCTGCCTACGCTGACCAGCGAGTTTATCCTGCTCTACAAGGATACGTCGCTGCTCGCCGCCGTGGGCGTGGTCGAGATCGTCATGAACGCCCGCACCATCGTGGCAACGACGGGCTCCATTACGCCGTATGTGGTTGCCGCCCTGTTCTATCTGGTCATTACCCTGCCGCTTGCGCGCTTGGTGAGCGGTCTTGAGGCGAGGCTGCTGGGTACGGCCGAAACCAAAAAGAAGCGTCCCACCAAGAGCGCCGGACAGGTTGTCGCGACGCCCGCCGACCATATCGCTGGTCTGTAAGGAGGTTCTATTATGAGCGAAACCAATAACTCGAACGAGGTCGTCGTCAGCATCAAGAACCTCCAGAAGGCCTTTGGCGATAACGTGGTCCTGCGCGACATCGACCTTGATGTGCACAAGGGCGAGGTCGTTGTCGTTCTGGGCCCTTCGGGTTCGGGCAAGTCGACGATGCTTCGCTGCATCAATCGTCTAGAGCATCCCACGAGTGGTTCGATTGTCGTCGAGGGCGTGGATGTGTGCGCCAAGGGCGTCGACCTCAACAAGGTACGTACGCATCTGGGCATGGTGTTCCAGCAGTTCAATTTGTTCCCGCACCTGTCAGTCAAAAAGAATGTCATGCTTGCGCAGCAAAAGGTACTCAAGCGCAGCAAAGAAGAGGCCGAGAAGATCGCCATCGAGGAGCTGACCAAGGTTGGCCTGTCCGAGCGCATCGACTTTATGCCGAGTCAGCTTTCGGGCGGTCAGCAGCAGCGCGTGGCCATCGCCCGCGCCCTGTCGATGAATCCTCACGTCATGCTCTTTGACGAGGCCACGTCGGCGCTCGACCCCGAGCTGGTTCGCGACGTTCTGGGTGTCATGCGCGACCTGGCACGCGACGGCATGACCATGATCGTCGTGACGCACGAGATGGGCTTTGCCCGCGACGTCGCCGACCGCGTCGTCTTTATGGATGGTGGCGTTATCGTGGAAGAGGGCACGCCGAGCGAGGTCTTCGACCATCCTAAGAGCGAGCGCACCAAGGCGTTCTTGGGCAATATTTCGTAGCGGCGCGTCGAGGTTATCGATATAACAAACGGGGACCGGATGTGAATATCCGGTCCCCGTTTTTGTTTGGGCATGAGCGACTGTTGTTGTACGGTACTCGGCTGTCAGTTGCCTTGCGACTTTCTGATGGCTTCGTTAGGCCAGCTCCGCTCCCAGGGCCTTGCAGGCCGCCTCGCCCTCATCGTCGGGCGCATCGTAGCAAATGACGGAATCGACGATGTTGACGCCCGCCTCGTCGGCATCGGCCTTCCAGTTGTCCATCCACTCGCCCTCGGCCCACGAGTAGGAGCCAAAAAGGACGACCTTCTTATCGCCGAGGGTCTCCTTGACCTCGTCCCACATAGGCTGGAACTCGTCATACTCAAGCTCCTCGGAACCCATGGCGGGGCAGCCGAAGGCAATGGCGTCATAGCTGGCGGCCTTGTCTGCGGAGAAGTCGGCGCAGGAGATGACCTCTGCCTCGGCGCCGGCTGACGTCGCGCCCTCGGCGACGAGGTTTGCCATGGCCTCGGTGTTGCCTGTACCGCTCCAGTAGACGACTGCGATCTTGCTCATATGTTTTCCTTTCGGTTGTGCGGCGTGCGGCCGCGTTTTGTATGCTCTATCGGGTTGCCTGGACAAGTTGTCCCAGGGTGCAGCCCTGTTGATAGATGTAGGTAAGGTATTGCGTGCATGCGCGATAGGAATCGAAGGTCGTGAGCGCCTGCTCAACGTTTGTGTATACCTTCCATGCGCCAAAGACCTTATAGTTTTCGCCGTGCTGGACGATAAACTGACGGACATCTTCGTAGGGATAGCCCAAAAAATAGCCAATTTCGTGGGGGAACTCGCACGTGCACCCCGTATCGCAGTGCCTATTCCGTGCGAGTGCGCAGACGCTGCCGTCATAGGCGCTTTCTGCGGCATTGCTGCTTGCCAGCGTGATGCGCGCGGCGAGATGCACCAGGGATGCGGGCAGGTTGTGGACATCGTAACCTTCGGCGGCAAGCGCCGTCGTGGCGCGGGGGTCGGAGAGGTATCGCATGAGGTCCGCAGGGCGGTACACATAGATGAGCGCCCCGCAGGGGCGCCAGACCAAAACGCTCATATGGATCCCGAGTGGCTGGAGCTCGCGGTTGCATTGGGCTATGACGGCGAGCAGGCGAGAGCGTCGCTCTTCGATATGGGCGGCGCCGGGTTTTCCGTTTTGGTTGGCGTAAACGCCGGGATAGGTAAAGAGCGAAGCCGGCTTGATACCTGCGAGCGTAGGGGAGCAGTTGCGCACGACAGCCGTTTGGTATGTCGGGATGTCAATGGTTCGAGTCACGATGCTCCTTTCGGGTCCTCAGTTGTTAGCCTAGGAAAACTTATACACGAAAGTAAGCCTTGGTCAACTAAAAAGTTTGAACAGGGAAACTAATTGACCGAACGGACATGATTTTGGGTTAAGATGGGGACACCCCATGGGGGTATCTAGATAGGGCTACTTGAAAGGGGAACGCATGAGTGACTTGCTCAACCCTGCGAATCTCATCGTGCTTGCCGTGATTGCCGTTGGCATGTTCTTTGGCCTGCGTCGCATTGTCGCTTCGACACGCGGAAAGAGCTGCTGCAGCGATGGCGCGAGCGGTAAGAAGGCCAAGAAGGTAGTGGTTGCGGATACCGATCCGTCCCACTACCCCTATAGCGATGAGTTGTTCATCGGCGGCATGAGCTGCGACGGCTGCGCCCGGAATGTGACCAATGCCCTCAATGCGCTTGATGGCGTGTGGGCTACGGTGACGTATGCGGACCACACGGCACGCGTGCGCTCGAAGCGCCCGGTTGATCGCGACACACTCGAGACGGCGGTGAGGGGCGCGGGCTATTTCGTTATGAAAATGTAGGCGTTGCCCTCTCCGGTGGGTACCGGCCTCCTGCCCACTGTGACTATCGGCATCCAAAAATTTGCGCAAAAAATAATCTTTAGATGCGGCAAAAGTGGAGTTTGGTGACGGTTTGCGCGGAATTCGCTACCAATCGAGCATCCATTAACCCGTCAAAAAAAAATACAAGTGTATACTTATACCCTGATTATTGCTGTGCTCAGATTGCAATTAACCGTGGACAGAAATGAAGAATGCTAAAACTGGGCTTTAGGACAGGGGAGGCTATAACCTTATGAGACGGGTGGGAACACTTGGCTTGGTGGCAGCGCTTGCCGCTATCTTGATATCGCCGCTGCCGGCGCATGCCGAAGACGCTTCGGGTGCCGTTACCTACAATGCGGGAAATGGGTATTCCTTTGAGAAGCTCTCGCATCCTACGGTAGGAACGTCGCAGCCGGACGGCATCGTCGACTACCAGGGTGACGGTGCCGTTGCCGTTCCGGGCGCCGATGGTAATACGGCCAACAACGAAGGCGATCGCGGCCAGAGCTACACGTGGGCGGCTGCGAGCTATGGTGACTGGCTTTATGTGGGCACCTGCTATGCGGCGATGGGCAACACGCTTACGCTCATGAACGGCACGCTGGGCGATTCCTTTGATGCCGAGACCATGCGTCTGACGCTGGAGGCCATGTTTAACGGCACGTTCTTCTACGGACAGCAGAAGGAGGACGGCACGGCCGACAAGGACAGCGGCGGCATCTTGGTCAAGATCAATACCAAGACTGGTGAGACCTAGCTGCTGCTCTCTGAATCGCTCAACGGCGTCGCTCCTTTGTTCCGCAATGCCGTGAGCTATAAGGGCAAACTCTATTTCTGCGGCAGCGTTAGGACCAATGGCGGCAAAAGCGGTCTGCCTGCTGTATATGAGATCGATCCTAAGACGGATGAGTACAAGGTCGTCTATCAGGGTCTTTCGAGCATGCAGGATTACGGCGCTGCCTACAAGCAGGGCATCTCAACCGGTATCCGCGGTATGTGCGTCCATGATGGCCAGCTCGTCATCAGCAACGTGGGTAAAGACGCGGCCGGTAAGTTTGTGTCGACAATCCTGACGTCGTCTGACCCCTCGAAGGGCCAGGAGAGCTTCACCGAGATAGCCAACTCGGAGACGCTGTTTAACTATCCGGCGATTCGCTATCAGGACAGCATCTACGGCGGCGCCATTTGGGATATGGTCTCGTACAATGGCCATCTCTATGCGACCATCTGCACCGGTACGCCCGAGAATGCCCCCGATGATAATTCCATGCAGTCGTTTGCCATGGTCCGTGGCGACAAGAATGCCGACGGCAGCTATTCGTGGACTCCCATTGTCGGCGATCAGAAGACGGACGGTGCAAAGTACTGCTTTGGCATCGATCCTGCCCGTACCCGTTCTGGCGCTGCCAACCTCATCGTCTACAACGACTGCCTCTATATCGGTGAATACAACGACGAGGAGATTGCCCTCGAGCGCATCCTGTTCAACAAATCCAACACCGAAGAGGGCGGCAAGAGCAGCATGGGCGGCGTTGACTGCTCGTTTGTGAATGCCAATCTTGAGCAGTCGGTCAACATCTATCGCATGGACAAGGACGAGAACATGGAGCTCGTCGTTGGCGATCGCACCGACATGTTCCCCGAGGGCGGTATTTCCGGCCTGACTTCGGGCTTTGGCCGAAACGAGAACCAGTACATTTGGCGCATGCAGAAGTTCGACGGCAAACTGTATATCGGTACCTTTGATACCGCGAGCCTGCTTGAGCCGATTGGCCAGTTCTCTAATGGCGACATTATCGATATGACGCCCGAGGAGTGGGCCTCTCAGGTTCAGCGCCTTAGGGACCTGCTCAATCACCTGCTCGACAAGAAATCGCCTGACGACCCCATCGTTCCCGTGAACACGCTTGCGGACGATGATTCAAACGAGGCCGCCGAGGTCGATGACGAGAAGGCTGGGGCCGCCGAGGTCGATGACGAGAAGGCTGGGGCCGTCGAGTTCGACGACGAGAAGACCGAGATTGCTAAGGGCTTTGGCGACCTGGGCGATGCGCTGGAGGATGCCACGGGCGATCTTTGCGATCAGGCCGCGACGATGTCCGCGGACGTTGAGGACGACGCCGCTTATGTCCAGAAGATCGATAGCGAGATTGCGTACTTCAAGTCCTTTGCCGATCAGTATCAGGACATGCTCGATAGCTATGAGAGCCTGAAGCAGCAGTACGAGGATGCCTATGGCGCCGAGCTGCCGGGCGATATTCAGGATGCATTCGATAAGCTGCTGAGCGAGGAGAACCTCAAGAAGCTGCAGAGCGTGCTTACGTGCATGTGTTACCTTCGCGATGCCGAGCGTGGCTTTGATATGTATGTGACCGAGGACGGCGTGAACTTTACGACGCTGACGACCAATGGCTTTAACGATCCGTATAACCATGGTCTGCGCACCTTTGCGGTGACCAACCAGGGTCTGTGCCTCGGTACCGCCAACCCGTTCTATGGCTGCCAGGTTTGGATCCAGCGCAAGGAGAATTCTGAGAATCCGGTCGATCCCGGTACTCCGGATCCGACGGAGCCCACGGATCCCTCGCAGCCGGGTGGTGGCGATCAGCCTGGTGGTAGCCAGACGGGCGGTAACGACCAGTCGAGCAGCACCACGACCACTGTCACGACGACCGCTAAGAAGACTCCGAAGGACGGCTCGCTGCCTCACGCTGGTGACTCGACCCTCACGCTGGTCTTGGGATTGCTGGTTGCAGCTGCCGCAGTGCTTGGCATTGCTCTCGTCTTGCGCAAGCGTTCTCGTCGCTAGACTCGACCACGCAGCTCGATGCCTTGGATATCGTCGAAGTTGATGGCGATATCCCTGAGTTTGAGCAGCTTGAACGCGGGTAGCACTTCGTCGAGAATGCCCGTGCGGCTACGATAGCCGTACGTATCGTAATAAGTGACGCGCACCAGGTCGCCTCGTTTGAGGCCCTCGAGCTTTTTCGAAAGCTCGAGGGCTTTTTCTTCTGTGAGTTCGCATTTGGGCTCAACAGTGATCTCTTGTTTGCGCACAAGCTCGTAGTATCCCGTGAGGGCGGCAAAGGGCATAAACTGCGCGGCACGGCCGGCGCGGATGGCGCCGTTGGCGGTGAGCTTGGGGTCGGCGGAGCGGCGTCTTCCCTCGGGGTCCGCCAGGCGTTCAAAAGGTGTCGGTGGCCGCATCGGCTGTTGTTGGGGCTTAGGCACGATGTCCTCCTACCTGATCGTTGCGTTCGCGTGCGGTGGCGCCGGCGGTAAAGCTTAATCCCTTGACGAGCGCGTTCTTGCCGTACTTGCCTTTCACGGCCAGGACGGCGCGCGCCAGGTCGCGCTCGCGCTCATCGGCCTCGATGTTGCTGAACAGATCGATGGTGGCAAATTCCTCGGGCATGAGGTTGCCAAAGCCCAGGTTGATGCGCTTGACCGGTCGTTTGGGATCGACGGTCTGCGCCCAAAGGTCGTCGAAATAGCCCATGATCTTCTTAAACGAATTGGTGCGCTCAGGCAGCTTTCGCGAGGCGTTGGAGTGCGCGAAGAGTGCGGCATAGCCACCACGCGGTTTGCCGCCATGCTCTCCCACAAAGATACCATCGATTGCCTGCGCTTCGCGCACCAGGCGGCGCCGTTCGTCATCGCGCTGGACGGGCTTGGGCGCACGGGGCGCGAGCTCGGGGCCGGCGGTTGCGGTGGGTTCGATACTCGACGTGCTCGAGCGTAGGTGTCCACATCCGTCCACATATTGCGCGGTACCGCTGGCATCAAGCCTACGGATGTCGGCGCGCTCGCTCGCGTAGCCCACAAAGAGCGAGATGCTGTCACACGCCACGTGCTTATCGACCAAGTCCAGCACGGCGCTGTCGACCATCTCGCGCAAGACGGTGTAGGCCTGCTCGTAGGCATAACCCTTCGAGAGCACCTGTCCTGTGGTAGTTGAAGTTGCTTGCGGGCGATAGGCTTGGATATCGGCGATGGTTGTCGGCTCGCGCCCGAAGGCGTGGTCGATGAGATATTCGGCATTGACGCCGAGTTCGTCGTAGAGCAGGTTTTCGTCGAGCGCCGCGACGCCCATCAGATCGTATACCCCGTACTTTTCGAGGCGGGCTGCCACGCCGGGGCCGATGCCCCAGATGTCGGTGATGGGGCGATGGGGCCAGATCTCCTTGCGAAAGGTCTCGTCGTCGAGTATGCCGATGCGGCTGGGTACGTGCTTGGCAGTGATGTCGAGCGCTACCTTGGCCTGGAATAGGTTGGGGCCGATGCCGACCGTCGCCGTGATGCCGGTGCGCGCCAAGACCTCGTCGCGCAGCGTGCAAGCGAACCCTTCCGCATCGGTGTGATAAAGGTCCAGATAGGGCGTCACGTCGATAAAGCACTCATCGATGGAGTAGACGTGTACGTCCTGGGGGCTGACGTATTCCAGATAGATGCCGTAGATTTGCGCCGACACCTCCATGTAGTGCTGCATACGTGGCACTGCTTTGATGCAGTCGATGCCGTCGGGAATCTCGAACAGACGGCAGCGGTTGTGAATACCTAAGTCCTTCATGGCCTGCGTGATAGCGAGACAGATGGTCGTGCGTCCGCGCGATTCGTCGGCAACGACCAGGTTGGTGGTGAGCGGATCGAGCCCACGGTCGACGCACTCGACGCTGGCATAAAACGTCTTGAGGTCGATGCAGATATAGGTGTGACGCTCGTGCCCCACGCGTCCTCCCATCAAACACATGTTCTTATCGAATATCTGTTCGATAATACCCGCTCGTCCGGACATCGTCAAAACCTGTCAAAAAGGGACTGGTTTGTTTTGGTAGGTATGGTCGTGCGGTTGGATCGGGTTTTAACGCAGCTCTAAAGAGTGCGAAACAGCTCGGAAAAGCTCGCTTCGTAGCATGAGCCTAACGATTGATACCGCCTATGTGCACGGAAGGGTTGTGGGAAAGATGGTCAATTACGGGTTTGGTATGCCGACGCGCCTTGTTGTGGATGGAGACGTGGCTCGCTGGTGCGGACGATTGGTCGCTCACTACGGTGGCACCAAGGCGCTGGTCGTGTTGGGCGGTGACAAGCATACGCGCGATGAGCTTGTCTCGGCGGCACTTGGCTCGCTTGATCGAGCCCTACTCGAGCGCGTACTTTTCCGCTGCGGCTCGGTTGGGGGCGACGGGGGAGACGAACTGATCGACGAAGCCGTGGCCCTGGCGACCGACGAAGGCGTGGACTTTGTCCTGGCGATTGGCGATGCCGATACTGCTGGCTTTGCGCGCGAGCTCGCGCGTCGCATGGCGGCGCTCGATGCCGGCGAAGACGGTTTTGTCCCTTATGGATGCATTCTCTCGGAGGGCAAGGCGCCTGCTGTCGTGGGCACCGGTGAGGTTCCCGTTTTTGCCATTATCGCGCCCGAACTGCTGGAGGGCATCGGGTCTCCTCTGCGTGAGTTGCTCGGTAGCATCTGCGCCGCGGCCTAATATTTGCCATAAAAGGACGGGTTATTTTTGGTTGGTAAAGCGTTTGACCTGCCAAAATAAGCCTGTCCCTTTTTAATCGGTTGCCGTTTGGGGGGCCGATTGGCAACGCTCGCTGATTGTAGTCTTGACCTGCGCTAGAATAGTGGCATCTGAATGTCCGGGCGCATGGAGGCGTGCGCCCGTATGCTGAGGAGGACTCTATGGCAACTGTTGCCGCACCTATCGATGCTACGTCGACTGCCGCTTGGAAGGCACTCGAGGCTCATCAGGAGAAGCTTGAGGCCGATGGTATCGACCTCAAGGCCTGGTTCGCCGCCGATGCCGAGCGCGTGAACAAGCTGAGCTTTGACGCCGGTGACCTGCACTTCGATCTGTCGAAGAACCTGGTGACCGATGAGACCGTCAAGCTGCTGTGCGATCTTGCCCGCGAGGTGAAGCTCGAGGAGCGCCGCGACGCCATGTTCTCCGGCGAGCACATCAACACCACCGAGGACCGCGCCGTCCTGCACACCGCGCTGCGCCGTCCGGCAAGCGAGAAGGGCCAGCTCATCGTCGACGGTCAGGACGTCGTCGCCGACGTGCACGAGGTCCTCGACCGCATGTATGCCTTCGCCGAGCGCGTGCGCTCCGGTGAGTGGAAGGGCGTTACCGGCAAGAAGATCGAGCACCTGGTGTCCATCGGCATCGGCGGCTCCGATCTGGGCCCGGTCATGGCCTACGAGGCTCTGCGTCCCTATGCCGACGCCGGTATCGACTGCCGCTACATCTCCAACATCGACCCCAACGACCAGGCCGAGAAGCTCAAAGGCCTGGATCCCGAGACCACGCTCGTGATCATCGTCTCCAAGACCTTCACCACGCTCGAGACCCTCACCAACGCTCGCGAGGTCAAGACCTGGATGCTCGAGCAGCTCAAGGCTCAGGGCGCCATCGATGGCTCCGATGAGCAGAACGCCGAGGCCGTGGCAAAGCACTTCGTCGCCGTTTCCACCGCACTCGAGAAGGTCGAGGCCTTCGGTATCGACCCCGCCAACGCCTTCGGTTTCTGGAATTGGGTTGGCGGCCGCTATTCCGTTGACTCCGCCGTGGGCCTGTCGCTGATCGTCGTGCTCGGCCCCGAGCGCTTCCAGCAGTTCCTCGAGGGCTTCCACGCCATCGACGAGTACTTCTGCAACACGCCGCTCGAGAACAATGCCGTCGCGCTGATGGGCCTGCTCAACGTCTGGTACGTCAACTTCTTCGGTTCCAAGAGCCACGCCGTGCTGCCGTACTGCCAGTACCTGCACCGCTTCCCGGCCTACCTGCAGCAGCTCACCATGGAGTCCAACGGCAAGCATGTCCGCTGGGACGGCAGCGCCGTGACCTCCGATACCGGTGAGATCTTCTGGGGCGAGCCCGGCACCAACGGTCAGCACGCCTTCTACCAGCTGCTGCACCAGGGCACCGTGGTGGTCCCGGCCGATTTCATCGCCTTCGCCAATACCGCCAACCCTGCGACCGACAGCGGCCAGGATGTCCACGAGCTGTTCCTGGGCAACTTCCTGGCCCAGACCAAGGCGCTCGCCTTTGGTAAGACGGCCGATGAGGTGCGCGCCGAGGGCACACCCGAGCAGATCGTCCCGGCCCGTTGCTTTGAGGGCAACCGTCCGACGACTTCGATCTTCGGCGACACGCTGACCCCGTTCGCGCTCGGCGAGCTCATCGCCCTGTACGAGCACATCACGTTTGTCGAGGGCACGGTCTGGGGCATCGACTCCTACGACCAGTGGGGCGTTGAGCTGGGCAAGCAGCTTGCCAAGCAGATTACCCCTGCCTTCCACGACGACGCCGCCAAGGCCGAGCAGGACGCTTCGACTCAAGCGCTTATCGAGTTCTATCGCACGCATCGCAAGTAGTCGCTGCTGTTAACGCGTCGCGCCTTATAGTCAGGGGCCCGTATCCTATCGGATGCGGGCCCCTTTGCTTTGCCGTGGTCCCGGGGCGCACGGCCTTTGTGGAACATCGCCGGGGCGCCGCGCGCTGCGAGAACCCTGCGCCTAGATCTTGGCCTCCGCATGGCCTCGCTGCGCCTCGGGCAGCTCCCCGTAGAGCGGATGGTCTTCGAGCCTAAAGCGCTCGACCTGTTCGGGAGTGCGACCGCGTACAAAGAGCCACGAGCGATCGATCGGCGTCGCCATGAGCGTGCTGGGCAGTGCGTCGGCGCGGTCGGAAAACACCCGGGCGCTCTCGGGATCCTGGAACGCCAGCACCAGATGCGTGTCGCAGTTGCCCATGATGGAGCGTGCGCGTGCCTCGCCATAGAGCGCATCGAGCTGATTGGTCGACTGCAATAGCAGCGTTGCCCAGATGTTGCGGCTTCGGATAATCGAGAGCACGTTGTCGATCTGGGGGATCTGCAGATTTGCGAAGTCATCGAGCATAAAGCGCACGGGCACGGGCAGGCTGCCGTCGGGCTGCCTATCGGCTTCGCGAATGAGGCCCATAAACGCCTGCGTAATAAAGAGGCCGGTCAGCGGATCGAGATTGCGGTCAATATCGCTCACGGTTACAAACAGGGCGCAGGGGGTGTGTCCCATGGAAGCGAAGTCCACCTGATGGCACTCACGATAGAGCTGTGCCGCACCGTCGAATCCCAGACACATGACCTTTTCGGCAAGGATGCCGACGATGCTCGCGTGCATGCGCTCGGCATTTTGCGTAATGGCGTAGCGCCGCCATAGCGAGAGGGCATAGCTTTGGGGGTCGGTCGTGATCAGATCGTCAAACAATCGGGCCGTGGCACCGTCCTGCAGGTGCTCGATCAGCTTGATGACCGAGCTGATCGTCTGCTCGTCGGCGGGTAGCTGTTCGGTGACGTAGGCAATAAGACACGACAGCAGGTTTGCCGCCGCATGATCCCAAAAAGGCTGGTTGTTGTCCTCGATGGGGCAGATGGCCTTTGCCACCGAGAGGATGTCCTGCTGGTTGGGCCTGCCGTCCGCCTTGCGGCGAATGTGCCTCAGGGGGTTGTAGCCGCAGCGCTCGATGCCGAGCGCAAGGGCCGGGACGGTGTTGAGGTCGGCGAAGTTGAGACATTGCACGCGGTAATCGTGGGCTGCCAGCACGGGTCCCACTTCGCGACAGAGCGTGCCTTTGGTGTCGAGCACGATGTAGCTTGCGTTCATTTGCAGCAGGTTGGGCTTGAGGACGTTTCGGGTCTTGCCGGCTCCCGAGGGGCCGATCACAAGTGCGTTGTTGTTGAGTCCCGTTTGGCGGGTGTCGCAGGAAAGCGTTCGATCCTTGGCGAGGATGGTGGACGATGCGGACTCAGATGCGGCGAGGCGGCTGGCGAGGTTAGACATGGGCGACCTCCTTGGTGGTCGAGAGGATTTCGTGGGCAAAGCCGAGCTCGACGGCGCGCTCGGCCGAAAGGTAGGTGTCTTTTGCAGTGAGGGACTGGATGCGCTTGGGCGTGAGGCCGCTGCGGTCCGAGAGGATTTGCGTGAGGGTCTTGCGGGTCTGCATGAGACGCCGGCTGGTTTCCTGCAGCGCAAGTGCCGAGCCGCCTGCCCCCTGGGGGATCAGCGGGTCGTGAATCATCAGCTCTGCATGGGGCGCCATACGGCGATCGTCACCGCCCATAAAGATCACGGCGCCCATGGACGCGGCGAATTCCAGGCAGACGGTGCGGATGGGGCACGATGCGAGGCGCATGGCGTCATAGATCGCAAGACCCGATCGCACGCTTCCGCCGGCGCTGGCGACAAATATGGTGATGGGGCGGCTGGGGTCGGTGGCATCGAGCAGGCGGATCTGCTGGCATAGGTCGTGGGCCATCGGGGTTTCGATGTTTCCCATGACGGAGAGCTCGCGACGGGCGAGCATCTCATCGTAAATGCTGGTGAGCGTGATACCTCGGGCGGATTCACGCATGGTGAGGGGGCTGATGATGGGGGAATGATTGGTGTCCATGAGGACTCCTTTCTGTTGGTTGTGTTGTGGAATAGGATTGTTGCCCGCGGAGGGGCTGGCGGGCTACAGGGTTCGTCCAAGCCTGAGATCGAGCTCGGTTGTGGGACAGGCTGCCTGTTCGTGCGGCTCGCAAGCGCCAAGGGCTCCAAAGCGATGAAGCGTTGCGGCGGGCGTGGTGTAGGCGAGCCGCAGCTGATGCTCGACAGGGGCACATCCGTCATTTTTGTAATGAGCCGCGTAGTACTGCGCGATGCTGGCGTTCATCTCGTTGCCATTGCGATGGCGCTCAAACTGGCGTCTGCAGGTCTCGATGATCTTTGCTACCGACTTGGGTGCCGTCGCGGGAACAAGGGCGAGATAGCCCTCAAATAGCTCGTTGATGCTCAGGAGGCACAGCAGGTCGATCAGCGTCCTTATGGCCGCTCCCTCGGCGGAAAAGTGCGCGGTCATGCGGTTATATCGGTTGCGGTCGACGATGGCCGCATGGGGTCTAGGAGTTTTCTGCCCCGTGGTCCCGGGCTTTTGCCGCGCCTGTGTATTGAGCTCGACGTTGCAGCGCTTGAGGCCGTCCAACGGAAGGAACAGTGCGGTGCGCAGGGTGTTCCGTTTGCTTTCGAGTTCATGACGCTCGTCGGGCTCCCATTCGAGCTTGAGTTTCGTGTCGAGCGCCGTAAGCATATGGGCTAGGCAGCCTACGGTAAGAACGTGCGAATCGTTGTCGCGTTTTGGGGCATAGGGGTCTGTCAGCTTGCGAATGTCGGGGTCGCCCATGATCTTTGTGCAGCGCTTCAGCAGTTGAGGGTGATCGGCCAAGATCGTCGCGAGCGGTAGCGACGCGTAGTTCTTGATGGTCGCGGCGGCAAAGGCGGCGTCATATTCGTTTGCATATGCTCGCTCAATGCGGGCATCCAGAATGCTTTTCTTATCGCCGTCTTCAGCGTGGTGGTTTGTCATAGCTTCTCCAATCGGTTGATGTTCGTGCTGTTTGTTGATGTGTTGGTTGTCGTGAGTGATGTGCTTGCCGTGGGTGATGTGCTGACGTTGGGGTGCTATGCGGTTTTCAATGAGCCCGTGAGGCAGTTGCTGCAGGGGCGGGATGGAACGGCCCATGCAAGGCGGAAGGCATCGTGCTCAAAATCGAGACAGCAATGCCCTGGGTGCCTCACATGTGGCAGTTACCTCATTAAGTTGTCATTGCGTTTGGGGTTGTACTTTGCCGATCTTCCTTCTCTTACACGCTAAAACTCAAACTTCATATGCTCGATCTACTTAAAACCGCAACGGCGGTCTTTTATCAACTTATATGTCGGAACGCGTCTTTGCAAGTACTTTTTTGTCTTTGTTTCAAATGGGGTGGTTTTGCAACCGTCATACGCGCGCCGTGCGAACGTGCCCCGGCTCGGATAAGATAGTGCGCGATAAAAACGATGCAAGGAGGCACATATGGCAATTAAAGCCATCGCAATGGATATCGATGGTACGCTCACCAACGATCAGAAGGTGATCAGCCCGCGTACGCGCGAAAAGCTGCTCGCGGCGCAGGAGTCGGGCATTAAGCTCATTTTGGCTTCGGGCCGTCCCGCATGGGGGCTGCACGCCTTGGCGCAGGAGCTCGACCTTCAAAACCATGATGGTCTGCTAGTCGCTTTCAATGGCGCGCATGTGGTCGACGCTCAGACCGATGAGGTTCTTTTTGACCAGGCCATGCCGGCTGACGAGCTGCACCGTCTGATTGATCATCTGCAAAACTATGATGTGATCCCCATGATCTCGCTCGGTCGCGACTTGCATGTCGAGGACTCGTATCGCTGCATGATTACGCTGCCGGATGGCTCGCAGAAAAACATTGTCAAATACGAGCGCGATGCCTGCGACCTTAAGATCCGCGAGGTCGAGAACTTGCATGAGGTCGTGGACACTTATCCCGTGGACAAGCTGCTGACGGCAGGCGACCCGGCATACCTGCAGGCGCATTACGAGGAGATGTATGCGCCCTTTAAGCAGACGCTTTCGGGCATGTTTACGGCCGACTGGTACTTTGAGTACACGGCGCCCGGTATCGACAAGGCTCGTGCGCTCGAGGGTGCCCTGCCCAAGCTCGGCATCGATGCCAGTGAGGTTGTATCGTTTGGCGACGGCCAGAACGACAAGTCCATGATTGAGTGGGCGGGTACCGGTGTTGCCATGGGTAACGCCGTCGATGAGGTTAAGGCGGTAGCCCAGATGGTGACCGCCAATAACAACGAAGATGGTATTGCGGTGGCGCTGGATAAGCTGCTGGGTTAGAATCGCCGATTAATGCATGGTTCGGGCGCCTGCTTGCGGGCGCCCTTTTGTTAGGGAGGGTGCCGTGTCCGCGTTTCCGTTCGACGCCGTTATCTTTGACATGGACGGCGTCATTGTCGATACCGAATATTACTACCTGGGCGAGACTGCCGCGTTTGCCAAGGAGCTTGGGCTTAATCTGACTCAAGAGGAGTTGAATGGGCAGGTCGGTACCTCGCATCAGTTCTTCCTGCATATGCTGGTCGATTGGTTTGAGCGCGCCGGTAAGGGGCATTTAACTGGCGAGGAAGCGTTGACCCGTTGGGACGAGTGGGCGCATAAGCGTCCGCGCGACTATCAGGCTTTGATTAACCCGGGCGCCGTGGATACGATTCGAGAGCTGCCGCGCCGTGGCGTTCGCGTGGCGCTTGCCAGCTCGTCTCCCATGGATAGCATCGAAGAAGTGCTCAACGCATGCGGGCTGTCGGATGCCTTTGAGTATGTGGTGAGCGGCGAGCAGTTTAAGGAGAGCAAGCCCGAGCCCGACATCTACCTGCATGCGCTGGACCTGCTGGGGCTGCCCGCGAATCGCTGCTGCTGCGTTGAGGATTCGGTGCCTGGCATCACCGCTGGCAAGCGAGCCGGCCTGACAGTTATTGCCAAGCGCGAGGAGCGTTTTGGCTTTAGCCAGGATGCCGCGGACAAGATTATCGACCAGCTGCCGGAGCTGCTCACGCTTTCTTAGGAGCGCGGTAGTTGCGCGTTTTTCGGGTCTGATGAGTAAATAGCCAACATTTTGGTGCGACACCTAGCATACTTTAAGCTAATGCGGGCTTAAGGGCTTGTTGAATGCCCTTAAGCCCGTTTTAGAATTAATTGTGCTGGGAGAAGGTATATGCCACCGACTGAAGGGCCAACTGACGGTAAAGCAGCGATACCGCTGTACCAACAGGTCATTGATATCATTAAAAACGAAATCAACTCCGGCGCCTACAAGGCAGGCGCGCGGATACCCAACGAATTCGAATTGGCTGAGAGCTATAAAGTTGGTCGCGTTACCGTGCGACGCGCTATTGAGGAGCTCGTCCAACAGGGCTATCTAACGAAGCGACAGGGGAAAGGCACGTTTGTCAATGCCCCCAAGCTCAAGCGCAAGATTCGCCAGAAGGATGACGTCCAGAGTTTTTCGGACGCATGCCGCGTTAACGGAATGGAACCGGGGGCGTGTGTCATTTCGAGAAAGATACTGCCGGCGGATTCCACCGAAGCACAGTTCTTTGGTGTTCCCGTTGGAACTGACTTGATTTGCGTTGAGCGCGTGCGCACTGCCGATGGCGTCCCTGTCATGCTCGAGAACAACATATATGTTTACGAGGACAACGCCTATCTATCAACGGCACCTCTATCTAATCAATCCATTTTTGAGTTCGTGCGCAACCGGACGGGCCGCACGCCCGCGTTTACCGACCCGTGCACGCTCGAGATCGCGTGCGCGTCGCCCGAGGTCGCTCGACTGTTGGCAGTTCCCGTTGGCGAACCCTTGTTTTATATGGAAGCCTTCTTTTTCGATGAGCAGCGGCGGCCGTTTATCATCGGTCGTCAGCGGATCGTTGGGTCTCGCTACGTTTTTGACATCTAGGACATTGCGAATGGAAACGCCCGGTGGATCATCTCACCGGGCGTTTCCATACCGTTCACGGCGCGAACACAACCGTTCAACCGCGTTGCGGCAATCAGTTTGAAATTATCTTGATGAAGGAAAAAGCTGCTGGTAATCTATGGGACGTCATAGAACGTTTGCCTTATGCAAACGTTGAAGCGAGATGCGATGCAGTCTCGAGTTCTTTGGAGGTATCTATGTCAGATACGAAGGCGAAGAAGACAAACAGACGTTTTAAGTTCAAATTACCGCATGTCTATACGATCATGTTCTTGCTGATCGTTGTCTTTGCGGTCCTGACTTGGATCGTTCCCTCTGGTCAGTATCAGCGCAAGACGATTTCGACAGCGGCGGGCGAGCGTGAAGTCGCCGTTGCTGGAACCTATGAACAGGTCGATAAGAACTACACCGATTCCGAGACCGGCGAGACCATCAATCTGGGCCAGGATATCTTCGCGGTTCTGCAAGCGCCCACCAAGGGTATCCAAGAGGCTGCCGACGTCGTTGCGTTCGTCTTATTGATTGGCGGATCGTTCGCGATCATCACCAAGACCAACGCTTTGAATGCCGGCATGAGCCGTGTGATTAAAAAGCTCAAGAACAAGGACATCCTCATCATTCCCATCACGATGACATTGCTGTCCATTTGCGGCACTACGTTTGGTATGTCTGAGGAAGCCCTGCCGTTCTATGCCATCTTCATTCCCATCATGATGGGTATCGGTTATGACTCGATGACGGCATTCATCATCTGCTTCCTTGGTCCTAACCTGGGATATTGTGCTTCGACCATCGACCCGTTTAATGTTTTGATCGCCCAAGGCATCATTGGCATCGAGGGTAATCCGCAATTGTGGCTGCGCGCCGTTTCTTGGGTCATCTTCACTGCCGTCGGTATCGCATGGGCCATGCGCTACGCCATGCGCGTCAAGAAAAACCCCGAGTCGTCCATTGTGTACGAGGACGATAAGCTCAAGCGTATTGAGTTTTCCGTGACCGATGCCTCCATCGAGGAAGAGTTCACTATTCGTCAGAAGCTCGTGCTTATCGATTTTGCTTGCGGTATGGGCATTATCGTCTGGGGTCTTGTTACCCAGGGCTGGTACATGAATGAGATTTCCGCTGTGTTCCTTGGCATGGGCTTGCTTGCCGGTATCCTGGGCGGCCTTGACCAGCAGACGATCGCAGAGGAGTTCGTTAAGGGTCTTGCCGACTTTGCGTACGCTGCCATCGTTATCGGTATCGCTCGCGGTATTCTGGTCATCGCCGAGGGCGGCATGATCATCGACACCATCCTCCAGGCGCTCGCTACCGCGCTTGCCGGTGCACCCGCCGCCGTCTACACCACGTTTATGTATATCGTCCTTGGCCTGCTCTCTTTGCTGGTTCCCTCGAGTTCTGGCCTGGCGGCGCTCACCATGCCCGTTATGGGCCCCCTGACCGAGCTCATGGGCCTCAATCCCGAGGCAGCCGTCACCGCGCTCCAGTTTGCCAACCAGACCATCAACACCATCAGCCCCGTGGCGGGCATGACGGTCGCCGGTCTTGCCGTGGCTAGGATTTCGTTTGGCCAATGGTGGAAGACCATTTGGAAGTTCTTCATTTTCATGGTCGTCTTTGGCGTGATTGTAACGGCAATCTCTGGCATGCTTCCGGTGTAGGTGGTTGTGATGTCTGATCGTTTGACGGTCCTGACGTCTAAGAGCGTCTTTACCGGTACGGGGGACCTGCCGTTTGAAGGTTTCGTAGCGGTCCGTGGCAATCGAATTGAGGCTGTTGGCACCAAGTGTGAGGTAGCTTCGTATTTGACCCAGGCGGACGAGGTAGTTGACCTGGGCGACCGCACTGTCATGCCCGGCCTGATCGATGTGCATACCTTCTATACAGGTTGGGCGCTGCGGACGTTGGGGTCTGATCTGTCCGGCATCACTGATGCCAAAGAGGCTGTGTCGCTCTTGCGTGCATGGAAAGAAGGTCATCCGGATTGCGCGGCGGCTTTTGGCCACAACCTACCCGAAACGTTGGCATCGGATGCCGAGAACGCAAATACGGCAGCTGTGTTTGACGATTGTTTTGGCGATATCCCTGTCGTCTGCTTTACACCGGGTGCGGATACCTGCGTTCTCAATGCTGCCGCCAGTGCGCGATACGGCTTTACACCCCAGGCGTGCTATGCCGAGAAGATCTGGCGCATGATAAGCGATTTCCTCGCGCTGCCCGAGGTGCGTGCCAGGTATTCGGACTACATGAGCATGCTTAACGAGCGCGGCGTTACCGCCATCAAGGAAATGGCGTTTGATGACTACTACGGCTTTGCCGACGAAATGGCTCGCCGTGAGGAATCTGGTGAGCTGACGGTTCGCGTCTCTATGATGTCGCAGCCGGTGGGCGCCGGTGCAAATCTGGCATATGCCCGCGAGGCGCGAGAGCGCTTCCGGGGACCGTTCGTTCGTTTTTCTGGCTTCAACCGTATGACCGATCGCGGCGTATGGGTGGGGCTTGCCGAGATGATAGACCCCTATGAGGACACGGCCGCTGCGGGCGCTGCCGGCAAGACGGTCGTCGAGGAGCCAGAGTGGGATCTGATTGAGAACGAGCTGCGTGCAATTGATGCTGACGGCTTCCGATATTCCTTGCATTGCCAGGGCGATGGCGCCGTTCGTCGCACCGTGGCACTCTATGCCTCGCTGCCTCGAGACGAGCATGGACGGATGCTTCGCCGCCATGCGATTACCGATCTCGAGAACTCTGACCCGACCGATCTTGTCGAGTTTGGCAAGTTAGGTGGAATTTGCGAGGTCTATCCGCAGATTCTGACGCTGGATCGGCGCGAGGATTGCCTGTCGATGATGCGTCGACAAATTGGCGAGACGCGACTTTTGCACAGCTGGAATCGCCGCGGCATGGAAGATTCCGGATGCACAGTGTGCTGCGGCACGGATCTGCCGCTGCTGATTCCGAGCCTGGGCGAGTCAATCTACAGCGCGTGCGGCGGATTCTTCGCCGACGGACTGCCCGTGAATGAGGTCAACACGCTGACGCTTGTCGAGCTCTTGCGCGCTTGGACTGCCGGGGGCGCGTACGATCTGATGCGCGAAGACGAGCTGGGTACGCTTGAGGTTGGCAAGCTTGCCGATATCTGCGTGCTCGATCGGGATGTGTTCGACCTCGATTATCGCGACGCACGCGATCTTGCGGTTGATATGACGATGTCGGACGGACAAATCGTGTTCGATCGAAATAAGGAGGCATAAGATGTCTGAATCCAAACCGACGCTGCACCGCGAACAGATTGCGGGCATGAATATCCACTACATCATGTGGTCGCTCGATTACTTCCTTGATGTGCAGCAGCGCTTGGGCTTTGAGTCCATTGAGCTGTGGTGTGCGGAGCCGCATGTGACGCTCGACCACACGGGCTACTTTGAGGCTGAGGTCCTGGCGAAAAAGGCTGCAGACCGTGGGCTTAGGTATCGTACTCTGTGCCCCGAGAATGTTGTCTATCCTTGGCAGTACTGCGCACGCAAACCGCTGCATGAACAGCGCAGCCTGGCGTACTTTAAGCACGGCATTGAGCTTGCCGAGGTACTTGGGTGCGACCGTATGTCCGTCAACTCGGGCTGGGGCGACTGGGACGAGGACCGCGAGGAAGCCTGGAAGCGCAGCCGCGAGCACTTGTCCATTCTGGCGGAGTATGCCGGCGAGCACGGTCTGGTGCTTACGATGGAAAGCCTGCGTCCCGAGGAGAGCAACCTTGTGACGACGGTTTCCGATGCGAAGCGCATGATTGACGAGGTCGCGAGCCCGTACTTACAGCCCATGGTTGATACAACCGCGATGGGCGTTGCAGGCGAGACGCTCGAGGACTGGTTTGCCGCCTTTGGTGATGGGGCAATTCACGAGATGCACTTTATCGACGGTGACCCGTATGGCCATCTGGTGTGGGGCGATGGCAAGCACGATATGGACGCCTTCGTCGCCACACTCAACGCCCATGGTTTCGACGGCATGCTGGGCCAGGAAATCACGGACGGTCGTTACTACGATGACCCGGCGGCGGCAGATGCCAAGAACATGGCCGCATTCGAGAAATATCTGATTGACTAAAACAACTATCGGCCACGCAACCAACGTCATTGATTGCGGGCCAAATAAGAAAGGAACTGGATATGAACGCACACGATCTGATCAAAGAGGCAATTGCCGAGAAGGGCAAGTTCGACAGCGTCTACTGGATTGCTTGCGGTGGCTCCATGATCGATTTGATCCCGGCTCATGAGCTTCTGCAGCGCGAGGCAACCACCTTCACTTCGTATATCTATACGGCTCGCGAGTTCGATATCATGCGTCCGCGTCGTCTGGGCGAGAAGTCCCTGGTCATCGCTTGCAGCCACAGCGGCAACACCCCGGAGGTCGTCGAGGGCTGCGAGATTGCCCTTGCTGCCGGTGCTACGGTGATCGCCCAGACCGACAACGCTGGATCCAAGATCGACTCCGGCAAGTGGACCACGTGGGTCTACCCATGGGGCGAGGGCGTGCCGCAGGCCGAGGTCCCCGCTGGTATTTCGCTGTCGCTTGCGGCAGAGCTGCTCGATCAGCAGGAGGGCTACGCCGATCTTGCCGATATGTATGCCGGTATTGCCGAGATGGATAAGATTCTTCCTCCGGCACGCGAGAAGGTAAATGCCGAGCTGGGCGATCGCTTTGCCAAGCTTTGCCAGGAGCACGAGTTCTTCTATATTCTGGGCAGCGGTCCCAACTTTAGCCAGACCTACGGTTTCGCTATCTGCTCTCTTATGGAGATGCAGTGGCAGCATTGCAGCTACATCCACTCCGCCGAGTACTTCCATGGCCCCTTCGAGGCTACTCAGGATGGCGTTTTTTACTTCCTGCAGATGGGCTCCAGCGAGTGCCGTGCTATGGACGAGCGCGCCCTGGCGTTCCTTAAGACGCATACCGATACGCTGATGGTGCTCGATGCCAAGGAGTACGGTATGGAAGCCGTGCCGGCGAGCGTTCGTGCCTATCTGGACCCGGTGCTGTTCTACGCCATGAACTGCGAGCTGCGTGCTGCACGCGGCAAGGTGTTTGATCACGATCCCGATTTCCGTCGCTATATGGGTGTTGTCGAGTACTAGAAGGGACAAAGGCCATGGCATTTAACGTTAACGCGCTCGGATTTGGCGACAACGTCGTCGATCGCTACGAGCATATCCACACCATGTATCCTGGCGGCAATGCGGTGAACTTCGCCGTTTATGCCAAGAAATGCGGTGCCGCACGCTCCGCATACATGGGCATTTTTGGCAATGATGCCGCTGCCGAGCATGTCATTGCAAGCCTCGAGGATGAGGGTATCGAGCTTGACAAGTGCGAGCAGATGATTGGCGAGAACGGAGCGGCTCGCGTGACCGTCGTCGACGGTGACCGTGTCTTCCTCGGCTCCAACGAGGGCGGTATCCGTGGCGATGCGCGCTATGTCCTCGATCGCTTTGACCTTGCGTACATGAAGCAGTTCGATGTGGTTCATTCGGGCAACTATTGCTTTACCGAGCGCGAGCTGCCCAAGTTGAAGGCTGCGGGCGTCACGGTCTCTTTTGACTTTTCGGACGACTCTACTGACGAGTACTACGAGCAGATTGCGCCCTACGTCGATTTCGCTTTCTTTAGTGCGGCGGATGCCGCGAGTGAGGACGAGATTCGCGAGCGTCTGGCATGGGTGAAGGGCCTGGGTCCGCGTTTTGTGTCGGCTACGGCGGGCGCCGAGGGCTGCATTGCTTACGACGGCGAGCGTTTTTACCGCCAGCTGGCTAAACCGGTAACGGACATGAAGGACACCATGGGGGCGGGCGACTCGTTCCTCACCTCGTTTTTGATGTGCTATCTCGATTCCGCCAAGCGTGGTGAGGATGGCGCCGAGGCTATCGAGCGCGCGCTCGACTTTGCTGCCGGGTTTGCCTCGACCGTGTGCGGCATGGAAGGTTCTTGGGGCCACGGAGCACCAATCGTCGAATAGCTTAAGAAAGCGTACGGCGGTCTGGCTATGAGGTCTTGGACAGCCGACGCAAAACAATAAGCGAAACGCGAAAAGGGGGCTCGCCATGTGGTGGGTCCCCTTTTGAGCATTGGAGAAGACCATGGGTATTAAAGCGTGCGCAGCTGGTTTTTGCTGTGCGGACGTCTATCAAAACATCGGCGTGTTCTATCCGACTGGTAATGGCATTGACTGGGGTATCCATCTTGCACGAATGGGCGTTTCGGTATCCGCCGTGTCGGTTGTCGGCAAGGACGAGTACGGAGACAAGATGAGAGAGGCGCTGGCCGCTGAGGGGCTCGATATCTCACATCTGCGGGTGGAGGATAGCGACACCTCGGTGATGCTCATGGCATTGAAAGACGGCGTCGATCGCGTGCATCTCGAGGCAATCGATGGCGTAATGGAGACATATCGACCGAATGAAGATGACCGGGCGTTTATCCTAGAGCATGACATCATTCATACCGACCTGTTTGGCAATTGTTTGGACCTCCTGCCCGAATGGCACGATGCGGGCAAGACGGTGGTTATGGACTTCTCGGTGTTCAGCCAGGATCCCGAATATGCATGTGAGAATCATTTTCCCTACGTTGACTACGCATTTATGTCGTTTGAAGAGGACACTCCGGAGCTACGAGACTGGGTACGCCACGTGCAGGAATTGGGACCGCGCGTTGCGGTTGCCACGCTTGGCGAGAAGGGAAGCATTGCCTATGACGGTGAGCGCTTCTATGAGTGCGGGATCGTACCGGCGGAGAAGGTCGTTAATACCGTGGGTGCCGGCGACTCGTATATTGCCGGGTTTACCAAGGGCGTGATCGATGGCCTTGATATTCCGGCGTGTATGAAGGCGGGCGCTGAGCTGTCGTCCCGAGTGATTGGTTCGTTTGAGCCGTACTAGGGTCAAATGCCTGGAAAGGAGTACGAAATGGTTATCGACATGTTGGTTCAGCCCATGCTCTACGGCGAGATCTGTACGCCGGGTGATGAGCCTGATGGATTCGGTTTTTGGTCACGAGAATTTGGTATGGGGCATATGGGTCCCATGGATTGGGACGAGCTTCAAGTTGAGATGGACGTCTGCGATGTGCAGAAGAGCTTGCTCATGCCGCTCGATGTAACCACGGCATGCGGAGGGCATTTTGGCACCAATGACCAGATTGCCATGCTGGTTGCCGCGCACCCCGATCGTCTGTGGGGATTTGCGAGCGTAGATCCGCGGGTGAGCAGTGCCGCAGGCGAATTGGAGCGCGCCTTTACCGAGCTGGGGGCAAAGGGGCTTTGTCTGCATCCGGCAAAGCAGGGTTTTGACCCCGATGATGCTGTGGCTGAGCCGCTTTACGAGCTGTGCGAGCGCTATAACAAGCCGGTGGTTTTCCATGCCGGTATGTCTTGGGAGCCGGGCGCAGAGCTCTCGCGCAGTAACCCGCTTGCATTTGAGCACACAATCGCAACGCATCCAAATGTGCGTTTTAGTTTGACCCACTTTGGCTGGCCCTGGGTGCGCGAGACCGTGGCGATGCTGCTCAAGTATCCCAACTGCTACACGGACACCTCTATCACTTACATCGATTCGCCCGAGGAGATGATGCAGCGTCTTTTCACGGTCGATATGGGGCCGCTGTGGTATGAGCGCGCGCTATCGCATCAAGTGATGTTCGCCAGCAATACGCCGCGTTTCCGTGCGTTCAAACTCAAGCGGGCGCTCGATACCGTGTCCATGCGCGATGATGCGCGAGAAAGGCTCTACTGGGGTAATGCCCTGCGTTTTCTTGAAGGGGATGAGTAAACATGGTGACGCTCGAAACATTGAGCTATCTATCGACTGCTCCGGACCAGTTCATCGATATTACCGAAGACGTGCACGCTGCCATCGAACGCAGCTCGGTGACCAATGGCTTGGCAGCGATTATTTTGTCGCATACGACCTGTGGAATCGTGGTAAACGAGGGGCTGCCCTGCGTGGAGACGGATCTTATGGAAACGCTTGATCGCATCGCCCCACTCGATGCCCCCTATGCGCATGCACACTTCCTGCCGAGCTATGGAGCCACCGGCAACAACTCCTGTGGGCATATCAAGAGCATGATTTGTGGAAACAGTTGCTTCTTTCCCGTCCAAGATGGCCACATCGTGTGCGGAAGTGCCCAGAACATCTATCTTGCGGAGTTTGACGGTCCGCAGAAGCGAAAAGTGTACGTCGAGGTGCTGGGGGAGTAACGTCCCTGCAATAACTCTATGAAGGAGCACGTTATGTCGTTTCTAACCTCGATGTTCAAGACCGAAAAGCCGGTTATCGGAATGCTGCACCTGCGTCCTCTGCCGGGCGATCCACTGTATTACCCGGGCGGAAGCGTGTCGCAGGTCGTGGAAGCTGCCAAGCGCGATCTCGAGGCGTTGCAGCAGGGCGGTGTCGATGGCATTTTGATTACCAATGAGCTCTCGATGCCCTATGAGCAGCACGTTTCTCCCTCAACCCTTGCATCGATGGGCTATGTAATCGGGGCTCTATCCCATGATCTGTCGACCCCTTGGGGAGCTGAGGCTATTTACGACGGTGATGCCACAATCGAGCTGTGCGCTGCCGTCGACGCGCAGTTCACACGCTGCAATTTTTGCGGTGCCTGGGCCGGTGATCTTGGGCTGATTAACCGAGATTTCGCTCACACCATGCGTCGCAAGGCGGCGCTGCGCTTGGACGACCTCAAGCTTTTTCACTTCATCACGAGCGAGGGGGAGGTTTATCTCAACGACCGCACGACTGCGGACATTGCCGATTCACTTCTCTTTAATTGCCTTCCGGATGCAATGGTCATCGGCGGTTCGGCTGCCGGTCGTGGCGCTTCGGGCGAGCTTGCCGATGAAGTCCGCGAGCGTGTTGGCGAAGTACCCGTGGTATGTGGCACCGGTTGTCGCGAAAATACCGTGGCTGACGTATTTGCTCACTACGATGGCGCGTTTGTCGGCACCTGCTTAAAGCGCGACGGAAAGCTGGATGCCCCGGTTGATGTTGAGCGGGTAGCTCGTTTTATGGCTGCCGCTCGTACGGCGCGAGGGGAGTAGGCACCTATGGCGCTCTATCTGGGTATTGATATTGGGACAAGCGCCTCTAAAGGCGTTTTAATCGATGATCGATGCAACATCGTTTGCCAAGCCTCTTGTGGACATGAGACGGACAACCCGTGTGACGGATGGTACCAGCATGATGCGGAGGCAGTTTGGTGGGGCGATTTTTGCCGCTTGTCGCGCGAGCTGGTGGCGCGATCGGGGGTTAACGCGGCACAGATCGGATGCGTGGGCCTTTCCGCATTGGGTTGCGACTGTGTGCCGGTCGATACCGAGTGCAACGCGCTGGCGCCCGCGATTTTGTATGGAGTCGATGCACGTTCGAAGCCGCAGATTGACGAGCTTCTTTCCGAATATGGGTCAGATCGCGCACGCGAGCTTTTCGGGCACGATCCCTGTTCGTCAGATATTGCTCCCAAGATCTTGTGGTTTAAGGAGAATATGCCCGAGGTGCACGAACGTGCCGCGAAGTTCCTGACGGCGTCATCGTTTCTATGCGCAAAGTTGACGGGGCGTTTTACGGTGGACCGTTATTTGGCGGAGGATTTTCTTCCCCTATACGACCGCTACACCTGGAAGGTTGATGCTCGGGAATGTGCTCGTTTCTGCCGGCCTGACCAGATGGCGGAGGTAATGTCGGCTACCGATATTGCCGGGGTGATTACGCGGCGTGCGGCTGAGGCGACGGGGCTCGCGGCAGGGACACCTGTCTTAGTGGGAACGGGCGATTCTGGTGCCGAGGCCATTTCGACGGGTGTATTCCGTCCCGGCGATATGATGGTTCAGTTGGGGAGTACGGCGTATTTCATCTACCTAGCTGATCATATGATCGATGATGCCCGCCTGTGGCCGGGGACGTTTATCATTCCCGGAACTTACGGGATCTGCGCGGGGACCAATACGGCGGGCGCACTCACATCGTGGCTGCGCCAAGAGCTGTATCGCGACGCCGTAGAGGCCGAGGGCCACGGTGGTCCCGATGCCTATTCGGTTATGGCGCATGATGCCGCCGATGTGGCGCCGGGTGCCGATGGGCTCCTGTGTCTGCCGTACTTTGCGGGGGAGCGTACTCCGCTCAACGATCCCGAGGCGCGTGGCGTCTTCTTTGGCCTGACCGGAAGGCATACGCGAGCCCATATGGTTCGCGCCGCCTTGGAAGGCGTCGCGTATACCGTTGCATCCCATGTCGACATTATCGAGCGAGAGCATGGACTGCCAATTGGGCGCATTATGCTTGTCGGAGGTGGAACCAAGAATCCAGTTTGGATGCAGGCTATCGCCGACGTATGCGGGCGCGAGGTCTCGGTTGCCAAGGTTACGGTGGGTGCATGCTTCGGTGATGCCATCATGGCAGCTCTCGCAGGTGGCGCCTATGCATCATGGGATGAACTCGCCCGAGTCCTTGGCGTTGCGCAAACAATCGTGCCCGATATGACTGCCCACGAGTTATATGCGTCGCGCCGTCATATCTTCGACGAATTGTATGCACGCAACCGTGATCTCATGCACGAATTGGTGTAATGCTGCCGAATTGTACTGCCTACCAATAGGGACTGCGTTGTGCGATTCGCATGTCCCTTGGCATTTTTGCCCACAGGGGTTAGCGAAGGTCAAAAACAGAGTGCGCATTTGCTAAAACTACCGACTCGATGCGCTTTGCGTCACAGTTTTTGAGTGAGGCAATGCGCATCGAGGTCCTTGTGAGCGATCTGATGAGCGACTGTGCGCTTGTTTCTGTGTTTGGTTCGGCTGGTGAATCGGTCTCGAGCAGTAAACGATCGAGTGGAATCTGTCGTGCGTATTCGCGTCCTCGTTTAGATGCGAGCATGCGTTCGTTGACGGAAAAATAACAGCCCGCATTACGTGCGCGGACGAGTTCGTCCGAAGTACCGCTAAACCAGTGGAAGATGATAACGGGGGAGTCGGGGTTTGGGATGAGTAGTCCATGCGATTCGAGGACGTCCAGTACGGCTCCTGCCGAACGAACGGCGTGAATTGATATCACGCGCCCGGTAAGAGGATGCTGCACGAGCGCATCGCAGAGCCGGTTAAGTGCCTGTATTTGTAGCGGCTCACTTCCAGCAAAGCGCGCGGAAAAGTCGAGTCCGACTTCGCCGATGTAGCGTTCTTGGGCAGCAACTTCGCAAAGCAGATTGACTTCGACAAAACCGCAGTGGCCATCGGCGAGCCACCAGGGGTGAAGCCCAACGCCGGCGATGATGCCTGGTTGGCGACAGGCGCGCTCGTTTGCGGCCGAAAAGTCGCGCGGATTGACGCCGCAGTCAAATAGACCCAAGCCCAGCGCCGTCGCCTCATCGGCAACGGCGTCCGGGTGAGCCATTAAATCAAGATGGCAGTGTGCATCAAATAACCGGGGCTCCATCTCGGTGCGCTCCGCTAGTCCAGACGTTGGCCATCGGAGCGTACGCGCTCAGTGCCGCGGCCGCTGATCTGGCGGATAACCTCGCCGGCAATCATCTGGCCCATGATGGGCGGCATAAAGCTGGCGGTTCCCAGCTCGGTGCGCTCGTGGATGTTGGAAGGGTCGCGGGGCTGTGTCTTAACCGATTCCTCGCAGCTAAACAGTACATGCAGGCTCTTGATTCCGCGCTTCTTGCATTCTTTGCGCATGATGCGGCTCATGGGGTCACGTACCGTATCGAAAATGTCGGCAAAGCGGAGGCACTCGGGATGGAGCTTGTTGGCCCCGCCCATGGAGCTAACCAAACGAATGTCGTGGTCCTGAGCATATTTGGCAATGGTGAGCTTGGCCGAGATGGTGTCGATGGCGTCGACGACGTAGTCGAGCTTGCCGTCCGTCTGCTCCAAAACGCTCGCGAAGAAATCATCGATGTTGTCGCTCAGCAGGTATTCGGTGCGCTTGATGACGGTAGCGGTAGGGTTGATGTCGTGAATCATAGCCTCCATGACGTCGACTTTGCGCTTGCCGACGGTGCTGTGAAAGGCGATGGCCTGGCGATTGATATTGCTGGGCGCGATGATGTCCTTATCCAGAATGACGAAATGACCGATGCCGCCGCGGGCGAGTGCCTCGCAGCAGTTGGAGCCCACACCTCCGCAGCCGAGCACTAGCACCGTAGCATCGGCGAGCTTATCGAGTGCCTCGCGGCCCATGATAATCTCGAGCTTGGTGTCGCGTGTCTCGATGGCGGCTGCGGCAGCGGTTTCGGTCATAAATATCCTCCGATGGGGAAGCGAATCGTGTTTTAGCTATCGTCATTATAGGTAATCGCCCATAGGTTGCGATGGCGTTTGCTTTGATGTGGTTTGAAGCATTGAGATTAGATAGTTAGACAAACATCCAAATATCGAGTATAGTGTGCACGTCATGAGAGATGATGAGAGGAGGTCTTATGCCGGGAGAGGGTTTTAAGGCGCTTGCCGATCCAACGCGACGGCGCATTTTGGAGTTGCTGCGCGAGGGCAATTGCACGGCGGGGGAGCTTGCCGAGCATTTTGATATCAGTAAGCCGTCGCTGAGCCATCACTTGGCGACGCTCAAAAACGCCGGGTTGGTGACCGACGAGCGCCATGGCCAAAACATCGTATACAGCTTAAACACCACCGTCATGCAGGATTTAATTGGCTGGTTTATGGGCTTTACAAACACTGAAGGTGATAAGGATGAATAACGAAAACAAGGGCATTCACCCCACGGGGGTATCGTCGCGCGTGTGGATTGCGCTGGTCGCTCTGTGCGTCGCCAATGTCGTAGCGCACCTCATGGTGATGCCGAGCTTGCCTACGCAGATTCCCACGCACTGGGGCGCGAACGGCGCCGTCGACGGTTGGGGTCCTAGCTGGATGGCCTCCGCGCTCGGCGTGCTGCCTCTGGCGCTTCTCGCAATGTTCCGCATGGTGCCGCGCATCGACCCCAAAGGTGAGGCATATCGAACCTCGGGCAAGTTCTACCAGGGCTTCGTAATCGCCTTCACCTTGTTCATGTGCGCCATAAGCTGGCTGGGAGAGCTTACGGTCTGGGGCGTGGTGCCGGCGGCCGGTTCGGTTAACGTGCTGATTTCCGGTGTTGTCGGTTTGCTATTCATCGGCGTAGGCAACTACTTGCCGCGTGTGAAGCAGAACTATACGCTCGGTATCAAGACACCTTGGGCGCTTGCCGATCCCGAGAACTGGCGCCGTACTCAGCGTTTTGGCGGCGCCTGCTTTATGGTGCTGGGTATTGGCCTGATTGTGATGGGCGTGGCAGGCAGCGTGCTTTCGAGTGAAGTCGTCGCCGCGGTGATTGCGGTTCTGGCGTTTGGTTCGGTTGGAGCCGTCTACGTCTACTCGTATCTGTTGTGGCGCAAATCGCAGCGAGCCGCTCGTTAAGGTTGCGGAAAACTAGCGTACGCAGTTCATAGTATGTTCCGGGGGACTTTTCCCAGGTAGTATTAGGGGGTGTGGGCAACCATGCCCCTTTTTCGTTACGTTTCAGAGCTGGTTCCCTCATTTCGTTTCCACTAAAGCGAATCAAGAATAGGGAAACAGCAGGTAGAAAGGATAGAACAGACATATGGCGGAGTTTGTCTACCAGATGTATCAGGCTCGCAAGGCCCATGGCGACAAGGTAATCCTTGACGACGTGACCCTGAGCTTCTACCCCGGTGCCAAGATCGGCGTCGTGGGTCCCAACGGCATGGGTAAGTCGACCCTGCTCAAGATTATGGCCGGCATCGAGGAGGTCTCCAACGGCGATGCCAGGCTCACCCCCGGCTACACTGTGGGCATCCTGCAGCAGGAGCCGCCGCTCGACGACGACAAGACCGTCATCGAGAACGTGCGCATGGCGTTTGGCGATATGATCGCCAAGGTCGATCGCTTCAATAAGATCGGCGAGGAGATGTGCGACCCGGATTGCGACATGGACGCCCTCATGGCCGAGATGGGCAAGCTCCAGGACGAGATCGACGCCGCCGACGGCTGGGATATCGATTCCAAGCTCGGCCAGGCCATGGACGCCCTGCAGCTGCCCGATTCCGACATGCCGGTCAACGTACTTTCCGGCGGCGAGCGCCGTCGCGTGGCCCTGTGCAAGCTGCTGCTCGAGGCTCCCGACCTGCTGCTGCTCGACGAGCCCACGAACCACCTGGACGCCGAATCGATCCTGTGGCTCGAGCACTTCCTGCACAACTACCAGGGCGCGGTGCTTGCCGTCACGCACGATCGCTACTTCCTGGATAACGTTGCCGAGTGGATCTGCGAGGTCGACCGCGGTCACCTTTATCCCTACAAGGGCAACTACTCCACGTATCTGGAGACCAAGGCCGCCCGTATCGAGGCGCAGGGCAACCGCGACGCCAAGCTCGCCAAGCGCATGGAGGCCGAGCTCGAGTGGGTACGCAGCTCGCCCAAGGCTCGCCAGGCCAAGAACAAGGCCCGTCTGGCTCGTTACGAGGAGATGGAGGCCGAGGCCCGCGCAAGCCAGAAGCTCGACTGGACCGACATCCGCATCCCCGTGGGCCCGCGTCTGGGCAACAAGGTGCTCGAGGCCCATCACCTGCACAAGGAGTTCGATGGCCGTGTGCTCATCGACGACCTATCATTCACCCTGCCGCGCAACGGCATCGTGGGCGTCATCGGCCCCAACGGTGTCGGTAAGACCACACTGTTCAAGACGATTGTGGGTCTGGAGCCGCTGACTTCGGGCGAGCTCGAGGTGGGCGAGACCGTCAAGATTTCTTACGTCGACCAGAACCGTTCCGGCATCGACCCCGATAAGAACCTGTGGGAGGTCGTCTCGGATGGCCTGGACCACATGATGGTGGGCGAGACCGAGGTCCCCAGCCGCGCTTATGTGGCGAGCTTTGGCTTTAAGGGCCAGGACCAGCAGAAGCGCGCTGGCGTACTCTCCGGTGGCGAGCGCAACCGTCTGAACTTGGCGCTTACGCTCAAGCAGGGCGGCAACCTGCTGCTCCTCGACGAGCCCACGAACGACCTCGACGTCGAGACGCTGTCCTCGCTCGAAGCAGCGCTGCTCGAGTTCCCGGGCTGCTCGGTGGTCATTAGCCACGACCGTATGTTCCTGGACCGTGTTGCCACGCACATTCTGGCGTGGGAGGGCACCGACGAGAATCCGGGCAACTGGTATTGGTTCGAGGGCAACTTCGAGGCCTATCAGGCCAACCGCATCGAGCGCCTGGGCGAGGACGCAGCACAGCCGCATCGTATTCACCGCAAGCTGACGCGCGACTAGATCGTTACGCGGTTTTCCAAACCGCGTAACTGCTCGACGCTGCGCGGGTCGCAAGCACCCCATCTTGCCGTTCAAGCCGTCGCTCGCGTACCGAAGTACGCGTCGCTCCTCTTTCACGGCAACCTGGGGCACTTGCGGCCCGCTCGCTGTTGGTTACGCAACATCAACAAATAAAAACGGCTCAAATCCTGATTTGGATTTGAGCCGTTTGTCGTTACTGCTCGGGTTCTTCGACTTTATCGATGGCCCAGGTGGATCCGAGACCACCGGTGGTGTTGCGGCGAATGCGCACGGTGACTTCGTGGCGCTCGCCGGCCTGCGTGTAGCGCAGGGGGAAGCTTGCGCGGTTTCGCGCGGCCTCGATGGTACCGCGCTCGCGGGCGATCCAGTAGTACTCGCCGACAATGCCGAGGGTATCGGCGCCGTAGGGGAGATAGGTCGACAGCTGGTGCAGAAGCGGGCCGGGGCAGAAGACCTCGGTTGCGAAATCGATGGGGAAGTCCTCGGGGATGGTCGGTGCTGCGGGTGCGGGGGTTGGGGCCGCTGCGGGTGCCGAAGCCGGTGCCGGTGCGGGAATTTGGCCGCAAGCAGAGGTGGGCACGGATTCGATGACGGGTGCGGGCTCCGGCGTCGCTTCCGGCTTGATCGTGGAATCTGCGGGCTCCACGGTGACGGGCGCGTCTGCAGCTGCGGTTTCAACCTCAACCTGCGTCGCGTCCTCGTTCTCGACGCTCGACTTTGCTTCGATGGGCGTGGATGCCATGGTGGTGATGCCGGCGTTGGCGTTCTCGGGGTCATAGACGACCGTGAGCGAGATGGCGGGCTGCGGCGTCTCGGGCTCCGGTGTCGACTCGGTAGCGTCTTGATCTGCGGGCTTGTCGGACTGATCGTTCTCGGCCTCGTCGCCAAAGACATCGCTGTTTTGGAACGCAGACGGCTCGGGTTGGTCAGCGGCTTCTTCGGTTGTCGACTTGGGCGCTTCGTTGAGCTCCACAGTGGCTTCCTGCTCGGATATGACTTCGGAATCGGTCGTGGCGGCGATTTCGGTTTCGGCTTCTGCCGTTACCTCAATAGCGACTTCGATCTCTGTCTCTGTCTCGGGTTCCGGCGCGGCTTCAACCATGGCTTCGGGCTCGGGACGCTTAACGTGCTTGGGGCGCACGGCCTTGAGGTCCTTCTCACCGCGCTTTTTCTTTTTGTAGGACTGCTTGGCGCCCTTGGCGGTCTTGGGCTTGTCCTCGCCCTTGGCAAGCGCAGCATCCCAGGCCTCGTTGGCGATGACCGTGGCATACAGGCGGCCGCCTTTAAAGACGGTCAGCTTAATGCAGTCGTCGAGCTCCTCGAGCAGCTCGCGCGTGGACTCGAAGCCCAGGTCATAAGCGGTCATGTCGCCAGCGGCGAGCGCCTCCTCGACCTGCGTCATAAACGTTTGCTTGCCACATCCAATCGCATCGCGCAGCAGGCGATACAGATAGATGTGGTTGCCCAGCGAAAGCGTGGGCCTAACTATTGTCTTGCTCATGGCAAATCTCCTCTTTACACATGTAAAGCATCTTACCATCGCATGGCGTTCGCCATGGCGGCGCCCAAGGCAAACGGGCGCGAACCGCTTTCGATTCGCGCCCGTTGTATAGGTCGGTTATCTATGAGAGGCAAATGTGCTTAGTTGCCCGATGCCGTGCCTTGGCTCGAGTTGTCAGATGCCGTGCCGGACGCGGTTCCGCTCGAGCTGTTCGAGCTGTTGGCGTTGCTGCTGTCTGCTGTGCCCGTTCCCGAAGCGGTGTCGCTCGTCTGGCCGCCCGTGCTTGGCTGCGAACCGTCAGTCGTTTGGCTTGAGTCGGTCGTGCCGGATGGCGTGCCACTGTTGGCCGTAGAGGAATCGGTGCCCTGCGATTGGTCTTGGGTGTTCGAAGACGAATTGGCAGAGGTGGAACTGTCTTGCGTGTCGTCCGTTTGCGTCTGCTGATCTTGAGACCGGGTGTTGTCATTTGCATCGCTCTCGGTCGTGCGCGACGAAAGGATTGGCTCGGGGCGCTCGCCCAGACCCTCACCGGCGGTGGTGATAAGGATGGCGCCGGCGCAGGCGATGACCGCGACGATGGCGATGGCGATCGAGAAGATGATGACCTTCTTTTGCGTCTGGCTGCGCTCTGCCGCCGCCTTGGCGCGCAGGCTGTTGGGGGCGACACGCGCCGTGGTCGCGCGTCCCGCAACCTGGCGCATCTCCTGCGTGGTCGCGGCGCCACCTAGGTGCTCCTCGGCATCAAACTCAACGGGCTTATAGGCGCCGGCGGGGTAGTCGACGTCGGCGTGCGTACCTTTGAGGGCTTTGGCGCTGGCAGAGATAAAGTGGCGGTAGACCTGCGAGGACACAACGGTGATGACCGAGCTCACGGCGGCGCCAATTACTGAACCCGCGATACCGATCTTGGAGGCAAGTGCAACGCTCGTGGCGGCAGCTGCGGCGCCGGCGATGATCTGGGGAATGGAAATGTCGTCAAACAGGCCCTTTTTGGGCGCGATGGCCATGGTCTGTCCGATGGAATGGTTCTCGTGCACGCCGTTGTTGAGTGATGCCGGCGTCATGACGCGCGTGCGCGGCGCGTCGGTGTACTTGGTTGTCATACGGGGTCCTCCCGGTGTAAATCTGCTTCGTTTCGTGTAGCCATCAGGGTACCCACCAGATGTGAATCGTACGTGACATTTAACAGATACCATCAACTCATCAAGGGGGGCTTGCTGTCTTTGGTGCAATAGCTTGATGCTAAACTGGATTTATGTTTGCGAGGTGGTTTACGTGATGTACCCGTATATGACATTCGAAGATGGAACCGAGGTCATTCATTCTGACCTGATTACAGATGGCGATATTGAAAAGGTTATCGTGCATTTTGAGCGACCGACGGCAGAGGGCTTCGACTCCGCTCGTTGTGAGTTGCCTTCCTGTTCGTGGACTGACTGGGAAGGGCATTTTACTCAGAGTGAAAAACGAGCTTTCGAAGAGTGTCTGAGCAAATAATTTAGATTAGTTCGAGTTTAGTTCGAATAAAGAAGCTGAATGCGATGACCTAAAGCGTATGCATTTTTAGTATTAGATGCGTATGAAATGGAGGATGTGAATGGATGAGCTAATAGACTTTAAAAAACGATTTCTCAAGAATGGCGAGCTGGTTTCAATTCCAAAAAAGGAAAGCTATAAAAGAATCATGCTGCTATGGGCCGTCTCTTTCTTTGAATTAAATACAAGTTATACGGAGCTTCAGGTTAATCGTGTGCTGTCACAGCTCTATCCTGATTATGCCGTGTTGAGGCGGTACTTGGTTGATTATGGATTCCTATTAAGGGATGAACGAGGCCTGAAATACGAGGTTAATCGTGATGTTCACGGTATTGAGAGCTAGCCGTCCGGTTCGGGTCCTATATATTGCTAGAGGGATAAGCGAAATAGGCAATTGGTGTGCGAATATTGCTTTGCCAATGCTGATTTACGAGGTAACTCACGATGTTTCTGCAACTGCTTTGATGGTCTGCTGCAGATTTGCCCCCTCTCTGTTTTCAGTTGCGCTCGCGCAGCTGCCTCAGAAGATGGGTATCGGGACACTGCAGGCCATGAGATTGGCAGACTTAATTCGCGCGGGATTATTCGTTTGCTATATTTTTGTTGATAGTAAATGGAGTATGTTTGCTATTACGTGCGCGGTATCGCTTTGCCGAACGGTAGAAATGCCCTGCTTTTACTCGTTGTTAAGAGCCAATACGAATAGTATCAATCGCGACGTAATTAATAATTCGTTTGGGTTCCTGCAGAATTTGATGATGGTTCTGGGGCCAGTTGCCGGCGGTTTTGTTGTCGCTCAATTTGGGGCGGAGGCTGTTCTTGCATTAGACGCGCTTTCTTTTGCCGCGTCGTTCTGGTTGCTGCGAGATGTTCCGTCGGTTATCGAGGTTAATGATAAAGAGGGAATAAGCAAAAATGAAAAAAACAGGACTGCATTTAGTGATCTTAGCGCGAAGCACTTGGCAATTGGTTTCCTATTAATCGATATTTCTAGTGGCGTGGCATTCGGCTCTCTGAATTCTCTTTTGCCAGCTATAGCGCAATTGCAATTTGACTCGTCATCGATACAATACGGATTCCTTCAGAGTAGTCTTACAATCGGACTGTTGTTCGGAAATACAATATATGGTCGTTTAATCAGTGGTTCCGATTGCGTTAAATCATATTGTTTTGTGACGTATCTTGCGCTCGGTGCGTATCTGGCGTTTGGCTATCGCTATGCGTCTGGGATATCGTTTATTTTCCTTTTTATCGTCGGTGCCGGAAACGCCATTCAAGATGTGCTTCTCATAACATCGCTGCAGGATTTGGCGAGAGACGGATCTGAATCGATAAGCCTGTTTTCAATTAGGGAGTCTTTGCAATCGGTTGCTGTTGTTATTTCAACACTTCTTGTTTCGCTGTTCACGAGCATCGCGATGTTCTCAATTCTCGTTACAGGACTTGGTGTATTTTCAATTATGATGGTAGTTGTGTTTCAATTGAATTATTTGCGAAAGATGTGACGTTGATATGCCTAAAACGCTTTTAGTATTTCCCCCAGGATGGAGTCCAGTGGGGCCGTATCTTGCCTTGCCTGTTTTGAAGTCATATCTTCAAGAGGTTGAACAATACAAAGTTGACATTGTTGACTTAAACGTGGAATTTTACGATGACCTCCTATCTTTTAGACATGTCGAAGAGTGCTGTAAAAGGTATCGGGAATCAAAGGATTCGTTTAGTTCGAATGTTCAATTAACAATCGAGTTGATACAAAAGTCGGCACTTAATGTTGGCGAGGCAAAAGATATTTTCAGATCGAAGAGATACTTTAATCTAAAAGAAAGACAATATGCTGAAAACATTTTTAGAAATGCACTCTATATCATAAATCACGTCTCATATGGAGTTAAATACACGTTCAACTCCATAGATCTGCCCTATGATTATTATTCGACACCAGAAATAATGAAATCGCTTGCGGATACCTTGCATAATCCGTTTATTTCCTTCTATGAAACTGCCTTTCTTAAGCGTATTCAGAGGGAAAAATTCGAGTTTATTGGGATTTCGGTGAGCGGCTGTTTCCAATTGATTTCTGCAGTTACGTTAGCGAAACTGATTAAGGAAGAATGTCCATCTGTTAAACACGTCTCATTGGGCGGCAATTACATTACTCGTTTAGCAGATGACTGCATGAAAGAATGGCATCCCTTTTTTGAATACATTGATTCGATAATGATGTATGACGGCGAAGAGCCGCTTGCACGTCTTCTTGAGGCTCTTGACTCTGGTGATGACAATCTCGACTGTGTTCCAAACCTTTGCCATGCTAAAGGTGGAAAGATATATAAAAACCATCGGATTGAGCAAACATTTATCAACGATACAGTTCCCGATTTCGATGGCTTCGCCCTTTCTAAATACTTCATGCCTGAGTTAATATTGCCGGTTTATTCCTCTAGGCAGTGTTTTAATCATTGCGCCTTCTGCACCATTCCCGGTGCCACCGGTGGTTGTTACCGAAAGATGCCTATATCGAGAGTATTTGAAATAATGTGTCGGTTAAATGAAAAATACGGCACGAGAGTTTTCTCTTTTGTGGATGAAACATTCGAAGGCAAAAGAATGGAGCAACTCGCGGATGAAATAAACGCATCGGGAAAAACGTTTTTCTGGCATGGAGAAACGAGGTTCTCTCCAACCCTAAGTACAGAAGTTTTTAACAAGATATACCAAAGTGGATGTAGGCAGATTCAGTTTGGCCTCGAGTCATACAACCAAAGAGTTCTTGATCTAATGAAGAAGAACACGAGAGTTGATTGGATTGATCGCAATGTCCATGATTGTCTCAATGCGGGTATTCCTGTTCATCTATTTTTTATGATTGGCTTTCCGACCGAAACTAAAGAAGAGGCTCTGAACACCTTAGCTTATACAGAGAATGTTTTGAATTATTCAAAACAGGTATGTGGTGTTCCATATTCCACGAGAGGATTTACGAATTTTGGTCTCGTTATGGGGTCGGATGTTTGGAATCATCCCGATAAGTATGGTGTCTCTGTAATGCCGAAGTCCCAATATGAGGATTTGCGCCTCGAAGTGGATTATGTTTCAGGCACTGGTTTAACTTTAAATGAAGCAAAATCCTTATCTGATGAGCATCATATTGATTTTTATATGCAAGAGGTCATAAACGGTAGCGACACAATTGACTTGCCCCAGCGGCTTCATATTTCAGAGGTGACCTGGATCCTAGATTCTATTCACGCTGTCAGGTATAAGGGACATTTGACCAAAGTAAAGCGACGGCTAACTAGTCTAAATCCAGCTGATCGAATCTGGCTGGATTCCAAGACCTCTGTCGTGCTCGTTGAGCCATTTGCCTACTTCTATAATTCTGAATACCATCATGTCTATGCTGTTTCCCAGTTGGTATACCTTAAGTTGGCCCGTTTATTGGAGGCCGATTGTAGCATTTCTCTTATTCTTGATCAGGGCGACCTCAAGCTGACAAGGGCGATAGAAGAACTGTTGCATTATGGATTGCTGAATACAAATATCGATGCCGATTATGTAATGCACGATAACGGTTTTCAATTGGTTAAAAGTTCGTTTGTTAAAGAAGTCGGACGCTCAAAAGAGGGGTTAAGAGTACTGCTGAGTTGTGCCACCCATAGAATGTGTGCGGTTAATGATTTTTCGTTCGCTTTGCTTTCGTTGTTTGAAAAGCCGATTACTAAGAACGAGGTGCGCGACATTTTGAAAAAAGAGGGACTATCGACAAACGAGGAGCAATTAAACAAGTTGGTTGATAATTGCATGAAAGCAGATATACTACAATTGATTAGATAGAGGAGGTTTCTGCATGGACGTTATTAACAAAGATCTCTTGGAGCAACTGAAAGAGTCTCAGGAAGAGGGCGTCGTGGTAGAAGTGTTCGACTTTGAGGACTACATGGATAAATTCTGCCATTAGTTTCGGAATTAACTTGCCTCGCTTAAAGGAGAAGTCGATTATCGATTTCTCCTTTTTTAATTAAAGATATTTTTGGAATACATGCTCTTAGCACAGGTTGGCGTCTCAGTAAACTGAGAGGTTGCTTTGGCTAGTTAGAGATATGTGAACGTCCGTTAGACTGAATCTCAGGGTAGAAGGGGCCTCCAGTGTCCAGATCAACAAGGCAATGCTGCGTTTCGGCTAATAAGAACGATGGCTTTTTGCGTGTGGCGGCGGCGTCGCCGCAGATTCGCGTGGCCGATGTCGAGGGTAATGCCGAGGTTGCGCTGGCAGCTGTTCGCAGAGCTGCCGAGCGCGGCATTCGCGCGTTGGTGTTGCCCGAGCTTAATCTGTGCGGCTATACCGCGGCCGATCTGTTCCATAACCGCACACTGCTGCATGCCTGCGAGGCGGCACTTGTGCACATCCTTGATGAAACCCGTGAGTTGCCGGTCGTCTTTACCATCGGTCTTCCCGTTGCAGTTGCCGAGAATATCTACAACTGCGCCGCCGTGTGCTGCGCGGGCGAGCTTTTGGGCCTCACGGCCAAGAAGTATCTGCCCAACTATGGCGAGTTCTATGAGCGCCGTTGGTTTGCTCCGGCGCCTGCGGATCCCGTGTGGGTTGAATTTGCCGGTCAGGGTCCGGTCCCGCTGGGTTCGGGGCTTGTCTACCGTTGCTGTGATGAAGGCGCCGAGGACCTGGTGCTGGGCGTTGAAGTCTGTGAGGACCTGTGGGTGCCGGCACCCCCTTCGACCGAGATGGCGCTTGCCGGTGCGACGGTGATTCTCAACCCGTCGGCCTCGGACGAGATTATCGGCAAGGCGGATTACCGCCGCAGCCTCATCTCCAACCAGAGTGCGCGCCTGTACTGCGCCTATGCCTACGCGGATGCGAGTGAGGGCGAGTCCACGACCGACATGGTCTTTGCGGGCGAGAACCTGATCTACGAAAACGGCTCTAAGCTGGCCGCCACCAAACTGCTTACCTGCGACATGGCCGTCGCCGATGTTGACCTTGACCGCCTGGTTGCCGAGCGCCGCCGCTCGACGACGTGGACACGCGCGGACGATGCGCCGGAGGACACGACCGTTGAGTTTTCGTTTGAGGGTGTGTTGGCCGAAGAGCCTGTCCTGCGCGATGCCTGCGATATCGACCGCGTTTTCCCGCGCGCGCCCTTTGTGCCGGCCGACCATGGCGACCTGGCCGAGCGCTGCGAGACCATCCTCGACCTGCAGACTGCGGGCCTCAAGACCCGCCTTGCCCATACGGGTACCAAGGCGGCTGTCATCGGTCTTTCGGGCGGCCTGGACTCCACGTTGGCACTGCTTGTGACCGTGCGTGCCTTTGATGCGCTGGGGCTGCCGCGCACAGGCATCACTGCCGTGTCCATGCCCGGCTTTGGCACGACGCATCGTACCAAGTCGAATGCCGAGTCGCTCGCTCGCGACCTTGGCGTGAGCTTCCGCGAGGTTTCGATCCACGCGGCCGTGGAGCAGCACTTCAAGGACATTGAGCACGATCCGGCCGTGCAGGACGTGACTTACGAGAACAGCCAAGCCCGCGAGCGTACGCAGATTCTGATGGACTTGGCCAACCAGGCTGGCGGCTTTGTCATCGGCACCGGTGACCTGTCGGAGCTGGCGCTCGGCTGGGCTACCTATAACGGAGACCACATGAGCATGTATGCCGTCAATGCGAGCGTGCCCAAGACGCTTGTGCGTCATCTGGTGCGTTATGCGGCTGATGTCTTTGGCGGGCGTATTGCCGAGACGCTGCTCGACATCCTCGATACGCCGGTGTCCCCCGAGCTTCTGCCGCCCACGGGCGACGGCGAGATTGCGCAGAAGACCGAGGATTTGGTGGGCCCGTACGAGCTGCACGACTACTTCCTCTACTACCTACTGCGTTTTGGCTTTGAGCCGGGCAAGATCTACCGCATGGCGCTCAAGAGCTTCGAGGGCGTCTACGATGCCAAGACCGTTCACACGTGGCTGCGTACGTTCTATCGTCGCTTCTTTGCCCAGCAGTTTAAGCGCAGCTGCCTGCCCGATGGTCCCAAGGTGGGCTCGGTGACGCTCAGTCCGCGCGGCGATTGGCGTATGCCGAGTGACGCCAGCTCGCGACTGTGGCTTGCGCAGATCGACGCGCTTAATGCAATTGACTAAGGTTGGCTAAATTGAACCAATGCGGGGGTTGCAAGCGTTACACTTTTGCAATCTGATGGCCCGTATCGCGCGGCGCTCTTGTCGGAGCGCCGCGTTTTTCATATCGAAAGGTGGCACCATGCAGGCATCGCAGCGTCTCGACCGCTTTGGCGCGGAGGTCTTCGCCTCGCTCAACAACGAACTTCTCGCGCTGAAGGCTCAGGGCAAGACCATTTACAACATGAGCGTGGGCACGCCCGACTTTAAGCCGTACGACCATGTGGTCGAGGCGCTCACGCATGCAGCCCAAGATCCCGAGATGTGGAAGTATGCCCTGCGCGACCTGCCCGAACTCAAGCAGGCCGTGTGCGATTACTATGAGCGTCGCTTTGGCGTTTCGGGCATTACACCGTCCATGGTGCAGTCGTGCAACGGCACGCAGGAGGGCGTGGGCCATTTGGGCCTGGCCCTGCTCGATCCGGGTGACACCATCCTGGTTCCCGATCCGTGCTACCCGGTCTTTGAGGCGGGTGCGAAGATTGCCGATGCCAAGCTCGAGTACTATCCGCTGGTTGCCGAGCATAATTACCTGCCCTATGTGGCGGGTATCGATCCCGAGGTGGCCGATCGTGCCAAGTATATGATCGTATCGCTGCCCGCCAACCCGGTGGGCTCGGTGGGCACGCCCGAGGTCTACGAGGAGATCATCGCCTTCGCCCGCGAGCACGACCTGCTCATCGTTCACGACAATGCATACTCCGATATCGTGTTTGACGGTGAGCCGGGCGGCAGCTTCTTGCAGTATCCCGGTGCGCTCGAGGTGGGCGTGGAGTTTTTCTCGCTCTCCAAGTCGTTTAACGTCACTGGTGCCCGCATCGGCTTTTTGGTCGGCCGCGAGGATGTGGTCTCTGCCTTTGCCAAACTGCGCGGCCAGATCGACTTTGGCATGTTCTTCCCGATCCAGAAGGCTGCTATCGCCTGTCTGAACGGTCCGCGCGATGAGGTCGAGGCGCAGCGTCTGAAGTACCAGGAGCGCCGTGATGCCCTGTGCGACGGTCTTGAGAACTTGGGCTGGGAGCGTCCCAACGCGCATGGCTCTATGTTTGTGTGGGCCAAGCTTCCCGGTGGTCGCACCGATTCCATGGCGTTTTGCGAGGAGCTTATGGAGAAGGCCGGCGTTGTGGTGACGCCGGGCGCGAGCTTTGGTCCTTCGGGCGAGGGACACGTGCGCATGGCGCTGGTCCTGCCGCCCGATCAGATTGCTTTGGCTGTCGAGGCCATTCGCGAGGCGGGCCTGTATTAGAAAGCTATTTCGCCTCGTCAATAGCTCGAAACCGATTTCGTGCAGTTATTTTACGAATCCTGCAAACAATTTCGGTAAACGGTCGATTTTTGGCTGCGAATAGGAGCATAATCAAAGTCCCGATTGGATGTATTGGGATTACGGCAAGCCGCTCGGGTCGTTCCCGGGCGGCTTGCTTGTGGAGAGAGATGGGAGTTTCTAATGGTTAACGAGAAGAAGGTCGCTATTGTCGGCTGCGGTTTCGTCGGTTCGTCTTCGGCGTTCGCGCTGATGCAGAGCGGTCTGTTCTCCGAGATGGTCCTCATCGACGTGGACAAGAACCGCGCCGAGGGTGAGGCTCTGGATATCGCGCACGGCATGACGTTTGCCGAGCCGATGAAGATCTACGCCGGCGATTATTCCGATGTCGCCGACGCCGCCATGATCGTCGTCACCGCTGGCGCTGCCCAGAAGCCCGGCGAGACCCGCCTGGACCTTGTCAACAAGAACGTCAACATCTTTAAGTCCATTATCCCCGAGATTAAGAAATCCGGCTTCGACGGCATTTTGCTCATCGTCTCCAACCCGGTCGATGTTCTGACCTATGCCGCCATCAAGATGTCCGGCCTGCCCGAGGGCCATGTCATCGGCTCCGGTACCGTGCTCGACACCGGCCGTCTGCAGCAGATGCTTGGTGCCCACGTTGAGGTCGACCCGCGCGATGTCCAGGCCTATGTCATGGGCGAGCACGGCGACTCCGAGTTTGTCGCTTGGTCCAGCGCCCAGGTTGCTGGCGTTCCGCTGAACACCTTCTGCGAGCTTCACGGTCATCTGGAGCATGAAGCTGCCGAGAAGCGCATCGCCGAGGACGTCAAGAACTCCGCCTACACCATCATCGAGAAGAAGCACGCTACCTACTACGGCGTCGCCATGGCCGTCAAGCGCATCTGCACTGCCGTCATGCGTGACGAGCAGACCGTTCTGCCCGTCTCCTCGCTCATGGTGGGCGAGTATGGCCTGTCCGATCTTGCCATCTCCATGCCGACCGTCGTTGGCCGCGACGGCGTTGTCTGCCGCGTCCCCGTGCCGCTGAACGATGACGAGCAGCATGAGCTCACCGCCTCTGCAAAGGCCCTCAAGGACATCATCGACAGCGTCGACTTCTCCTGCTAAATCAAGCTCTTTTGGGCAACAGGCTACAATGAAAGGCGTCCGGTCCACACGGTCCGGGCGCCTTTTTGGTGCAAAGTAACCTGACCCCAATGCACCATAGTTGATGGGAGCGCCATGTCGGATTCGCCTAATTTTTTGACCTATGCCCAGACGGCGTTTGACCCGTTTGAGGAACGGCCGTTCTGCGCGGTGGATAGCCTGGTCTTTGCGTGGTTGTCCTATTTGCGTTTGCCGGGTGATATGGCGGAGCTGACGAACTGGCAGGGCCTAGACGTACGCGAGCTGCTTCGTGCCGAGTGCTACCGGGACATGATTGGCGACCTGTGGGATTCAGAGGGGAGCAGGGCCTTGTTGGAGGCCGTGGCAGCAAGCCCTCGCTACCGTGGCGTGCACGTTTGCGGCTATCGTGCCGTGAGCGATGTGGTGGCGACAGAGCAGTTTGCAGCCATGGCGTTCCGGTTTCCGGCGGGGTTTAGCTATCTTTCCTTCCGGGGGACCGACAGCACGATTGTGGGCTGGAAAGAGGACTTTAACATGGCGTTCCGGTGTCCCGTGCCGGCCCAGGAATCTGCGGCGCGTTATATGGACGAGGCGGCGGATGCGATTGACGGGCCGCTTTTGTGCGGAGGTCATTCCAAGGGCGGAAACCTTGCGGTGTACGGTGCGGCGATGTGCTCCGACGTCGCCCGTGAGCGAATCGAACGGGTGTATTCCCATGATGGTCCGGGCTTCGTCGAGGAGTTTCTGAACGGCAACGCCTTTGCCGATCTTTCCGGTCGAATCGACAAGACGCTACCTCGGTCGTCGATCTTTGGCATGATGTTCGAGACACAGGAGGACTATGCCATCGTTGAGAGCACCGAGTTCAGCCTGCTGCAGCATAATCCCTTTAGCTGGGTGGTTGATGGTCGCGACTTCGTGTACTGTGAGCGCCTGTCTGCCGGTGCTCGATACGTTGATGGCTCCATTCGCGAGATGCTGCTTGCAGTGTCACCTAGCGAGCGCGAGCGTTTTGTAGATGCGTTGTTCTCCGTGTTTGAGGCTACGGGTGCTGAGCGGTTTGCGGATATCGCTGGGAATCTGCGCGAGAGCCTGCCCGTGATGCTCCAGACTGCGCAAGGTTTCGACGAGGATACACGACGCTTTGTCTCGCAGACCATCGTGGCAATCCTTAAGTGCGCACTGCTGCCCAAACGACCCCAGATCGACATGTCCGCTGCCGGTAAGAGTCTGGCAGAACAGCTCGAGGCTTGGCAGTCCGAGCTCCTGCGCTAGCCATTGGTGCAAAGCAACCTGTCCCCGATGCACCAATCTTCGATGCGCTCGGGGAGGGCTCGACCGCTATACTGGTTCGTGCCGAAATCGATCTAGAACGGAATGCCGTATATGAAAATCAACCACGCTATCCTGCATATCCTGGACTTTGACTCGGCCGTCAACGTCATGAGCCAGCGCGAGCTGGATATCGAAAGCCGCACCGTGCGCAACTTTGTGACCACGCATCTGCGTCGCGCACGTACCTCGGCCGACAATAAACGCGCCACGTTTGCCGAGAACTCTGCGTTTGGCGGCGAGCTCAAGGGCTATTTCTTTGGCGAGCGTGAGTTCGTGGACCTGTCGCAGCAGATTGCGGAGTTTATCTCCTCCGAGCTCACCAAAGCCGAGAAATCCGAGTCCACCGACGTGCTCGTGGCCGATTTTGACGACGATGAGGATGCCCGCTGGTTTGCCGTGATGCTGCTGGGCTCCAAGCAGGCTTTTATGCACGAAGTGGGCCGCGAGGAGGGGGAGGTGCGCAACGACATCGCGCGCCATTACGCTATCCTGCCGAACCCCTCGCAGAAGGTGCCGAGCTATGCCATCGTGCGCGCGAGCACCATGGAGATCGGCTACGTAGACAAGAAGCGCAAGATTGCCGGCGAAGACCGCATGCTCATTCCCGATGGCCTGCTGCAGTGCGACACGGGCGTATCTGGCAAGGAGGTCATCGACACCGTGACGCGTGTGGTCGAGGAAGTCGCCGAGGAGCACGGCGCCAACACGGCCGTGGCGCTCGCCAAGGTTAAGGCCGCTGTGGCCGAGAAGGTCGAGGATGACGAGGAGCTGCCGCCCTGGGATATCGTCGATGAGGTCTTTGAGGACGAGCCGGTCATCAAGGAGAGCGTACGCGCGGCGCTGACCGAAGAGAAGGTGCCCGAGCGTGTGCCCGTGGAGCGCAAGCAGGTCGAGCGTGCGGCCGTGCGCAACCACAAGATTCGTACCGATACGGGCATCGAGATCAGCTTTCCGGCCGAGATGGGCTCGAACTCCGAGTACATCGAGTTCGTCAACGAGCCCAACGGCCTCATTTCCATCGAGCTCAAAAACATCGGCAGCATCGAGAATAGATAAGTTGCGTTACGCCTACAGCGGGAAAGCAAAGGCCGAAGCCCTTTGGGTCTTCGGCCTTTTTGCTTGGAGCTCAATTGAGTTGCAGACTGAGCATACGTCAGCGAAAGCGCCCCTAAGCGAGCAAGGTGACGTGAAAGAGGAGGGAAGCGTACTTTGGTACGCGACCGACGATTGAACGTCAGATTGCCGCTTAGGGGCGTTTGTAGCGTCGACCGGTCCGTCGTTCGTTAGAACGACGGAACCAAAGGTGCAGCGTCGAGCCGTTGCGCGGGTTGGTAAACCCGCGCAACTATTAAAGTTGACGTAAGCCCTCTTCCAGGCCGGTCTTGCTGTCGGTCTTCTCGTCGCGCATCTTGATGACGCGGGCGGGGACACCGGCCACGACGGCGCCGGCGGGGACGTCCTCGACGCACACGGCGCCGGCGGCAACGACGGCGCCCTTGCCTACGTGCACGCCCTCCAGGACCACGGCGTTGGCGCCGATCATGACATCGTCCTCGATGATGACGGGCGTGGCGCTGGCGGGCTCTACGACGCCTGCCAACACGGTGCCGGCGCCGATGTGGCAGTTCTTACCCACGGTGGCGCGGCCGCCCAGCACGGCGCCCATATCGATCATGGAGCCTTCGCCGATGACGGAGCCGATGTTGATGATGGCACCCATCATGATGACGGCGCGATCGCCGATCTCGACGCAGTCGCGGATGATTGCGCCCGGCTCGATGCGGGCGTTGATGCCCTTGAGGTCGAGCATGGGCACGGCGGAGTTGCGGCAGTCGTTCTCTACGTCGTAGTAGTCGATGGAATCGGCATTGGCGACCAGGATGGTCTTAAGCTCATCCCAGTTACCAAAGACGGTCTTGCCGCGATGACCGCCGTAGACGTGCGCATTGCCCCACTGGACCTTCATGCCCGGCTTTTCGCGCACGTACAGTTTGACGGGCGTTTTCTTGGGCGCGGTGGCGATGTAGTTGATAATCTCCTGTGCATCCATCTCGGCTGCGTTACTCATATGCTGTTTCTCCTTTTCGTGGATACGGTTGATACCTGGTTAGGCAAACATGACCTGGTCGAAGGTGTAGAAGCCGGGGTCGCGGGTGATGAGCTTCTGGGCGGCGGCCAGGGCGCCGTTGATAAAGATCTGGCGGCTCGTGGCACGGTGTGTGAGCGTGACCTCCTCGTCCTGGCCAAAGAAACTCACCTCGTGCACGCCGGCGACAGTGCCACCGCGCAGCGAGTGCATGCCGATCTCCTTGGGGTCGCGTGCGCCGCACATGCCCTCGCGGCCATAGACGGGGTGGTAACCTGCCTCGGGCTCGGCTTCGACGACGGCGTCGAGCAGCAGCTTCGCGGTGCCGCTGGGGGCGTCGGCCTTTTGGTTGTGGTGCGTCTCGACAATCTCGCAGTCAAAGCCGGGCAGCTCACGCGTGGCCTGTGCCACCAGATGACGCAGGGCCGCGATGCCGATGGAGTAATTGCCGGAGTGCATGACGCGGGCGTTCTGACCCAGCTCGCGCAGGCGATCCATCTGCTCGGGTGTGTAGCCCGTGGTGCCCGAGACCAACGCCGCGCCCGTGCGCTCGACATAGGCGACGACAGCATTGAAGGTCGCAACGTTCGAGAAGTCGATGATGACGTCGGCTGCTGGGGCGTTCTCGAGCTCGGACAAGTCGAAGCCGATCTGGGCGACGATGTCAAAAACGGCCTCTCCAGCGGCGTTGACAATGCCCTCGGCGGTAGTGCGGATGAGCGAGCCCATGCGGCCCGTTCCCATAATGACGGTCTTAATCAAGCAGACCAGCTCCCTTCAAAGCATCGGTAAGTGCAGCGCGCGTGTCGTTGGCCATGGGGCACAGCGGCATACGGTAGTTTGCCTCGATCATACCCATCTGAGCGAGCGCCTCTTTGACGGGGATGGGGTTGACCTCACTAAAGAGGGCGTTGATGAGCGGCTGACCGGCAATCTGGATATCGCGGGCGCGCTCCACGTCGCCGTCCAGATAGGCACGGCACATGTCGTGCACGAGCTGCGGCTGAACGTCTGCCCACACGCTGATGGTACCCGAAGCGCCTAGGCTCATGAGCGGCACGGTGAGGGCATCCTCGCCCGAGTACATGCGGAAGTCGTCTGACAGCAGGTGGGCGATCTTGGCCGCGTAGGCGACGTTGCCCGAGGCCTCCTTGATGCCCATGATGTTGGGGTGCGCGGCCAAGCGCTCTACGTTGCGCTCGCTGATGCCGCAGCCACAGCGGCCGGGGATGTTGTACAGAATGCAGGGGATGTCCACGGCGTCGGCCACGGTCTTAAAGTGCTGGTAGATGCCCTCTTCGTTAGACTTGTTGTAGTAGGGGGTAATGAGCAGCAGACCATCGGCGCCCAGGCCCTGGTAAGTGAGCGACTTAGTGAGCATGGTCTGCGTGGAGTTAGAGCCCGAGCCGGCAATAACGGGGACTCGGCCCGCAACCTGCTTGACCACTGCGGCGACAACGGAGTTGTCCTCGTCGTCGGTCATCGTGGCACTCTCTCCGGTGGTGCCCAGGGTGAGGATGGCGTCGGTGCCATTTTGCAGGTGGAAATCGATAAGGCGCTCGAGCGCGTCAAAGTCGACACTGCCGTCCTTTTTAAACGGCGTGACAAGGGCGACGATTGAACCCTCGAGATTGCGGATGTCCATGTTCTTCTCCTTCGCTTCCGCGATCTGGATGCGTTTGTTCCACTGAGCGGCGACGGCCAGGCGCTCGTCCTGAGCGCGGCGGCGGGCACTTTCGGCGCGCGACTTGGCCAGCAACTCTCGGCCGCACGGCAGCACGTCGAGCGTGGCAAAGTAGTCGCCCGGGCGCTCGGCGCGACGGATGAGGTCGGCCGAGCCATCGGGGCGCAGCAGGACCTCGGCGGAGCGCAGACGGCCGTTGTAGTTGTAGCCCATGGAGTAGCCATGCGCGCCGGTATCGTGGATTACAAGCAGGTCACCCATGTCGATATGCGGCAGCTCGCGATCGATAGCGAACTTGTCGTTGTTCTCGCATAGGTTGCCCGTGATGTCATAGGTGTTCGTGACGGGCGCTGTGGCCTTGTCGGCGCCGCCCGGCTGACCCATCACCGTGATGTGGTGGTAAGCGCCATACATGGCGGGACGAATGAGGTCGACGGCACTGGCGTCCACGCCGATATAGTCCTTGTAGATTTGCTTCTCGTGGATAGCCTTGGTGACCAGGCAGCCGTAGGGGCCCATCATAAAGCGGCCCATCTCGGTGCAGATGGCCACATCGTCCATGCCGGCGGGAACCAGGATCTCGTCGTATGCCGCGTGTACTCCCTCGCCGATGGCGCGAATGTCGTTGGCCTGCTGCTCGGGCAGGTAGGGGATGCCGACGCCGCCGGACAGATTGATGAAGGCGACGTGTGCGCCGGTCTCGCGCTCCAGGCGTACGGCAAGCTCAAAGAGGATGCGCGCGAGCTTGGGGTAGTAGTCGTTGGTGACAGTGTTGCTGGCAAGGAATGCGTGGATGCCAAAGTCCTCGGCACCCTTGGCCTTGAGCATGCGGAAGGCCTCGAAGAGCTGCTCGGTGGTCATGCCATATTTGGAGTCGCCCGGGTTGTCCATGATGCCGTTGGAGAGCTGGAACAGGCCGCCTGGATTAAAGCGGCAGCTGACCGTCTTGGGGATGGGTCCCGCAACACGCTCAAAGAACTCGATGTGGCTGATGTCGTCAAAGTTGACGATGGCGCCCAGCTTGTCGGCGAGCTCAAAGTCCGCCGCCGGCGTGTCGTTGGACGAGAACATGATGTCATGCCCCGTGATGCCCAGCGAGCGGGCGATCATGAGCTCGGTATAGCTCGAGCAATCGCAACCGCAGCCGTATTCGTTGAGAATGGAGATGAGCGCCGGGTTGGGGTTGGCCTTGACGGCAAAGTATTCCTTAAAGCCCGGGTTCCATGCAAAGGCGTCGCGCACTTCTTGCATGTTGCGGCGGATGCCCGCCTCGTCGTATAGATGAAACGGCGTGGGGAACTGCTCGACGATATGCTCGAGTGTCTCCTTGTCCACAAACGGCCGCTTAGCCGCATATGCCTCGTTGGGAGTCAATGACATGTCCCGTAAACCTCGCTATCCAGACGGCGCTACCTGCGCATCGAATCCGCATAGCGTGGACCCAATGTCCGGATAGCGCTCCCGCATTGCTGCAGACAGTCCTGTGGGTGTTTCCCACAGGCCCACCAGGTTGTTCGTGCCCGAAAAGCCCAGTTCGGCGGGTTTCGCCTCCCCACGGGGTCAAAGCCTGCCGGCTCGCCCGCGGTTCTTCGTGCCCGCGCCTCTATCAAGTGGTAACGACCCTACCACGTTGCACTTTACCAAACAAGAGTATTCGTATATAACGTTTAAAAAATGCAAGGATATGCTGGAAATAAGGGTGTGGCAATCTTGCGGCACAATAGATGGCAACCGACGCGCACCCATGAAAGGAACCTCTATGACCGAGCTCCAAGAACTCCGTCGTTATCGTCGCGACCTGCACCGCATTCCGGAGCTCGACTTCGATCTTCCGCAGACTATCACCTATATCGAGGGCGTGTTGGCGCCGCTCGCCTGCGAGGTGACCCATCCGTGTCGCAGCTGCGTCTGCGCTTTCTTCGATGCCGGCACGGGCGCCGCGCATGCCACGGCGATTCGCGCCGAAATGGACGCCCTGCCCATCGCGGAGGCAACGGGCGCGGCCTTTGCCTCGGCGCATCCCGGTAGGATGCATGCGTGCGGTCACGACGGTCACATGGCCATGGCGCTCGCGGCGGCGACTTTTGTCGACCGAACGATTCGTGAGCAGCCGGGCGCCATCAAGCGCAACGTGCTCTTTGTGTTTCAGCCGGCCGAGGAAACGACCGGTGGCGCCAAGACGGTGTGTGAGAGCGGCGTATTCGAGCGCTACGGGGCGGATCGCATCTTTGGCTTCCACGTATGGCCCGATTTGCCCGCCGGCACGTTGGCGAGCTGTTCCGGTCCGCTGCTGGCGCGCTCAAGCGAGACGCACATTCATATCCATGGCACGAGCATCCATATCGCCAAGACCTACGGCGTTCCAGTCGAGGAATCGCATGATGCCGCGCTGGCAGCGGCCAAGTTCTTGGTTTCCGAGCGTGAGCTCATGGACGAATTGGGTGCCGACGAGCCCTGCATTGGCAAGTTCGGCCTGCTGCAGGCCGGTACGGTTTGCAACGCGGTGGCGGGGGAGGCCCATGTCGCGGGCAGCTTGCGCGTGTTTACGGACGGTATGTTCGACCGTGCGCGCGAGGGCGTGCGCCGCGTGTTGGACGAGGCCTGCGCCGCAACAGGCTGTACGTACGATCTCGACTTTGCCGAGGGCTATCCGCCGGTCGATAACGACCCCGAGCTGTTCGCCCACATTGCGCCTGCCTTGTCCGAGCTGCAACTTGTGGACGAGCCGCTGCTAATCGCCGAGGATTTCGCGTTCTATCAGCGCCATCTGCCGGGCGTGTTTTTCTTGCTGGGCACGGGCGTGCCAGAGGGACAAGAAAACCCGATCGACGCTGATGGCTGCCCAGCCTATGCCACAAGCGCCCTGCACACCGACACCATGCTCTTTGACGAGGAAATCCTACTCAAGGGCCTCGATGTCTACAAACGATTGCTCGTGATGGAGTGACGATGAGGCGACGTCGGCAATCTGCCGTATATAGTCCGGGTGGATGCGGGTGTGGTTTGCTGCTACTTCCGGTCATTGCTGTGAGCATTGGCGTGATGTTTGTGCTTGCTGGGCTGGCTGCGGCGGCACTCGTACTGTTTATCACTGCCATCGGCGTGACGATTTGGCTCTGCCGCAATCGCGGGCAACGCCGTGCCGACGGTAAAACCAATGTCGGCTGGGTCGTATTCCTGATCACTGCGTACCCGCTGAGTGTCAGCTACCTGGTGTTCTTTGTCCTGTTGATGATCAGTGCCTTTACCGGGGAATCCGTCACGGTGGGTTGATGCACTGCCAGCAGACGGTCGCGCAAAGTGCGTTTGCTTGGCGTTTGGATAACTGCATTGGCCGTTTACCGCAACCTTAGCTCTCAGCTAATGAATTCAAATTCAATCCTTCCTACGATGTGCTGTGTGCCGGCACGGTAGCCGGATCGTAGGAAGGATGAATAATGGCAAAAGAGGGAAAGAAGCCGATCGGCAAGATTGTCCTAGGCGTCATCGTGGTGCTGGTTATCGTCGGTGCCGTGGGCTCTATGGGTGGCAATTCAACCGATTCGTCTGCGAGCGATTCGGCAAAACCTGCCGAGACGACACAGCAGGCTGAGGAGCAAAAAGAACCGCAAGAACCGTATACCATTGCTGACGAGGCTGAAGACACCTCCAATCAGTTTGCCTATAAGATCACGGGCACGCTGACCAATAACACGGACAAGGAAAAGAGCTACATTCAGATTGAGTATGTTCTGTATGATGCCGATGGCAACCAGGTTGGAACGGCTCTTGCAAACACCAATCATCTGAAGGCGGGCGGCTCCTGGAAGTTCGAGGCGCTGGGTACGGTGTCTCCCGACCAGGTTGCTAGCTGGGAGCGTTCGGACGTAAGCGGTTTCTAGCATGTTGCATGCACTGGGGGAGGTGAAGTCGTATGCCCGATAAAAAGCTGACCGAGGAGTTGCTCAATGAGCTTCTCGATGCGCCGAACATCGATGGCTATATCAGGGAGCACGACTTTGCCGCCCCGTCGCTTTCGGACTACCTGAAGCAGCTGCTGCAGGAAAAGGGCTTGGAGCGTTCGCGCGTGGTGCGTATGGCCGACCTCAACGAGACCTTTGGCTATCAGATCTTTACTGGTTCGCGCAATCCGAGTCGCAATAAGGTGCTGCAGATTGCCTTTGCGATGGCGCTGACGCTCAAAGAGACCAACCGTGCACTGACGGCTGCCGGGGTAAGCGTCCTTAACTGCAAGGATCGCCGTGATGCGATTATCATCTTTTGCATCGATCGCGGGTGCAGCCTCCAAAAGGTCAACGAGGAGCTGTATCGCTTTGGCGAGGAGACGGTGAGTTAGCGGCTGATATCTGAGCCGGCGGAGCTGCCGAACAACGATGCAAACGAACGGGGCGCGGATGCCATGGGGTGTCTGCGCCCTGCGCTATGATGGAGGCTATGGATACTCAGATCACAACATATTCCGATGACGAGCTGACCGCAGCGCTTGCCGAACATCTGGCGTCGCTCGATCGCGACGACAGCTATCGCGTGGAGCGTGTACTTAAGCGCTCGTCCGTTGAAACAACCGAGCTCGTGTACTTTGAAGGAACCGGTGGTGGTTCGCTCGGCCCCTTTGTCCGTAAACGCATCGATGCCTCGGCTCAAATCGGCGGGGCATACGAGCGTCTGTTTGCCGCTCAGCGGGCAGGCAGGCGTTTTGAGCACCTGCCCAGAATCGTCGATTGTCGTCGTGTGGGCGACGAGCTCAACGTGGTTATGGAATACATCGAAGGGGAGACGCTCGGGGTGCTGGTGGACCGTCTGGGAGCCACCCCCGATTATGCGCGTGAATTGTATCCTGCCCTATGCGATGCCGTGGGCGAGCTCCACGCCGGTTTTGCAATGGCGGGGGAGACGTCGGCGCCGGTGATCCATCGCGACCTCAAACCGTCGAATATCATCGTGACGGGTGCGAACTGTACGCTCGATGAGGGCCTGACGTTTTCGTCGCTGGTGATTATCGACTTGGGGATCGCGCGCGTATGGCGCGATGGCGCCGATGCCGACACCGTCAAGTTTGGCACGCGACCCTATGCGCCGCCCGAGCAGTATGGGTTTGGGCAGACGAGTGTGCGCAGCGACGTCTACGCACTTGGCGCCCTGTTGTTCTTCTGCTTGACGGGAGTCGACCCTAAACCAGGGCTCGACATGCGCGAGCAATGCGAGGCGCGTGGCATTCCCACTCCACTTGCCGATGCCGTCTGCATGTCGATGGCGCTCGACCCGGCCAAGCGTTTTGCGAGTGCGGAAGCGTTGGGACGGGCGACGCGCTCGGCATACGATCTGAGCCGCCCCGTGCGGCCTCCTACACCTGCGCCTGTCCGTACTCCGGCCTCGGAGACGGTGTTGACGCTCCAAGGGCTCCAGAACCCCGCAGGGCTTCCTAGGCCTGCCGCCTCCGCTGCATGCGGTCTGCTCTCTCGCGTTCCGGAGTCTCTGGGGCGCATTTGGAATGCGCTCGTCTGCTTCTCGCTACTTGTGTTCTTTGCCGGAAGTCACTTTGCCGTCTTTCACCCCACGGGAGCAAACCAAAGCTACCCGACGTGGCTTCTCATAATCGAGTATTTTTTCTTTGTCGATGGCCTTATGGTGCTTATGCATTTTGCGCTGCTCGATAAGCGCCGTCTTCGTCGGCGATTCGCACTGCTCGACAGCCATCGCGGCAAGAAACTCGCGAAACTCTGGCTCAAGGCATTGGGTGTGCTGCTCCTATGCATGATCGTCATAGTCGCGATTGCCAATGCGACCGGCGTCGTCGATACCTCCGCTACCTAAAAGAAAAGGGCCCCATTGGGGCCCTTTGCAGTTGCGCTTAGATGCGGTTCATCTGAGCGGCGACTTTGTTGTACCAGTCCTGCCACGTGGGCGGGCAGTACTTTTTGGCCGCTGCCGGGGTAAGGGTGGAGCCGTAGTTGGCGCCCAGATAGGCAACGTGAGCGGAGATGCCCTCGCTCCAGCTGCCAAAGCTGCGCCAACCGCCGCCACGGGCACTCCAGCCCCAGGCGTTGTAAGAATTGGCGCAATAAGCACCCTTGGTGCTCTCGATGCAGGCGATGGCGGGGGACCAACGGGGGTCGACACCGGTATTCCAAGCGGCGACGGCAAAGTTATAGCCCTGGCCTGCCATGGGGGAGCCGGCGAGATAATTGTCGATGCGGCTCGTCCACTCATTAATGAACGAATCGTAATCGGAGCTACCGGTATTGGCGTTGTTCACCGTGGTGTCGATGGTGGTGTTGGTGTTGGTGGCCTGGCTGCTGGAATTGCTGCCGCTTACGCCCTCGCCCGAGATCTTCTCGGCGGCAGCGGCCTTATCGGCCTCAAGCTTGGCAAGCTCGGCGGCATTTTCCTGCTCGGCTTTTGCCTGTGCCTCGCTGCGGAGCTGCTGGGCCTGAGCCAACGCATCCTCGGCGTTTTTCTGCTCTGCCTCAAGCTGAGACTTGGCCTGCTGGAGCTCAGCCTTGTTCTGCTCGAGTTCGGTTTGCATGTTATTAAGCTGTTCGATCTCGTCGACGCTCGAGCTCGTGATCTGGTTGGTGTATTTGCAGGTCGTGATGAACTCACCCAGGCTCTGCGCGTTGACCAGGAAGCTCACGATGGGGTTGGTGCCCTTCTGATACTTGTACAGATCGCGCATGGCGGAGCTTGCTTTGGCCTGCTGCTCGGGAAGCTTAGCCTCGATTTCCTCGATGCTTGCCTCATTGGAGTCAATCTGCTTTTGCAGGTCATCGAGTTTGGTGCGGGCGTCGTTGTAGGCGCTCGTGGCGGCTTCGATCTTCTGCTGGGCTGCGGAAAGCTGGTCCTGCGTTGCCTGCGAGGCGGCATACGCCGCAACGGGGGAGAGCATCGGCGTGGCCGTCAGCGCAACGGCGAGCGCGGCGCTCGTGATGATACGAGCCGGCTTCGACGCAATGAGCGCTGCGGCGCGATGATTCGAATGCTGCATCCAGTCCCTCTGCAATCAATCGTAGGTTATGGTTCGAACGGTATTCTACTACTGCTTTCGACCTCAACTTGAACCTTAAAGGTTCTAAAGGGTCAAGTTGAACTTGAGGCTTTGGCCTTGACCTGCGGGAATGGTGAATTGTTGAGAAACCATAGAGTTCAACTTTAACGTTACGGAACCCTGTCGAGAGGGTTTTTGTTTATCAAAAGTCGCCTCATGTGGGGTTTTGCAACTACAGGGTCCCATCACGGCGAGGGCGGATTTCATGCTGGATAATTGCGCTGATTGCCATAGATACGGTGGAGCTTTGGGCGCCGGCGGTTTGGCACGCTAGAATAAATCAGTTGCGCAAAGACCGCCCGTTGTGTGGGCAGTTCATGATAGGAAGTTTCCATGGCATTGCAGTTTACAGAGCGCGAGTTTATTCCCGTGCTGCTCGGTGGCGACATCAACGCCTATTCGGTGGCGCGCGCCTTCTACGAGGAGTACCAGGTCAAGAGCCTGGTCTTTGGCAAGTACCAGACGGGTCCCGCGTACCGCAGCCAGATTATCGACTACACGCCCAACGTGGATATCGATACCATGCCCGTGATGCTCAGGACCGTCAACGGCATTGCCCAAGCGCATGCCGATAAGACGATTGTTCTTGTGGGCTGTGGCGATAACTATGTTGCCCTCGTGGCTCAGGCCAAGGATGCCCATGAGTTGGCGGATAACATCGTCGCGCCTTACGCTCCCTACAGCATGCTTGAGCAGTGTCAGAAGAAGGAGATCTTCTACGAGCTGTGCGAGAAGCATGGCGTGCCCTATCCGCATACCTTTACCTTCACCATGGCGATGCTGAACGCCCAAGGCGAGGCACCTGCCGAAGTGCTCGACCAGATCGATTTTCCTTACCCGATGATTCTGAAGCCTTCTGACGGCATCATGTGGTGGCAGCACGAGTTCGAGGGCCAGAAAAAGGCCTATGAGATTGCCGACCGTGCCGAGCTGGAACAGGTCATTCGCGACTCGTATGCCAGCGGCTACACCGACGACCTGATCTTGCAGGATCGCGTGCCCGGCAATGACGAGTACATGCGCGTGCTCACCAGTTATTCCGACCGCAACGGCAAGGTGCGCATGATGTGCCTGGGTCACGTGCTGCTCGAGGAGCATCAGCCTCACGGTGTCGGCAACCACGCCTGTATCATCACCGAGCCCAATGACGAGCTCATGGGCGGCGTGCGCAAGTTGCTCGAGGACCTTCACTTTGTGGGTTATTCCAACTTTGACGTTAAGTACGACGAACGCGACGGCTCGTTTAAGTTCTTCGATTTCAACACGCGCCAAGGTCGCAGCAACTACTACGTCACTAACAGCGGCTTTAACGTTGCCAAGTATGTGGTGGACGAGTATGTGTTCAACCGCCCGTTTGAGCCGGAGTTTGTGACGGCGCAGGACGAGGCGCTGTGGATGGTCGTTCCCATGGGCGTCGTCGACAAGTACGTCAAGGATCCCGAGCTGCGCGCTAAGGTGCATCGCCTGGACAAGGAAGGCAAGGGCGCCGACCCTTCGTTTATGAAGGGCGACTTTGTCTTTAACCGCTGGCTGCGCATGTGGCACACCAAGCTGCGCCACTTTAAGCTGTTCAAGACGTATTACAAGTAGATGAGTGCGGCGCCCGTCCGGTTTACATCGGGCGGGCGCGGGTATGATACGCGCAATTGCGCAAGCGTCACCAAGGAGGCGGCGATGGAAAAGCTGGGAGTTATCGGCGGCATGGGCGCCGAGGCCACGTCGTATTACTACGACCAGGTGGTGCGCCATACGGCTGCTGCCTGCGATCAGGAACATATCGACATGGTGGTGCTCTCCAAGTCGACCATGCCCGACCGCACGCTTGCCATTAAGACCGGCGAGCATGCCAAGCTGCTGGCGACCATGAAAGAGTGTGCCCAGGCACTCGAGTCGCTGGGCTGTGCGCACATTGCCATTCCCTGCAACACGTCGCACTACTTCTACGACCAGATCCAGTCGTTTACGAAGGTGCCGATTATCCACATGCCGCGTGAGTCGGTGCGCTATGCCCTTGCGGGTGCGGTGATGGGGGAGTGCGAGTTCGACCCCAACCTGAGTATGCCGGCCGAGCCGGTGCACAAGATTGGCATTATGGGCACCGACGGAACCGTGGGCGCGGGCGTCTACGGCCGCGAATGCGAGGCTGCGGGTGTTGAGGTCGTCTATCCCAGCGAGAAACGTCAGAACGATGTGATGTCGCTTATCTACGATGATGTGAAAGCCGGACGTGAGCCCGATATGGATAAGTTCGACCGCGTGATGTGGGAGTTCGCCCGTAGCGGCTGCGACCGTGTCATTCTGGCCTGCACCGAGCTATCGGTGCTGCAGAAGTATCGAGAGATGCCCGAGATCACCCTCGATGCCATGGATGTCCTGGTGCGCGAATCCATCATCCGCAGCGGCGCCCCCTACCGCCTCTAGCTTCCGACCTGTCAAAAAGGGACAGGTTAATTTTGGTAGGTTTTATCTGATGAAACAGTAAAGGCCTCGGCTCGTTTGGTGCGAGCCGAGGCCTTTTGCGTTGGGCGGTTGCTGCCGGTGGCGAACTAGAACAGGAAGCCGATGGCGATGAGGGCGATGCTGACGATGAGCACGGCGATGTCCAGGCCTTTGATGGAGTAGCGCTTGTACGAGCTGGCGCGTGTACGCAGATAGAAGCCGCGCTGTTCTGCCGCCAAGGCTGTGGCATCGGTCTTGCCCACGCTCGAGATGAGCAGTGGCACGCACAGTGGCAGCATGAGCTTAAGCTTCTTGATGGGGTTCTTGGTGTCGTACTCGACGCCGCGTGCGGTCTGCGCTTCCATGATGGCGTTCATCTCCTGACCAAACACCGGCACAAAGCGTAGCGCCGTGGTAAAGGTGAAGGCATAGCGATACGGCACGTGCAGCACCTCGACGCAGGCGTTGGCAAGGTCGTTGAGCTTGGTCACTATGAGCATGAGGATGAGCGGTAACGCCACACCCAGCAGGCGCAGACAGGCCTTCGATCCTGTGATGAGGCCCGTGTCGGTGATAAAGCCCCACACAACGTTGCCATCGCGCATAAAGGTCAGCTGGAGCACCAGCATGATAAGCGCGAGCGGAATCAGCAACTTGAGCAGCGAGAACAGACGGTCGACGACACCGGCATAGGCACCCAGCGCAAGGGTGAGTGCCAAAAAGCCCAGCAGCGCCACGTAGGTGTCGGACAAGAAGATGCCGACGATGATGGCGGCGGCGAGGCCCAGTTTGACGACGGGGTTCAGGCGATGCAGTAGCGTATCGCCCGGCATGTAGTCGATGACGTTAACCACGGCGGACCATCTCCTTGGTAATTCGAACGACATCGGTGACCTCGCTCACCTGCGCAAAAGCGGGCGAGACGGAAGATGCCAGACGGCGCGAGAGTTCAATAACCTGGGGAGGCTCCACGTAGGCACGCCGCATGAGATCGATGTTCGAGAATAGCTCGTGCGTGCGGCCGCGGCCGAGGATGCGACCGTCGGCCATTACTACGATACGCTCGGCAAAATCCGAGACGACTTCCATATCGTGGCAGACCATAATCACGGCGCAACCGCGCTCGGCCATGGTGCGCACTGTTTCCATGACGGTCATGCACTCGCGGTAATCAAGGCCGCTCGTGGGCTCGTCGAGCACGACGATCTTGGGCTCAACCACTACGACGGAGGCAAGCGCCACCATTTGTCGCTGGCCGCGCGAAAGCGAGAAAGGTGCCTCATCGGCAGGCAGGCCAAAGCGGTCGATAACAAGTTGAGCACGACGCAGAGCCTCGGCACGGTCGATGCCGGCAAGCTCCAGGCCAAAAGCGACCTCGTCGAGTACGGTATCCTTGCAGATCTGGCGGTCGGGGTTTTGGAAGAGGGTTGCGACTTCGCGGGCGATGCGGCTCGTGGGAACGGCTGCGGTGTCCAGCCCCGTAACGCGCACGCTGCCCGAGGCGGGCTTAAGCAGGCCTGTGAGCAGCTTGGTGAGCGTGGTCTTGCCGGCACCGTTCTGGCCGACGATGCCCACGAGCTCGCCGGGATAGAGGGTCAGGTTGAGGTCGTGTACGGCGGCGCCGCCATTGGGATAGGCAAACTCAACGTGATCGAAGGTGAGCACGGGCTCGGCGTCCTTGGCGTGCGGGCGCAACGACGGTGCATGCGGGGAGCCGGCGGGCGCCTGGGCTTCGCTGGCCGCGTGTGCGGGGTCGACAATGCCCGAAATCAGGCGCTCGGCCTCATCGACATCCAAGCAAGGGGTACCGCTTACCAGGCCATCGGCCTCGAGGCTATTGAAGATACGCGTGACGCGAGGGCAGTCGACGCCGATGGCACGGAGCTCGTCGGTATGCGCGAAGACCTCGTGTGGTTCGCCCTGCAGCGCGATTTCGCCATGGTTGAGCACGAGCACGCGGTTGCAGTACTCCGAGAGCAGGGCGACCTTTTGCTCAACGACGACGATGGTGATTCCAAGTGCGCGGTTTGCCTCACGCAGCGTCTCGAAGACCAGCGTGGAGCTGGCAGGGTCGAGTGCCGCGGTGGGCTCGTCGAGAACCAAGACGCGCGGACGCATAGCGAGAATGGCGGCGATGGCTACCTTTTGCTTCTGTCCGCCCGAGAGGGTGGCAATCTCGCGGTCGCGCAGGTCGCTGATGCCGACGGTCTCGAGCGTTTCGCTCACGCGCTGCTCGATCTGGTCATGGGGGACGCCAAAGTTCTCGAGGCCAAAGAGCATCTCGTCCTCGACGACCGAGGCGACCATTTGCGTGTCGATATCCTGCAGCACGCTGCCGACGATCTGCGATACATCGGTGAGCGAGACCTCGCAGGTGTCGTGGCCGTCCACGGTGACGGAGCCAAAAAAGGTGCCGGTGTAGTGGTGAGGCACGGCGCCCGAGAGGCAGGCGGCAAGTGTGGACTTGCCGGCGCCCGAAGGACCGATAATGCCGATGAAATCGCCCTGATGCACATTAAACGACACGTGGGCGAGCGCGGGCTCGGGTGCGCTGCCATATGAGAACGAGACGTCATCGACGCTGATGATCGTTTCCATGAATACCTTTCATAGTCGTTGGGGACGTTCTTACATGACTAGTCGTTAAAGAACGTCCCCAAGAGCTAGTTGTTTGGGACAGTCTTTACCGATGGGACACTGTGGGTTAGTTGAGCTTCAGGGCCTTCTGAATGGGCAGATAGAGGGCGCCGACCAGAATGGCGTTAAAGACGGCGGTCATGGCGACGACGGGCAGCATAGCGGCGGCGAGCTCGCCGACCACGCCAAGCATGGCCATCTTGATAACCATGAAGATGACGCCGGAGACAAAGGTGGTCACGAAGGTAGCGACGATGGCGACGGCAGGCTTGACCTGACCGTTCTTGCCGGCGGCGTTGACGATGCCGGCCATGAGCATGGCGGCGATGCCCTCGGCGGCAAAATCGACGAACGGCGAAGTGGTGGTGATCTGGATCACGGCAGCCGAGATGAGGCCAATGACGAGCGCCTGGCCGATGTTGGGGCGAACGACCAGGATGGTGAGGCAGAAGGCCGAGATGATGAACTCGGGGCTGATCATGCCGCCCGAGATGCCCGAGATTGCCTTGCCGACGGTGAAGTTGAGGATGAAGCCGGCGGCGAGCAGGATGGCGAGCAGGACGAGGGCGCGGACATCGAGTTTGCCGCGGTCGGCGGTCTGGACGGTGCGGGGCTGGGCGGCGGTGTTCTGAGACATGGTGAAAATCCTTTCGGAATGGGAGTGCAAGAGAAAAGCGGAGGCGCGTGATGCGAATGCGATCGGGCTCGAGATAGAAAAAGGCCCCCGGTCGAAACCGGAGGCCTTCCAATCACCTAGAGCTAAAAAACAGGCGTGAGGGACTCACTGTCGACCGATCGTATTCGCATCACGCCACCACCAGTTGTTGAGAGAGTTCATCGTGTTCTTCATGTTGGTGGCTCCTTTCGTGATGCCGTGGCGCGGTCGCACCTAGTTGCTGTTGCGCTGCACTATAGCACAGCGAAGTGTGTGCGGGGAAATCTTTTTTAAAAAGATTTCAGGCGGGTTTCCCGCCGGTCAAAAGAGCGGGCTAAGCGGGCGAGGCTGCCATTGCTGCCTTGCCCGCTCAGCTAGGACGTTACTCCTTGTTGCGACGGTAGAGGAAGTAACCACCGGCGGAGATGACGGCAACGCCAGCGATGGCGAATGCAGCCACCATGCGGCCATCAAAACGATCACCGGTGGTGGGCAGGCCGCCCTTGGTGTTCGTTTTGTTGGCGGTTACTGTGGTTGTGGTGTCCGACTTGCCAGGCTTCTCAGGCTTGGTGGTGGGCTGCTCGGGCTTAGCGGGCTGCTCGGGGGTGCCGGGCTGCTCGGGGGTGCCGGGCTGCTCGGGGGTGCCGGGCTGATCCGGGGTGACCGGATCGGTGGCAAGAGCATCCTTGGCGTAAGTGATGGACACCTTGAGGCCGTTGGTCTCGGTGTTCAGGTCGCTCGGGGTGAAGGGCTCGTCAAAGTTTCCGGCCTTCTGATAGGCGCGCATCTCCTGGAGCAGGGCCTTGCACTTGACGTAGGTGTTCTCGGTGGCAGCCTTGCCGGCCTTGTTGGCCAGAGCGGTGCGGCCCTCGGTGGTCGTCTCGGCCAGCATGGCGGCGTCGACTTCCTTGTTCTGTTCGATGAGCTCGTTCTGGAGTGCATCGAGGTAGGAGCGGACGCTGATACCAAGGGTATCGGGATTCTCAAAGCAGAGGGAGCTGATGTCCATGAGGACGTAGTTGATGGAGTTCTCGGGCTCCTCGTTGTTCACGATGTCCGTCTCTTTGCAGTGGTCGAAGGAGACGGTCTGGTCGCTGAAATACGGGCTAACCTCGGTAATCAGCGCGGAGTAGAAGGGGATGGCGACGGAGTACGCGGCGCGGGAGAGCATTTCCCACTGGATTGTTGCAACCTGGGGATCAAGACCGTTGCGAACCTGGAAGACGTGAATCTCGGTGTTGCGCTCGGTGCCGATGGCATAGGCACCGTCAGTGTTGGCGTTAAGGCCCGGGGTATTCTCGCCACGGTTACCGAGAGAGCGAATCATCTCAAAGGTAGTCCAGTCTTTCTTTCCAGGCTGGAAGAACAGCGGCTGCATCTCGTGGACCAAGGCGCCGGTCGTGGCGCGAGCCTCTTCGCGCTCGTCCTTGACGATCTCGTAGTCGGTGCCCTCCTGGAGCTCGTTGCCAAAGTAGTTACGGCCCTGGACGTAGCGGGTCCACTGGTGCATACCGGAATTCTGAATGGTCTCGCCATAGGTTGCGGCGACGTCGAACTTGCCGTCGGTGTACTCGGCAAAGCCCTTCTCCTTAGGCATGGACTCGATGCCCTCGGAGTGCAGGCAGTTCTCGGGGTCGTTGAGGTCGACATCGTAGTTGAGGTTGCCGATGTTGGGGTTGATCGAGGCGACGTCGTCGGCGAGCTTCATACCGATCCACTGGTGACCGGAAAGCGCGGCAAATAGCCAGGTCTCGTTGTTGTCGGCGATGATGATCTGGTCGTTGGAGCAGACGCCCTGCTCGTCAATCAGGCTGCCGAGGAGCTCGACGCCCTCGCGGGCCGTGGCGCTCTCGCCCAGGATGACGCTGGCGTAGTTGTACTCGCCGATGCCGGTTTTAGTCAGGGGGTCTGCTGTCTCGGCATCTGCATTCATACTGGTGCTTAGCGTGGCGGAGCAGGATACGCCCTTCTCGTTGATGCCTGCTTCAGAGTAGGCATCCCAGCGTTCATCCCACTGCGAGGGATGGTCGCGTACATAGGTGTAGCGATACGTGGTCTTGGTCGAGGTGTACATGAACGAAGACTCGTCCGAGCTGTACGTATGTCCCGGGCCGTGAGAGGGCTCAATGCCAAAGTGCTTAAGATAGCGCGGGCCATAGTCCTCGGAACGGCCGTAGTACGTGTTGCCGTCGGCCGTAAGGTTTTTGCCCATGTAGACCTGCGTGCAAGCGAGTGCAGAGGTCGGCATGGACATGATGGTTGCAGCTCCAAATGCAAGGCCTATGCCAAGCTTCTTGAGCGCGTTGACGGGGCGAGTTTTCCTCATTTTCCCTCCCAGCGTGCGAAAGCCCTCTGTCGCCAGAGGGCTTCAGCCAATAAAGACACCTCATTAGCGTAACGAACTGGAAACAATATTCATCTATGAAAGAAACTTACTCGATAAGCGTGATGAAATATGCGATGAGCGGTTAATCGTACTCAGTTTGCAACTTTACTTTAATAAAGACGCCCTGTAATTACTGTAGCCGAATAAAGTAGCTGGGAATGCCCGAAATGAAAATCCCCCGCTGTTTGACGAATGCATAAACAGCGGGAGAGGCGATAACTGGATGAATATCATACCAATGTGGATTTACTTCTTTCGGCGGTGAATCACGTTGATGGCGTAACCGACGAGCATGGCCAAGACGATGACAATAAAGCCGATCAGGGGATTGTCGTTCATAGGGTCCTCCTATTTTCCGAGCGGGGAGAATTCGTCGACGATGAGGTCGAGGCATTGCGGAAGCGCGCGGGCTCCAAAGACGCCCGAATTGCTGGAGATAATCTCGCCATCGAACTGCATGCTCAGTGACGGGGTGCAGGTGATCTTGGCTTCCTTGGTCTGGATGATCTTGAACTGTGGGCGCCCGAGTACCTTACCGGCGGGGTCAAGCGCAGCGGTGATCACAGTAGGCAGCAGCTGAACGGTGCGCACGGGTTCGATGACCGCAATATCGACCATGCCATCGTTCATGCGGCAGTCGGGGAACAGGTTGATGTCGTTTTGAATGACCGAGGTATTGCCCGCCATGCAGCAGATGCCGTCGAGCTCCTCGACAATGCCGTCGTGCTCAATGGTAAAGTGCGCCACCGTGGGGTTGGGCGTGGCGAGAGCGGAGAGGAAGTAGGCGATCTCGCCGATGTCGTTTTTGGTGGGAGCGGCCTTCATCATGATCTCGGCGTCGAAGCCCGAGCCGGCGATGATGATAAAGCCGTGGCGCTTCTCTCTGCCGTTCTCGTCGAGCCAAAAGAGCTCGCCCATGTCCACTTTGACCGTGCGACCGGCGCGGCAAGCCTTGGCAAGCGCCGCCGCCTCAGGGGCATTGCCGATGTTGTTGAAGAACAGGCAGGCCGTGCCGGAGGGGAAGACGAGCGTGGGGACGCCGCATCCGCGCATCTGGTCGAGCACGTTGGAGACGGTGCCGTCGCCGCCCGAAATCACCACGCGATCAAACTCGCGCACGTCTGCCACGGCGTCCTCGGGTTCCATGCCATCGCCGATAAAACGCATCACGACCTCGTCGCCGCCCTGCGCGAGGGCGTGCGTGAATGCGTAGATTTCATCTGAGCTGGGGCCCGATGCCGGGTTGTGGATGATAAGGCAGCGCATACTTACGTTCCCGTTCTGTGACTAACCGAGTATAGTTGTAAGACAATGCCGTTATCCTACCCGTGTTTTTCGGGCCTAACCTTATTCGATGGGTTGATATGTACATTTCCACACATCAGGCTCTACTCGACTTTTGCCAGCGCGCCCGTGAGTTTGACGCGATTGCCGTCGATACCGAGTTTTTGCGCGAGCGCACGTTCCATCCGCGCCTGTGTTTGGTTCAGATTGCCACCCCTGCCGAGAGCGTCGCGGTCGACCCTCTGGTGATCGACGACCTGTCGCCGCTGGCCGAGCTTATGGCCGACGAGAGCGTGACCAAAGTCTTCCACGCCTGCTCGCAGGATATGGAGGTTATGCTCCATACCGTGGGCGTGCTGCCGCGTCCGATTTTTGACACGCAGGTGGCCGCCGCCTTTTTGGGCGAACGCCAGCAGATTTCCTACGGCGCGCTCGTGCAGACGTTTTGCGGCGTCTCGCTGCCCAAGACCGAGTCGCTGACCGACTGGTCGCGTCGCCCGCTGACCGACAAACAGATCGAGTACGCGATCGATGACGTCAAGTACCTGATCGTCGCCTATACCGAGATGATGAGCCGCCTGCGCGAGCTGGGCCGCGTGGACTGGGTGCTCGACGAGCTGCGCCCGCTGGCTGACGAGTCGCACTATCGCGCCGATCGCCACGAGGCGTTCCGTAAGGTCAAACGCATCAATTCGTGCAGCCGTCACCAGTTGGGCATCGCGCGCGAGCTCGCCGCCTGGCGCGAGGACCGCGCCGAGCGCCGTAACATCCCGCGCAAGTGGGTCATGTCCGACGACACGCTGCTTGCGCTCGTTAAGCGCAATCCCGTGCGCGTTGAGGAGTTCCGTAGCATTCGTGGTACCGACCAGTTGGGGGAGCGCGATGTGGACGGCGCGCTCATGGCCATCAAGCGCGGCGCGAGCTGCCCGCACGATCGCCTGCCGCTCATGGTGCGCGGGCACCGTCAGATCTCGCCGGAGCTGGAGAGCGTGACGGACCTGATGTATGCGCTCATCCGCCTGGTTGCCGAACGCTCGGGAGTGGCGACCTCGGTTATTGCCTCGCGCGATGACCTGGCCGACTACATTGAGCATCCCGAGCAGAGCCCCCTGCGTGAAGGCTGGCGTTTTGAGCTTGTGGGCTCGCGTCTGGACGATCTGCTTTCCGGCAATATGGGACTCACCGTGAAGGACGGAAAGATTGAGTTGTTATAGGGAAGCCTAGTCTGCTGAGTGGGTAGAATGCCTCCAACGTGTAACTCGATTCGGAGGAATTCGCATGCCCTATTACTATGGATACGGCTTTGGTATCGACCCGCTGTACCTGCTGGTTGTTCTTGTCTGCACGGTGCTTGGCCTTGCCGCGCAGAGCTATATCAATTCGACGTACAAGACGTGGTCCAAGGTTCGCTCGGACGGCGACACGGGCGCCACGGTCGCTCGCCGCATGCTCGACGCCAACGGCTGCAATGCCGTGGGTATCAAGGGCGTCGCTGGTGAGCTTACCGACCACTACAACCCGCAGGACAACAATCTGTATCTGTCGGATTCCAACCGTTCGGGCGGCTCGGTCGCAAGCGTTGCTGTCGCTTGTCACGAGGCAGGCCATGCCGCGCAGCGTCAAAGCGGCTATGCCATGATGAAGGTACGCACCGCCCTCGTGCCGGTCGTCAACTTTACCCAGAACACTTGGACCATCGTGCTGCTCATGGGCCTGTTTATGAACATCGCGGGACTCACGACCCTCGCACTGATCTTCTTCTCGTTTAGCGTGCTGTTCCAACTGGTTACGCTACCGGTCGAGATTGATGCTAGCCGGCGCGCCGTGGCGTATATTGAGCAGTCGGGTATGAGCTCCAAGCAGGTCAACGGTGCCAAGAAGGTGCTGACGGCCGCCGCGCTTACCTATGTGGCTGCGGCGCTCACCTCGATTATTCAGCTGCTCTATCTTATGGCTCGCTACAACAGAAACTCCAACCGATAACAAATTGGGTCGCTGGGCGCCGCGGGAATTTGTGTCCCCGCGGCGCTGTACTATGTGTTGGACTTGAATTTGCGCAGGGCCAGAGCCTTTGTGCACGATGACGAAAGGAGGCTGCGTGGCAGGCTGGAATCTAACCGGCAATAGCGTTTCCGCCGAGTTCGACGGTTCGGACGAGCAAGAGCGTAAAGAGCTCAGCGTGAGCCAGGCGGTAGAGATCGCCGCCGGTGCGCTCGATGCTATTCCGCAACTGACCGTCCTGGGCGAGGTCACGGGTTTCCGTGGTCCCAATGCCCGAAGCGGCCACTGCTACTTCCAGATTAAAGACGACTCGGCCGCCGTCGACTGCATCATCTGGAAGGGCGCCTATCTCAAGCGTACCTTCGATCTGCGTGACGGCATGCAGGTGAGCTTTAAGGGCAGCTTCAATCTCTATAAGGCCACGGGCCGCATGAGCTTTGTCGCTCGCTCGTTTTCGCTGGCGGGGGAGGGTCTGCTGCGTCAACAGGTGGCGCAGTTGGCCGAAAAGCTACGCCGCGAGGGACTGATGGACGAGTCCCGCAAACGCCGCATCCCGGTGTTTTGCTCACGCGTGGCGGTCGTCACCTCGCTTTCCGGTGCGGTAATCGACGACGTCAAGCGTACGCTGCGCCGTCGCAACCCGCTCGTCGAGCTTGTCTGCGTGGGCGCCAAGGTTCAAGGCGAGGGTGCGCCGGCCGAGCTCATTGATGGCTTGCGCCGCGCCGCTTCCATTACGCCGGCGCCCGACTGTATTTTGCTGGTGCGCGGCGGCGGCTCCTTTGAGGACCTCATGACCTTTAATGACGAGGAGCTTGCCCGCGCGGTGGCGGCTTGTCCTGTGCCCGTGGTGACCGGCATTGGCCATGAGCCCGATACCTCGATTTGCGACATGGTGAGCGACCGACGCGCCTCCACGCCCACGGCGGCGGCAGAATCGGTGGCGCCGGCTATGACGGAGTTGGCCGATGTGCTCGAGGCGCGCCATCAGCGTCTGGGTGCCGCGATGGCATCGATGATTGGGTCGGCCCAGGTCGACCTGGAGATGCTCGATCAGCGCGGTCGCCGTGCCTGGGATACCTATACGGCTCGCTTGGGTGATGCGCTCGATGCCGCTGCGTGTCGCCCGTGCCTCAACGACCCCACATTTATGGTCGAGCGTCGCGAATCGGAGCTTGCGCTGACTGCCGATCGCCTGTCGGGCGCCATAGTACGCTCGGTCGGGACATTCCGCTCCAACTTTGAGCGCTTGCCCGAGCGTCTGATTACAAGCACCTCGGGGCTCGATGGTAAGCGCCATGCGCTCACGCTTGCGAGTTCCCGCCTAGAGCATCAAGGGCGCACGATGCTCAGCAAGCCAGCGTCCGACCTGAGCCGTGCGGCAGCGTCGCTCGATGCCCTGTCGCCGCTCAAAGTGCTTGCTCGCGGCTATTCCATCGCGTACAGCGATGATGGTGTGGCTACGAGTGCCAAGACCTTTAAGCCTGGCGACGCCATTCGCGTGCGCATGGCAGACGGCAACGTGGCAGCAACGGTCGATACGGTCGAGTAGACCGCGTTTCGCAGTGATAGACCCTTAGGAAAGGAAACAGATATGGCAGAGAAGACCCCGGTCGAGCAGCTTACGTACAAGCAGGCCTCGCAGGAGCTGGAGCTCATCATCCGCAGCCTGGAGTCGGGCGATATGGAGCTTGAGGAGTCGCTCGAGAGCTACACCCGCGGCGTCGAGCTCCTCAAAAGCCTGCGCACCCGCCTGTCCGATGCCGAGCAGAAGGTCTCGGTGCTCCTTAAGGACGTCGACGGCAACGACGTGCTCGCCGACGGCGAGGCCGCCAACACCGATGATAACCTTTCGTTCTAAGCATCTCGACCAAATATAATTACCTTGGTCTGTAAGAAAGGAACCAGCTATGTGCGATTGCATCTTCTGTAAAATTGCCAACCACGAGATCCCCTCGACCGTTGTCTATGAGGACGACCAGGTCATCGCCTTCGACGACCTCAACCCGCAGGCGCCGGTCCACACGCTCGTGATCCCCAAGAAGCACTACAGCGACATCGCCGACAACGTGCCTGCCGAGACCATGGGCGCCATGGCTCACGCCATCCAGGAGGTCGCCAAGGCCAAGGGACTGGAGGACGGTTTCCGCGTCATTTCCAACAAGGGTGTCAACGCCGGCCAGACCGTCATGCACTTCCATATGCACGTCCTCGGCGGCAAAAACCTGGGCGAGAACCTCATCTGAGGGCGCGTAGCCCGTCGACTTGGCTGCCTTTGGAGTAATCTATGCAGCTTTCTCAACTCGAATACCTTCAAGCGGTAGCGAACTATGGCGGCGTGCGCAAAGCAGCTCGCGCCGTTCATGTGAGTCCGCAGGCTGTTTCGTCGGCAATCAAAAAGTTGGAATCTGAGTATCAGATTGTTTTGCTCAACCGATCGGCGGGGGAGGCTGTTTTGTCTTCGGCGGGCAGAGAATTTGCGCGTCGTGCACGCGTGATCCTGGCACAAGTCGACGATCTCAAAAAGTACGCTCAATCGGGGAGCGACGGCGTTTCGCCCGATGGCCACTTTCGTCTTTACGCCCCCTGCCTTCATGGGCGGGGGCGCCTTTTTGCCGAAAACTGGTATGACTCGTTTGAACGCTCGCATCCTCAGATTCACCTTGATGTGTGGCATCAGCCAACGGCTACATGCTTTGAATCACTTGTGCTTGGTATTTCGGATGCGGCCATCTCATTTGAGGAACCAAGGGACAGTGTCCTTTCTTCGAAATACTTGGGTGAAAAGGAGCTCAAGGTTCTTTCATGCCCAGCGGGTCATCAATCTGTGGGCGCCATGACCATTCGCGAGTTACTGGGCGGCAGGCTCGCTGTTCCCATTAATTTGTCACCCTGTCTCAATGCAATCAATCAATGTCCCGAAGCCCAGCTCGTCAATTTTCGCTTCCGTGATGTTGAATACGGAAACAGGGCGCAGACTGAGTTTCTTCAAGCCGGGGGATTGATATTGAGTTTTTCTGGCTCTTCTCTCGCATCAGATGTATTGGAAGTGAGCGAGTGCTCCATTGAAGGTTCGCGTGACGTAGCCTTGCCCATCTACTTTTGCTATCGACAAAATGCCTGGACTGATCGACGCCAGACGGTTTTTCTGCACCTATTGCGTCATCTTGCTTCGTGAGATTAATTGGCTTCGAGGCATCAAGTGATTATTGACGCCTTGTAACACATAGCTGACAGCTTTGCCCTCATGTTTTTCCAAGATTCCGATTTAGATTGCTGACTCTTGGAGGGTGGAGCATGAAAAACCGTACGGTTTTGCTTTATATGACGTTCGTTTTTCTGTCGAACTTCAGCACCATCTTGTATTTTCTAACTGTCTACCTTGAGTTCGTCGGACTTTCGATGGTATCGATTTCTAGCATGATGATTGCATATCAAGTGAGCAAGTTCATCCTTGAAGTTCCCACTGGCTATATTGCTGATAGGTTTGGACGAAAGACAAGCGGTCTCGTTGGCGTCGTGGGAATGCTTGGATACTACGCCGCCCTGCTTCTCGTCCGTTCTCCCCTGCTTTTAATCGGTGCGTTCGCTCTCAAGGGTTTTGCCGTTGCGTGTGTGAGCGGATCCATCGAAGCGATTTACATTGACAGCGTCTCTCAGGACCAGCTCGTAAGACTTAATGTCGTTGAGCGATTTGTTTTCTATGCCTCTTATGCCATCTCCGCTTGCGTGGGCGGTTTCATTTCGTCCGTCGGTGCATATCTCATTGGTCTTTCGGCAGATATCATCGCAATGGTGTTGACGTTGGTTGTCGTTGTCTGCATTCCTGAAATGCGAAGAGGGGGCACTGCGACGACACCTGAACATGGGATTAGCCCGAAGATGATCGGTACCGCTATTGCGGGTAATGGCATTCTTCGTTCAGCGTTCATCATGGACTGTTCTCAGGCATTTGCTTTTGTCGCCCTGGAAGACTTTTTCTCACTGCTGCTTGCGGGTCGCGGAATGAATGCCGTCGCTTCGGGTGTCACCATTGCGGTCCAGCTCCTTGCCTCGGCCTCCATGGGACTTATTGTGCCCTGTGCGATTGCTCATGTCGACAAGGGCCGCTTTGCGCGTATTTGCGGCATCGTGCGCCTTTTCCTGACAGCTTTGTTTTTGATTCCCCTTACTCCGGCTAATTTGCTGCCCGTGTTCTATGCGCTGCAGACGGTTGCGTACTCGTTATTTGCTCCAATTAAATACTCATTTTTTCAAAAGGCAGCCGATTCATCGATGCGCTGTTCACTGATTTCGGTTCAAAACCAGATGGTGGCGGTGGGCGCCATCCTTTTCTATCTGTTCAATGCTGTGTTGAGCAGCATCGCGGGCATTCGAGTCGTATTGCTTGTCGCGCTCGGGATTTCTTCCCTTGTGTATATCCCCGCGCTCTTTCGTCTTACAAGCCAAAGGTCATGAGTATTTGGGCACCGATAACTTATATATCAACGCAATAAACCCGAGCGCGAGGGCGTTTGGGTTTATTATTGATGCGTATGTAACCTGGCGGCGCCACACCGCCTGTTAGTAGGGAGACACATGAACGTTCTGGTCGTCAACGCAGGATCTTCGACCCTTAAGTATCAGGTCATCGATACCAAGTCCCACAAGGTGTCCGCAAAGGGCTCCTGCGAGCGCGTCTGTTTTACCGGCGGTACCTTCACCCACGCTGCCAACGGCTCCAAGAAGGTGACCGAGAACATCGAGTTTCCCGACCACAAGGTCGCCATCGAGGTCGTCCTGAAGGACCTCGAGGCCAACGGCGTCAAGATCGAGGGTATCGGCCACCGTATCGTTCAGGGCGGTTGGTACTTCGGTGATTCCTCCCTCGTCGACGAGGACGTCCTCGCCAAGATCCGCGAGGTTGCTCCGCTCGCCCCGCTGCACAATAACCCCGAGGCCAACGTTATCGAGTACTGCCTCGAGCAGTATCCCGACCTGCCCAACGTCACGGTTTACGACACCGCTTTCCACTTCAACATGCCCGAGGTCGCCAAGACTTACGCCCTGCCCAAGGACGTCTGCGACAAGCTGCACATCCGTAAGTACGGCGCCCACGGCACCAGCTACCGCTACATCTCCAAGAAGGTCGCCGAGATGACCAACGGCGAGGCCCGCAAGGTCGTCGTGTGCCATATCGGCTCCGGCGCTTCCCTGTGCGCCATCGAGGACGGCAAGTGCATGGACACCACCATGGGCTTGACGCCGCTCGACGGCGTTATGATGGGCACCCGCTGTGGCTCCATCGACCCGGCTACCGTGTGCTACCTGCAGCGCGAGGGCGGCTACACCTTCGACGAGGTTGACGAGATGATGAACAAGAAGTCCGGCCTTTTGGCTGTGACCGGTGGCAAGACCAACGACTGCCGCAATGTCGAGGAGCTCGCTGCCGCTGGCGACCCCGAGGCTCAGCTCGCCTTCGATATGTTCGTCTACAAGATTGCCGCCAAGGCTGCCGAGATGGCCACTTCTATGTGCGGTATGGACACCCTGGTCTTTACCGCCGGCATCGGCGAGCACGCTCCGGCCGTCCGCGCCGGCGTTGCCGACCGCCTGGCCTTTATGGGCGTCAAGATGGATCATGCCCGCAACGCCCTGCGTGGTGACGGCGCTTGGTGCCTGTCTGCCAAGGATTCCAAGGTCAAGATTTTCGTCATCCCCACGGACGAGGAGTTCATGATCGCTTCCGACGTCGAGCGCATCGTCAACGGCAAGTAATTGCAAGAGGGGAGGGGCTGGACGACCGAGCGCCGTTCAGCCCCTCTTTCGTCTCGTTGAGCGATATGCCTGATAGCTATTTATCAAGTTGTGATAACTTCTTATTAACATGCGGCCGCCTTAAGGGGTCTGCGCCGACCGTATCGCACTGCAAAGGAGTCTCATGAACGTACTTGTTGTCAACGCCGGCAGCTCGAGCCTTAAATATCAGCTTTTGGATACCGATACCCGCGAGGTTTTCGCCAAGGGCAACTGCGAGCGTATCGGCTCGGACATGGGCATCTTTGGCCACTCCGAGAACGGTGGTGCCAAGCAGACCGAGGAGATTCCTTTTCCCGATCATCGCTGCGCCATTGCGCGCGTGCTCGAGGAGCTCGAGAAGACCGACTTTACGATCGATGGCATCGGCCACCGTATCGTTCAGGGTGGCTGGCACTTCGATGATTCCGCGGTCGTCGACGATGAGGTCATGGCTAAGATCCTCGAGGTTGCCCCGCTCGCTCCGCTGCACAACTACGGCGAGGCCGCAGCAATCGAGTATTGCCGCGAGAAGTATCCGGAGCTGCCCAACGTCGCCGTCTTCGATACCTCGTTCCACATGACCATGCCCGAGGTCGCCTATACCTACGCGCTGCCCAAGGACGTGTGCGACAAGTACCACGTGCGCAAGTACGGCGCCCACGGCACGAGCCACCGCTATGAGTGGATGATGGCCAAGGAGATCCTGGGTTCGCGTTGCCACCGTCTGCTTTCGTGCCATCTGGGTAACGGTGCTTCGCTCGCTGCTATCGAGGACGGCGTGTGCCGCGACACCACGATGGGCCTCACGCCGCTCGACGGCCTGATGATGGGTACCCGCTGCGGTTCCATTGACCCGGCTACCGTATGCTACCTGCAGCGCGAGGGCGGCTACAGCTATCAGGAAGTCGATGACATGATGAACAAGCAATCTGGTCTGCTTGCCATCTCGGGTATTTCCAACGACGCCCGCGACATCCGTACACGCGCCTCCGAGGGCGACGAGCGCTGCCTGCTCGCCTTCGATATGTTCGCCTACAAGGCCATGCAGCAGGCCGGCTCCATGATCGCTTCCATGGCGGGCGTGGACACCATCACCTTTACCGCCGGCATCGGCGAGAACGACTGGTCGATCCGCAAGGCCTTCTGCGACTGCTTTGAGTGGCTGGGCGTACGCATCGACAACAACAAGAACCGCGAGGCCGTGGGTAACGGCCCGCAGGTCATCAGCGCCGCCGGTTCCGCCGTCACGGTCATGGTCATCCCCACCGACGAGGAACACATGATCGCCCACGACGTCGAGCGCCTGACCAAGAACAACTAGCGCTCATTTGCAATTGAATGAAAGGCCTCCAGAGCAAACGGCTCCGGAGGCCTTTTTGTTGGCAGAAGGACGACGACCCAAGCTTTGCCGCTCAGATCCAAAGTGATCGATTCCAAACACATACGCCCTCAGCAACGTCGCCCATGCATTCAGATCCTCAGCCCCAGCTCGTAGCCAAGCCGCCGTCCACTCCAGATTCCCTGAATACCACGTAGCGGCAGGGACCCCACAGGGTAAAGCTCTGAAAACATTCCGCAGGACGGAGGAAGCCCCCGCCGCACGTAGTGCGCAGCGGGGGCTTCCGACATGTCCGAGGACGTTTTCAGAGCTTTACCCTGTGGGGTCCCGAGGGGATACGTCCGCTACTCAGCCATCTGAGCCTGGACAGCGGTGATGGCCACGACACCCACGATGTCGTCGGCAGAGCAGCCGCGCGACAGGTCGTTGACCGGCTTGGCGATGCCCTGCAGGATGGGGCCGTAGGCGTCGGCGCCGGCGAAGCGCTGGACCAGCTTGTAGCCGATGTTGCCGGCCTCGAGGTCGGGGAATACGAGCACGTTGGCCTTGCCGGCGACAGAGGAGCCGGGAGCCTTGAGCTGGGCGACGGTGGGGACGATAGCGGCGTCAAGCTGCAGGTCGCCATCGATGGCGAGCTCGGGAGCCTTCTCCTTGCAGAACTTCACGGCCTCCTGGACCTTCTTGGCGACCTCGCCGCCAGCGGAGCCCATGGTGGAGTAGGAGAGCATGGCCACGTGCGGCTCAACGTTGCCCATGAAGGTGGACCAGGAGTGAGCGGAGGCGATGGCGATCTCGGAGAGCTCGTCGGAGGACGGGTTGATGTTGAGGCCGCAGTCGGCGAAGATCAGCGTGCCGTCAGTGCCGAACTGCGGGGTGTCGGTGCACATCACGAAGAAGGCCGAGACCAGCTTGGTGCCCGGGGCGGTCTTGAGGATCTGAAGCGCAGGGCGCAGGGTGTCGGCGGTGGAGTGGCAGGCGCCGGAGACCAGGCCGTCGGCGTCGCCCATCTTGACCATCATGGTGCCAAAGTAGGTGGCGTCCATCACCTGGGCGCGAGCCTGCTCGATGGTGACGCCCTTCTTGGCGCGGAGCTCGGCAAACTTCTGTGCGTACTCCTCGTGCTTCTCGGCATTGCGCGGGTCGATGACGGTAGCGCCGGGAACGTTGATCTCGTCGGGGTTGCCCAGGATGACGATCTTTGCCAGGCCCTCCTCGATGATCTTGGTGGCCGCGACGATGGTGCGCGGATCTTCGCCCTCGGGCAGGACGATCGTCTTAAGGTCGGCCTTGGCGGCAGACTTCATACGGTTAAGGAAATCGCTCATGTTACTCCTTACAAGCGTTTCACTAAGCTCCAGGCGCCCGGCTGTTCACGAATAAACCCGCTGCTAGCGGGTTTACCTTTCAAATTTGTACGCCGCGGTGCTTGAGCTTTCCTTGTGTGGCAAGCTCATTATAGGACGCATTAGCGCTATAATCGCTCTGATAAATATGTCTCGAAGAATGTTCGAGAAAAGCCCAGCTAACGAGCCCGTGGCTTTTGACAAGGAGTATCGATGCAGATTACCTCAGGCCTGCCTGAAGGCTTTAACGCCGGCGCGTACGACATGATTGTCGTCGGTGCTGGATATGCCGGTGCCGTTTGCGCCCGCCGTCTTGCCGAGACCATCGGCTATCGTGTTGCCGTTTTGGAGCGTCGCGGCCACATCGCGGGTAATGCCTACGACTGCACTGACGAGGCCGGAATCCTGGTCCACGAGTACGGTCCGCACATCTATCACACTTTTAATGAGCGCGTCCATAACTTCCTGTCGCGCTTTACCAAGTGGACGGACTACCAGCACAAGGTGCTCGCCAACATCAACGGCACCCTCATGCCCGTACCCTTTAACCATGCGAGCCTCAAGCTCGCCTTTGGCGATGAGCGCGGCGAGGAGCTGTACCAAAAGCTCGTGGAGACCTTTGGCAAGGACGTCAAGGTGCCCATTATGGAGCTGCGCAAGAAGAACGACCCGGATCTTGCCGAGGTCGCCGATTATGTCTATGAGAACGTCTTTTTGCATTACACCATGAAGCAGTGGGGCCAGACGCCCGACCAGATCGACCCCTCGATCACCGGCCGCGTTCCCGTCTTTGTGGGCGATGACGATCGCTACTTCCCGCAGGCTCCTTTCCAGGGCATGCCGCAGGACGGCTATACCGCGCTGTTCGAGCATATGCTCGATCACGATCTGATCGACGTATTCTGTGACGTAGACGCCCGCGACCTCTTTGAAATCGACGAGACCACCGTCAAGATCGATGGCAAGGTCTACGGCGGCGAGATCGTCTATACCGGTCCGCTCGATGAGCTGTTCAACCTCGACCTGGGCGCGCTGCCGTACCGCACGCTCGACATGAAGTTCGAGACGCTCGATATGGATCAGTTCCAGCCCGTGGGCACCGTCAACTACACCACGAGCGAGGACTACACGCGCATCACCGAGTTCAAGAACATGACTGGTCAGGTCCTGCCCGGCAAGACCACCATCATGAAGGAGTACTCCAAGGCCTATACGCCCGGCTCGGGCGAGACGCCGTACTACGCTATTCTGGAGCCCGAGAACCGTGAGCTCTATGAGCGCTACCTTGAGCGCGTCCAGAACCTGACGAACTTCCACCCGGTGGGTCGTCTGGCCGAGTATCGTTACTACGATATGGACGCCGTGACCAATTCTGCCCTCGATCTTTCGGATGAGATTATCGCCTGCCATGCATAAAGTCATAACATTCGGTATTCCCTCATATAACGCCGCCAAGGACATGGACCATTGCATCACCTCCATCTTGGAGGGGAGCAATTACGCCACCGATATCGAGATTATCGTGGTGGACGACGGCTCCAAGGACGAGACGGCCGCCAAGGCCGACGAGTGGGAGGCCCGTTATCCTGGAATCATCCGCGCGGTGCACCAGGAGAATGGCGGCCACGGTATTGCCGTCCTTTCGGGTCTGCGCGAGGCGCAGGGCACCTACTACAAGGTCGTCGACTCGGACGACTGGCTTGACGGCGCTGCCCTTTCGACCATGCTGTCGATTCTGCGCGGCTTTGAAGAGCGCGACCAGCGCGTTGACCTGTTTATCTCGAACTACGTGTACGAGAAGGTTTACGAGGGTACGCATACGGCCATTGGTTACAAGTTTGCCCTGCCTCGAAAAAAGATCTTTACCTGGGACCAGATCGGCCATTTCCGTTTGGACCAGAATCTGCTCATGCACAGCCTGTGCTATCGCACGGATGTGCTGCGCGAGTCCAACCTGCCCATGCCGCCGCACACGTTCTATGTGGACAACATCTACGCCTACGTGCCGCTGCCGCGTTGCAAGACCATGTACTACGCCGACATCGACCTCTATCGCTACTTTATCGGTCGCGAGGGCCAGAGTGTCAACGAGGCCACGATGGTCAAGCGTCTGGACCAGCAGTTCCGTGTTACGCGTATCATGATGGAGTCGTACCACCTGTACAGCGATGTCGAGTCGTCGCGTCTGCGTTCGTACATGATGGGCTACTTCACCATGATGATGGCGATCTGCTCGGTGCTCACCAAGCTTTCCGACGAGGATTGTGCCGATGAGCGTCTGAAGACGCTGTGGAATGATTTGAAGGCCTATGACGAGCGTATGTATCGTCGTGCACGTTACGGTGTGGTCGGCTTCTTCACCAACCTGCGCGGACGGGCGGGAGACAAAACCACACTCGGCCTATACCGTCTTGCCTCAAAGATCTTCAAATTCAACTAGCTGCCGAGTAATCGCTGCTGATAGGTTGACTGGGCCCCTTGGCCTTTAGTTTGCTACTGCGAACAGTCCTGCTCGCACGGAAAGCACATTAAGTGCTTTCCGGCTCGTGCGGAACTTGTATCAAACTAAAGGCCAAGGGGCTTCTGCTATAAGAATCGATTGTCAGGCTGTCTGAATTTGAAGATCTTAGACGCGCGGTACACAGGGGCCTGGGCTGAAAAGGCTTGGTTGGTAGGTTGCCCGGTGGGGCTTGGTTATGTTTGTCGCGAGTTCCGCACGAGCCGAAGAGCACTTAATGTGTTCTTCGTGCGAGCCAGGACTGTAGAGCAGCAAACATAACCAAGCCCCACCGGGCAACCGGTCAGGTTAGGCTACTTCGCGGCGCCGGGGGTGCCGTGGGAGGTTTTGGCGGTTTTGGCTCCGTTTACGATGGCGGTTTCCAGGGCCCTTACGGCGAGCATGCCCAGTAGGTCTAGGGGAACGGCGGCGCTTGCCTGGGCGCCTAGTTTGCCGCTGGCGAGGGTGTAGATGGTGTCGCCATCGTTGGTAGTGTGCGTGGGACGGATGGCGTGTGCGTAGGCGTCTGCGGCCATCTGAGAGACCTTGGTGGCTTGTGCCTTAGTGAGTTCCACGTTGGTGACGATGCAGCTGATGGTGGTGTTGGTGCGGTCGAGCGGCATCTGCATGGATCCGGCGGCGGCAAAGGCTGCGAGTTCCATGTCGACGATCTGGTCGCTATCGGCTGCGGCACGCATACCGGCGACCCACTCGCCGGTGAAGGGGTCGACAACGTTGCCGCAGGCGTTGACCGAGACCACGGCGCCCACCTTGATGGGGCCGAGCGCCACGGCGGCAGCGCCAAGGCCGGCCTTCATGCAGGTGGCGGGGCCCATGAGCTTACCCACGGTAGCGCCCGTGCCGACGCCTACGTTGCCCTGTTCGAGCTTGGTGGGGGTGTGGTCGAGCGCCTCGCGCACGGCGGCGATGCCGGCCTCAATGTCGGGGCGAACGGTGGGGTCGCCAAAGGCAAGGTCGAAGATACAGCTGGAGCACACGATGGGCACCTGCGTGGGGCCGACGGGCAGACCAATGCCGCGGCTCTCGAGTTCGCGGGCCACGCCGCTTGCAGCCTCGAGGCCAAAGGCCGATCCGCCCGAAAGGCAGACGGCGTGGACCTTATCGACGGTGTTTTCGGGACGCAGCAGGTCGGTCTCACGCGAAGCGGGGGCGCCACCACGTACGTCAACGCCACCGGTGGCACCCTCGGGCGCCACGATTACGGTGCAGCCGGTGCCAGCCTCCTCGTCCGTATAGTTGCCAAAGCAAAAGCCATCGACATTGCAAACATCGATGGCTTCGAGCAGTGTGTCCATGTGTTCTCCTATCGGTTTTCCGCCGGGCCTTATGCCCGGTCGGGATCCGTACGGTACGGCAAAATTGTAGGCGCTGGGGGATACCCAGCGCCAGATGCAATTACGAGAGTTTTTGAATCGCGCGTGCGACGCGAGCGATGGGCAAGCCCACCACGTTGTAGAAGTCACCCGAAATATCGTGCACAAGCATGCGGCCGCCTGTGCCTTGGATGCCGTAGGCCCCGGCCTTGTCCATGGGTTCGCCGGAGGCAACATAGCGCTCGATCTGCTCTTCGGTAAGCTCATAGAACGTCACGTCGGTCACATCGACAAACGACAGGCTCTCGGCGGCGTGCGGGGCTGTGACGTCTCCGGCTCTAACGATGCAGACGCCGGTTGCGACCTGGTGCGTGCGCCCCGAGAGCTCATGGAGCATGGTGCGGGCTTCGTCCTCGTTTGCCGGCTTGCCCAAAAGCTTGCCATCGAAGGTGACGATGGTGTCGGCCGCGATGGTCAGCTCATTGGGCTCGGCGTGCTCGGTGGCAACGGCGGCAGCCTTAGCGCGAGCTAAGCGCTCGACAAGCGTAAGCGGGGCCTCGTCATCAAAAGGAGTCTCGTCGATGTCAGCGGGAATGACGCGGATGTCGTAGCCCGCTTCGCGCATCAACTCGATGCGGCGCGGTGATTGCGAAGCCAAAATCATAGCTGAATGCCCTCGGCAACCTTCTCGACAGCCTTGTCACCGGCGAGCATACGCAACAGCTCAAGTGCAAAGGGGAGCGACTGGGCCATGCCGCTGGCGGTGATGATGTTGCCGTCGTGCGTGACCTTGTCGCCGGTATAGGCACCCTCGGGGAAGCTCTTCTCAAAGCCAGGGAAGCATGTGGCGCGGCGCCCCTCGAGTAGACCAAGCTCGCCCAGGATAAACGGGGCGGCGCAGATGGCGGCAACGTGCTTGGTCGCGGCGAAATCGCAGACTACGTCGCAGACGCGCTGGTCGGCGCGCAGGTTGGTGGCACCGGGCAGGCCGCCGGGCAGCACGACGCAGTCGTACTCGTCAAAGTTGATTTCGTCAAAGAGCGCATCACAGGTTACGGGAATCTGCAGCGAGCTCACGACCTCGCGCGTGGGCATGATCGAGACGAGCGTGGCGCGCACGCCGCCGCGACGCATGACGTCGACCATGGTCAGGCATTCAATCGTTTCAAAGCCATCGGCGGCGAGAACGGCAACGCTGGGCATGAGAGTTCCTTTCGTAAGGCGGCATACAATTAGGCGTCTTATACCCCGAAGACATGCGCTTGCCACGCTCGATTTCCCAATGTTTAAAAAGGGACGGGGATTAAATAATCATTTGGTACAAATTGATTATTTAATCCCCGTCCCAGAAAAATCATCGGGCGTGGCCTTGGGCAAACAGTCTAGTTGCGCCTAAGGTGGACGACGGTCTCGCAGTGGAAGGTTTGTGGGAACAGGTCGACTGGCGTGATCTTTACGGGGAAGAAGGTGCCTTCCTCGACAAAGCGCTTAAGGTCGCGTGCCAGGGTGGCAGGGTCGCAGCTCACATAGGCGACATCGCGCGCACTCGTGCTAGCGATGAGGTCGATGGCCTCGGGTGCCAGGCCTGCGCGTGGCGGGTCGACCACCAAGACGTCGGCATCCTGGTCGGGGAACTCGCGCACCGCGTCTCCGCCAATGACGTCGACGTTATCAAGCTTGTTGATCTCCAGGTTACGGCGCAGGTCGCGCACGGCGGGGCCGTAGGCCTCGACGGCGGCGACAAAGTCGCAGCGGCGGGCGAGCGGCAGGGTAAAGGTGCCGGCACCACAGTACAGGTCCACGGCAAGCTCGTCTTCCTGCGGGTCGAGTGCTTCCATGACAAGCTCGATCAAAATCTCGGCACCCTTGGTGTTGACCTGGAAAAAAGACGGGGCAGACAAGCGCATCTGACCCTCGGCGATATTCTCGGTCCATGAGCCCTCTCCGGCGAGCATTTCGACCTTGGAGACACGGCGGGCCTTCTTTTCGCCCTTGCTCATCACGCGCACGATGCTCGTGGGGTGAGCGGCGTCCGCCAGCACGCGGGAGACCTGCGAGCGCGGAAAAGAGCCTGTGGACGTCCAGAGTGCGACCTCGAGTGCCTTGGTGCGGCGTGATGCGCGAATGCCCACGCGTTCGAGCCCCAAGTCATGGCTGCCGCTTAGATAGTTGAGTGCGCCGACGACCGATTTGAGCGCCTTCGGGAAGCGCTTGTCGAACAGCGGGCACGTATCGACGGTCACGATTTTGCTGGGGTCGACACCGTGCATGCCAAGACGCACGCGACCGTTGACGACGGTCGGTTCGAGCTCGATTTTATTGCGGTAGCCCCAGTCGTCCTTGGTGTGGCAGATGGGCTGTACCAACTCATCGACCTGCTCAGGAGCGAACTTGCCGATGCGCTCGAGCGTGGAGCGCAGGTTTTGCTCCTTGGCGGCGAGCTGTGCCGTGCGTGAGAGATTGCCCCACGAGCAGCCGCCGCAGATGCCCACGAAGGGGCAGGGAGGCTGAATGCGATCGGGGCTTGGCTCCAGAATCTCGGTGGTGCGGGCACGCATGAACGACTTGCCGTCCTGTACGACCTCGGCCTCGACGGTGTCGCCTGCCACGGCGCCCTGCACAAAGACGGCTTTGCCGTTGTCGGCGTGCGCCAGCCCGTCGGCGCCGTAGGTCATCGATTCTATAGTGAGCTTCATATCCCTGCCTGTCATTCGTGTTGTTGCTCGCACCATGGTAGCAGGGAAAAGCGCCCCGCATCCGAGGCTTTCCTCAAATGCGGGGCGCTTCTACAAACTGCTTCTACAAACGACTATTTCGTCTTGCCGGTAATGAGCGTCTTAAGACCCAGGCCGATCAGGCCCAGGCCCATGCGCACACGACCGGGGCGATGGCGCTCGATGGCCTTGGTCTTGCCGGCGGGCTTATCGCGACGGGCGCTCGTCTCGGGTGCGGGCTTAGCTGCCTGCGGCTCGGGCTGAGGTGCAGGTGCGGGCTCGGGCTCAATGACGGTCGCCTGGACCTTCTGAACCTCGGGTGTGGCCGGCTGCGGCTTAGGAGCAGGGGCGGGCTTTGCCTCAATGACGGGCTCGGGCGCGGCCTCGGCGTTGCGGTAGGCACGCTCCAGCAGGGCTTCCTGCGAGTTGAAGGGTTTCTCGTCCTCTTTGCGCTCCACCGGAACCCAGGTGCCGTCACTCGTCAGGCTGCGTGCCTTCACGTTGTCGCGCAGCTGCATGCCCATGTACTCGTGCACCAGGGCGCGGCAGGTGGGGTCGAGCACGGGGAAGGCGATCTCCACGCGGTGCTCGGTGTTGCGCGTCATCATGTCTGCCGAGCTCAGGTAGATCATGTCCGAGTCCACGCCAAAGGCATAGACGCGCGCATGCTCCAAAAAACGTCCGACGATGGATCGCACGTGCACGTTCTCGGTCTTGCCCGGAACACCGGGCTTGAGGCACGAGATGCCGCGAATGATCATGTCCACGCGCACGCCGGCACTCGATGCCTCGGCAATCTTGTCGATGACCTCGCGGTCGGTAAGCGAGTTGAGCTTAAAGAACACGCGGGCGGGCTCGCCGACAAGGGCGCGCTGAATCTCGCGGTCCAGGCCGCGCATGATGAGCGGCTTGAGGCCCACGGGCGCCACGCCCAGGAAGCGGTAGTCGCCGCGCAGGTTGCCCAGCGACAGGTTGCGGAAGAACAGGTTGGCGTCCTCGCCGATGCCGGGATGCGCGGTCATGAGCATAAAGTCGCTGTAGAGCTTGGCCGTCTTCTCGTTAAAGTTGCCGGTACCCAAAAGCGTCAGGCGGGTAAGCGCCATGCCCTCGCGATAGGTGAGCTGGCAGATCTTTGAGTGGCACTTAAAGCCCTCGGAGCCGTAGATAACGGTGCAGCCGGCCTCTTCCAGGCGCTCGGCCCATTCGATGTTGTTTTGCTCGTCAAAGCGGGCACGAAGCTCCATGAGCACCGTGACCTCTTTGCCGTTTTCGGCAGCATCGATGAGCGACTCGCACAGACGGCTCTGCTTTGCCACACGGTAGAGCGTGATGCGCAGCGAGATACACTCGGGGTCATAGGCTGCTTCGTGCACCAGGTCCAAGAACGGGTTCATTGCCTCGTAAGGGTAAAAGAGCAGCTTGTCGTGCTGCAGCACCTGCTCGCGGATGGAGCGGGCCATATCGATGGTGGGATTGGGCTGCGGCTTAAACGGCGTAAAGAGGAGCTCATTGCGCAGGTGCTCGGGAATCTTACCCTCAATGCCAAAGACGTAGCCAAGGTCAAGGGGGATATCGCAGGTAAAGACCGAGCGGCGAGAAAGCTCGAGCGCCTTGCGGATGGTCTTGAGCGTTGCCTTCTCGAGCGAGCCCGATACGGCGAGCACCACCGGCTGCAGGCGCAGGCGCTTCTTGAGGATGCGCTTCATGTGCTGGCGGTAATCCTCTTCCTCCTCGACGCCTTCGCCGTCCGGGTCGATATCGGCATTGCGGGTGACGCGGATCAGCGCGCGGTCCAGCGGCTTATAGGAGCCAAAGCAACTGTCCAGGCAGGCGAGGATGACGTCCTCGAGCAAGATGTAGGAGTAGGTGCCGGTGGGCGAGGGGATCTCGACCACGCGGTTCATCGAGGCGGGAATCTCGATAAGGCCCAGCAGACTCTCCTCGTCGGTGACGCCGTCCAGGCCACAAGCCAGATAGAGCGCGCCGTTGCGCAGGTTGGGGAAGGGGTGGCGCGGGTCAATGACCAACGGTGAGATGACCGGCGACACGTAGGCTTGGAAGTAGCGGGTTACAAAGGTGCGCTCCTCGGGCGTAAGCGAATCGATGCGGGCGCGGTGAACGCCCAGAGCATCAAGCTTGTCCTCGATGCTCTTAAAGATGGACTCCCAACGGGTAAGGAGCCCGGGCAGCTCTTCCATGACGGCATCGACCTGTTCTGAGGCGGTCATATTGCTCTTGTTGTCGACAGGCTGTTTTTTGAGCTCCGCCAGATCGGACAGGCCGCCCACGCGCACCATAAGGAATTCGTCGAGGTTGGACTCGAAAATCGACACGAACTTTAGACGCTCGAACAGCGGAACGGTCTCGTCGAAGGCTTCGTCAAGCACGCGGTTGTCAAAGCGCAGCCAGCTAAGCTCTCGGTTTTGCGTGTACGAGAAGTCGCGCGGCGGCTTGCGCAGTTTGGCGGCCTTTTGCTTCTTTTCGATTTTGCTCGGCATATGCATCTGTCCGTTCAGTCCCCGCAGGGGACGGTAGCCTAACTCTAATTCATTATTGTCTCAATTTAGTCGACCACTGGCACGGACGTATCGCGTGAACGGTATCTTTACCTACTTCTTACGCTGACAAGTCATAGGACTGACGCCCTGCTCGTTCGCAAACGATCCATATCCTCACTCAACTGGTGAGAATCTATGAATAAGAATGATAGTAAGCTGAATATAATCGAATGTAGGTCGAATCGAGGACAAGCGTCATTTATATGCAGAAAACCGTTTTCACTATGCAATTTTGAATCATGGATTACTTTGAGTGTTCAAGCTTGATTTCCTAGAAAAATAACGTTTACCTAGGAAAATCTGCTTTACGAAACTGAAGTGCATCATGGGAAATCATATGCGATATACCGTTCATCGTACTTTGCTGACCGTTCGGGGGCGAGGTAGCATTACGAATGGAATTTGGATATAACTAGAGCTGTCAGCAAGCAGCGTCCCATATGGAGGGGCGCTGATACATTCGGCCAGTAAGGCCCGAAAGAAAGGTAGGAGGCCATGACGAAAGGTCTGCACGTGCCTTCCGAGATCGGCAAGCTCAGGAAGGTCTGCCTGCACCGTCCCGGCGACGAGCTCCTCAACCTGCCGCCCGACGAGCTCGAGCGACTCCTGTTCGACGACGTCCCGTTCCTGGAGGTCGCGCAGCAGGAGCACGACACCTTCGCCCAGATCCTGAGGGACCAGGGCGTGGAGGTCCTCTACCTCGAGAACCTCGTCGCTGAGGTGTTCGACCAGGTCCCCGGCGCCCGCGCCGAGTTCACCGACCAGTACATCGCCGAGGCCGGCATCCGCGGCCAGCACATGCCGCAGATCGTCCGCGAGAAGCTGGACTCCATCGAGGACAACCTCGAGTTCGTCAAGAAGACCATGGCCGGCATGACCAAGTCCGAGATCGACATGCCCCTCACGGCGTCCACGACCCTCGACTCCCTGGTCAACTCCGAGTCCGAGTCCGACCTGATCATCGACCCGATGCCCAACCTCTACTTCACCCGCGACCCGTTCGCGGTCGTCGGCGAGGGCGTCAACCTCAACCGCATGTACTCGGTCACCCGCAACCGCGAGACCCTGTACGGCAAGTACATCTTCAAGTACCACCCCGACTACAAGGACGTCTCGCTGTACTTCCGCCGCGACTGCCAGTTCCACACCGAGGGCGGCGACGTGCTGAACATCAACGAGAAGACCCTCGCCGTCGGCATCTCCCAGCGCACCCAGGCCGCCGCGATCGACGTCATGGCCCAGAACATCTTCTGGAACTCCGACTCCAAGGTCGAGCGCATCCTGGCCTTCGACATCCCGGTCTCGCGCGCCTTCATGCACCTCGACACGGTCTTCACCCAGATCGACGTCGATAAGTTCACGATCCACCCCGCCATCATGGGCACCCTGCGCGTCTACGAGCTGACCGCCGGCAAGAACCCGGGCGACGTGAACATCCGCCTGATCGAGGACACCCTCGAGCACGTCCTGGAGGACGCCACCGGCGTCGACCAGGTCAAGCTGATCCCCTGCGGCGGCGGCGACCCGATCGCGGCCTCCCGCGAGCAGTGGAACGACGGCTCCAACACCCTGTGCGTCGAGCCCGGCAAGATCTGCGTCTACGCCCGCAACACCGTCACCAACGACGTGCTGTACAAGGAGGGCCTGGACCTTCTCGTCGTGCCCTCCGCCGAGCTCTCCCGCGGCCGCGGCGGCCCGCGCTGCATGAGCATGCCCTTCTGGCGCGAGGACCTCTAAGGTCTTCAAGGACCCGTACAGGTCATAATACATACATCTAGCTGCCATTAGATGTCTCCCATTGGGGCGGTGCGGGTTTTCGCACCGTCCCATTCATGTTTATTGACGCTAAATTAAGATCAGATAAGGTGGCCATGGATATCAAGACAATTGGCGTTGAGGAATGGCTCAACGTTTGGGAGAAGAGTGCTACCTGGGATATCGCTCAGTCGACGATCTCGTCGCTGACCATGGGTGAGCTTCGCGCACTTGACGAGCAGGACGGTGCTACGTTCTACGAGCGCCTGGACCGCGAGAAGATGAACTACGGCTGGATCGAGGGCTCGCCGGAGTTTAAGGCCGAGGTTGCCAAGCTGTATCGTCGGGAGGTCAATCCCGATCACATTCTGCAGACCAATGGCTGCACGGGCGCTAACCTCAACGCCATCATGGCTGTGGTCGAGCCCGGCGACCATGTTATCGCCGAGTGGCCCACCTACGCGCCGCTCTACGAGATTCCGCGCACGCTGGGCGCCGAGGTCGAGTATTGGGAGCTTCGCGAGGAACTCGGCTGGAAGCCCGATATCGAGGAACTCAAGCGCTTGGTGCGCCCCAACACCAAGCTTATCTGCATAAACAACGCTTCGAACCCCATCGGTACGGTGCTCGATGCCGATATGCTCGGCCAGATTGCCGAGATCGCCCGTTCGGTGGGCGCCTACGTGCTGTGCGACGAGGTGTATCTGCCGCTCGAAAACACTGAGTCCTTTATGTCGATGGTCGACATGTACGAGAGGGCCATTGTCACCAACTCGTTGTCGAAGACCTATTCGACGCCTGCGGCCCGCGTGGGCTGGGTCCTGGCCGACGAAGAGGTGTCCAACCGCATCCGTACCTATCGCGATTACACCATGATCTGCGGCGGCGTGTTCAACGATGCCCTGGCGACCTATGTGCTTGAGCACAAGGATAAGATTCTCGAGCGCAATCGCAAGATCGTGTTTGGCAACCGCGATATCGCGCAGGCTTGGATCGATACGCAGCATCGCGTTTCCTGGACGGCCCCGCAGGGCGTGTCCACCTCGTTTATCCAGCTGGATATTCCCGAGGACGACGAGGAGTTCTGCAGACGCCTGCTGTCCGAGAGGGGAGTGCTGCTGGTCCCCGGTAGCCGTTTTGAGCTTCCCTGCGGCGCACGCCTGGGCTACTGCGCGAGCGAGGACGTTCTGCGCGAGGGCCTGAGGCTTTTGGGCGAGGCACTGGCAGAGTTCGATCGCTAGGATTCCGATGGTCTTCGGGGGCCTTATCCAAATTAGCCGAAGATAATCGAAAACGGATCCGTTTCCCTAGTGAAGCGGGTCCGTTTTTCTATACCGAGAAGTCAAGTTGTTACAAATGGGGCCGTAAAGCGAGCCGGTATCCGCTGGGCCTTATACTGAGTTTCCGGTGAACGGTATCAAGCGTCTGGTAAACGGTAATTTATTTACCAGAAATGAATAGGACAAACTTTTTTCTGAATAAAAATGAAAATGGTTGAGACGCGGTGTGAACCGCTAATTCTATTCATAGGTTTATTGGAAATATGCAATTTGAGGATGGTTTAACAAAGTTTAGTTCCATTTGATTTTAGGATTAAAACGCGTTTAAGCACGTAAATACGCTTTATTAAGATGAAGTGTGCCATGCGTGAAGTATATGTGTATGCCGTTCACCCCCTATAAAAAACCGTTCGGGGGCAAGGTGGAAGTATGAGCTGATTTTGGATATAAATATGTCGTCAGCAATAACGCCTCACACGGAGGGGCGCTAACGAATCGGCCCTGACAAGGGCCCGAAAGAAAGGTAGGAGGCCATGACGAAAGGTCTGCACGTGCCTTCCGAGATCGGCAAGCTCAGGAAGGTCTGCCTGCACCGTCCCGGCGACGAGCTCCTCAACCTGCCGCCCGACGAGCTCGAGCGACTCCTGTTCGACGACGTCCCGTTCCTGGAGGTCGCGCAGCAGGAGCACGACACCTTCGCCCAGATCCTGAGGGACCAGGGCGTGGAGGTCCTCTACCTCGAGAACCTCGTCGCTGAGGTGTTCGACCAGGTCCCCGGCGCCCGCGCCGAGTTCACCGACCAGTACATCGCCGAGGCCGGCATCCGCGGCCAGCACATGCCGCAGATCGTCCGCGAGAAGCTGGACTCCATCGAGGACAACCTCGAGTTCGTCAAGAAGACCATGGCCGGCATGACCAAGTCCGAGATCGACATGCCCCTCACGGCGTCCACGACCCTCGACTCCCTGGTCAACTCCGAGTCCGAGTCCGACCTGATCATCGACCCGATGCCCAACCTCTACTTCACCCGCGACCCGTTCGCGGTCGTCGGCGAGGGCGTCAACCTCAACCGCATGTACTCGGTCACCCGCAACCGCGAGACCCTGTACGGCAAGTACATCTTCAAGTACCACCCCGACTACAAGGACGTCTCGCTGTACTTCCGCCGCGACTGCCAGTTCCACACCGAGGGCGGCGACGTGCTGAACATCAACGAGAAGACCCTCGCCGTCGGCATCTCCCAGCGCACCCAGGCCGCCGCGATCGACGTCATGGCCCAGAACATCTTCTGGAACTCCGACTCCAAGGTCGAGCGCATCCTGGCCTTCGACATCCCGGTCTCGCGCGCCTTCATGCACCTCGACACGGTCTTCACCCAGATCGACGTCGATAAGTTCACGATCCACCCCGCCATCATGGGCACCCTGCGCGTCTACGAGCTGACCGCCGGCAAGAACCCGGGCGACGTGAACATCCGCCTGATCGAGGACACCCTCGAGCACGTCCTGGAGGACGCCACCGGCGTCGACCAGGTCAAGCTGATCCCCTGCGGCGGCGGCGACCCGATCGCGGCCTCCCGCGAGCAGTGGAACGACGGCTCCAACACCCTGTGCGTCGAGCCCGGCAAGATCTGCGTCTACGCCCGCAACACCGTCACCAACGACGTGCTGTACAAGGAGGGCCTGGACCTTCTCGTCGTGCCCTCCGCCGAGCTCTCCCGCGGCCGCGGCGGCCCGCGCTGCATGAGCATGCCCTTCTGGCGCGAGGACCTCTAAGTCTTTCCGTTTCCGGTGCGGTCCCCCTACAACCGCACCGGCTTCGCCCGTTAAACGGGCAACACTAATACTTACGTAATTCATTTCTTCGAAAGGAATCGAACCATGGGTGTTAACCTCTCCGGCCGTAGCTTCCTCAAGCTTCTCGACCTCACCACCGAGGAGATCGAGTACCTGCTCAAGCTCTCCAAGAACTTCAAGGACATGAAGCGCGCTGGCGTTCCGCACCGCTATCTCGAGGGCAAGAACATCGTTCTGCTCTTCCAGAAGACCTCCACTCGTACCCGCTGCGCCTTTGAGGTCGGCGGCATGGATCTGGGCATGGGCGTCACCTACCTCGATCCGGGTTCGTCGCAGATGGGCAAGAAGGAGTCCATCGAGGACACCGCCCGCGTTCTCGGCCGCATGTATGACGGCATCGAGTTCCGTGGCTTTGCCCAGGACGATGTCGAGGAGCTCGCTGCTAAGTCCGGCGTGCCCGTGTGGAACGGCCTGACCACTGAGTGGCATCCCACCCAGATGCTCGCCGACATCCTGACCGTCCAGGAGAACTTCAACTACGACATCAAGGGCAAGACTCTCGTTTTCATGGGCGACTGCAAGAACAACGTTGCTCGCTCCCTCATGGTCGTCTGCTCCAAGCTCGGCATGAATTTCGTGGCCTGCGGCCCCGAGGAGTGCATGCCCGCCGACGACGTCATCGAGGCCTGCAAGCCCATCGCCGAGGCCAACGGCTGCACCATCAAGCTGACCACCGACGTCAAGGACGGCGTCACCGGTGCCGACGTTATCTACACCGACGTGTGGGTCTCCATGGGCGAGCCCGACGAGGTCTGGGCCGAGCGCATCGCTCAGCTCACCCCGTATCGTGTTACTTCCGAGGTCATGGCTATGGCCAACCCGGGTGCCATCTTCCTGCACTGCCTGCCCAGCTTCCACGACACCAACACTACGATTGGCGCCGAGAAGTGCGAGCAGTTCGGCATCACCGAGCAGGAGGTCACCGACGAGGTCTTCGAGAGCCCCGCTTCCAAGGTCTTCGACGAGGCCGAGAACCGCATGCACACCATCAAGGCTGTCATGTACGCCACGCTCAAGTAAGAGCATCTAGCATCTCGCTCGGGGTGTATTGCTGCTCACCCCGAGCGGTTTTGTCTGGTAAATATCTTGCGTCGGGCGGTGGGCACGGCACGGAAAATCCGCTTCGCGCGAGAAAGTTAAATGATTTATGAAGGGGGGATGAGAACCATGACTGAGACCGCTAAGAAAAAGCGCGGTATGCCTTCATCGTTCACCATTCTTCTAGCTCTGCTGGCAATTGTTGCAGTTGTTACCGTTATCGTCTCCGGCACGTCCGGCGGCGCGGTTACTGCCGCCCGTCTGAGCGATTTCTGCACCGCCCCGATTAAGGGCTTCGCTGACGCTCTGCCCGTCTGCCTCTTCGTTATGATCCTGGGCGGCTTCCTCGGTATGATGACCGAGACCGGCGCTCTGGACAACGGCATCGCCGTCCTGGTGCAGAAGCTTAAGGGCAACGAGATCATGCTCATTCCCGTGCTGATGCTCATCTTCTCCCTCGGTGGTACCACCTATGGTATGTGCGAGGAGACCGTTCCCTTCTACGCCCTGCTCGCCGCTACCATGATGGCTGCCGGCTTCGACCCGATGGTCGGCGCCGCTACCGTCCTGCTCGGCGCTGGCTGCGGCTGCCTCGGCTCCACGGTTAACCCGTTCGCCGTCGGCGCTGCCGTCGACGCCCTGACCGGCGTTGACATTGCCGTGAACCAATCCATCATCATCGGCCTCGGTGCCGTCCTGTGGCTTGTTACCACCGTCATGTCCATCGTCTTCGTGATGAACTATGCCAAGAAGGTCAAGGCTGACAAGGGTTCCACCATCCTCTCGATGCAGGAGCTCAAGGACGCCGAAGAGGCTCACGGCAAGGCTGCTTCCGAGGTCCACAAGGAGGTCAAGCTCACCGGTCGTCAGAAGGGTGTTCTGATCGCCTTCGCCTTCACCTTCGTCGTCATGATCGTCGGCTTCATCCCGCTGGCCGACCTCAACGAGGGCGTCGCCAACTTCTTTGACGCTGGCGCTGTCTACGACGCCGACGGTAATGCCGTCGTCCAGGGCTGGTCTGCCCTGATCACCGGCCTGCCCATTGGCCAGTGGTACTTCGACGAGGCTTCCACCTGGTTCTTCCTCATGGCTATCCTGATTGGTATCATCGGTGGCCTGTCCGAGAAGCAGATCGTCAACACCTTCATCACCGGCGCTGCCGACATGATGTCCGTTGTTCTCGTCATCGCCCTCGCCCGTGGCATCTCCGTCCTCATGGCTAGCACCGGCCTCGACGTCTTCGTCCTCGACGCTGCCGCCAATGCCCTGGCTGGCCTGTCCGGCGTGATCTTCGCTCCCATGAGCTTCCTGGTCTACTTCGGCCTGTCCTTCCTGATTCCTTCGACCTCCGGTATGGCCACCGTCTCCATGCCCATCATGGGACCGCTGGCTGTTAAGCTCGGCTTCTCGCCCGAGGTCATGGTCATGATCTTCTCCGCCGCCATCGGTGTCGTGAACCTGTTCACCCCGACCTCCGGCGCCATCATGGGCGGTCTCGCCCTGGCCAAGATCGAGTGGACGACCTGGCTCAAGTTTGCCCTTAAGCTCATCGTCGCACTCTCCGTCGTCTGCGCCGTCATCCTGACCGTCGCCTGCGTGCTGCTCTAAGTACCCAACGGGTACCCCACGGAAACCTTGACGATCCTGTAAAGGATCACCTGGTCATCGTCTGTCCGGTGGGGTAAACCCACCGGTAGACTCCTACCTTTAGCCCCCTCCCGTTCCGTGCGCGGGAGGGGGCGCTCTCATGTTGCGCGGTTCTACGAACCGCGCAACCAGTCGACGCTGCGCGCTGCCCAGGACGACAATTTGTCATTCAAAAGGCAAGGCATGACCAGAAGGTCTATGCCTTGCCTTTTTCATGCCAACTTGTACGTCCTGGACGTCGCTCGCTGACTTATGCTCAACCTGCGACGTTTCTGTTGTTGGTGCAAAGGGATCAGGTTACTTTGCGCCAAAAGGGGAAGTTGCGGTGGAATAGTTCCTGTTTGGCCGTCTTGAGGGGTTAAACAGGAACTATTTCACCGCAACTTATCGATGGCGTGTTTGGTTGGTGCCTGTTGATGGTTAGGGCATTGCGAGGGGCGGGCTCCGTTATAATCGCCTAGAACATTAATTGGCAACGGGACGGGAGCCATACATGCGCCAGGGTTTCGACAACGCGAAGTATATCGAGCTGCAGGCCGCTCATATTAAGGAGCGCATCTCGCAGTTTGGCGGCAAACTCTATTTGGAGTTTGGCGGCAAGCTGTTTGACGACTATCACGCGAGCCGCGTGCTGCCGGGTTTTGAGCCGGATAGCAAGTTTCGCATGCTCAAGAGCATAGCCGACGACGTCGAGGTCATCATCGCCATTAACGCGAACCACATCGAGAAGAACAAAGCTCGCGGTGACCTGGGCATTACCTATGACGAGGATGTGCTGCGCCTGGTTGACCTGTTCCGCGGCAACGGCTTTGCCGTCGCGGCTGTGGTCATCACGCAGTATGCCGGCCAGCCCGCTGCCGATGTGTTCCGCAACCGCCTGAACGCGCTCGGTATTCCCGCCAAGCTGCACTATCCCATCGAGGGGTATCCGCACGATGTCGATCTGATCGTGTCCGACGATGGCTACGGCAAGAACGAGTTTGTCGAGACCACCCGACCGCTCGTCGTGGTTACTGCCCCCGGTCCTGGCTCGGGCAAGCTTGCCACCTGCCTGTCTCAGCTCTATCACGAGCACAAGCATGGCACGGCCGCCGGCTATGCCAAATTCGAGACCTTCCCGGTCTGGAATCTTCCTCTGACGCATCCGGTCAATATTGCCTACGAGGCCGCCACGGCTGACCTCGATGACGCCAACATCATCGATTCGTTCCACCTTGAGGCCTACAACAAGACCACGGTCAACTACAACCGCGACGTCGAGGCCTTCCCGGTAGTCCGTGCCCTGATGGAAAAGATCCTGGGCAAGAGCCCCTACCAGAGCCCTACGGACATGGGCGTCAATATGGTCGGCTTTGCCATCACCGATGACGATGCCTGCCGCGACGCTTCCAAGATGGAGATCGTCCGCCGCTACTTTACCGCGGTCGAAAATGTGCGCCGTACCGGCGTGGGCGATGAGCAAGTCGACCGTCTCAAGATTATTATGAAGAAAGCCGGCATCGATAAGAACTACTCACCGGCGCGCTCGGCGGCCCTCACCAGGGAGCAGCTGACGGGTGGTCCCGTGGGTGCCATGGTCATGCCCGATGGCTCCGTGGTGACCGGTAAGACCTCCACGCGCCTGGGCGCCGCAAGTTCGCTCATTATGAACGCCCTCAAGCATGTCTCGGGCGTCGACCTTGAGCTCGAGGTCATTAGCGATGAGGCGATCGAGCCCATCAGCAAGCTCAAGACGCATTTCCTGGGCAGCAAAAACCCGCGCCTCCACACCGACGAGACGCTTATGGCGCTGTCGATCACCTCGGCCACGAGTGAGACGGCCGCTCGCGTCCTTTCGGGCCTGGAGCAGCTGCGCGGTTGCGATGCCTTCTTTAGCGTGATTATCTCGCCGACGGACGAGACGGTACTGCGCAAACTGGGTATCAACGTGTGCTGCGAGCCCAAGTTTGAGCGCCGCGGTTTCTTCCATCGCTAAGTTTGAAGCACCGCGGTAATTGCATTGCATTTTGGCCGTATCGGGTTAGCGCCCGGTACGGCTTTTTGATCAATAAAGCGTCTATTTCGGCGAAAAATAGCCGTTTACCTGCCTAGAAACAATTTGAGCGGTATACAATAACCGTAACTGTTTCATCCTTAGCGGGATGCCGCATGATGGATATTACCTGCCATCGTGAGGTGTGTCGGTCGCGCACGGCGCGTTAGATGCTCGTGCTCGGTTTGAGGAGGCTGCTATGGCGGGCAAGGGTCGTGCGAGTGTCAACGATATGAAGCGTGTCGAGGTGCTGGTGTTGATGGAGATCGACCAGCAAACCGAAGACAATGGCGGGCCGTATGGTTTCTCGCGCAAAACGCTTGCCGAGCGCGTGGGGGTTTCGCCGTATCGTGCCCGCGCCGCAATTGATCGCTTGGATTCCGAAGGCATGATTGATGTCGTCTCGCGTTATAGCGACGACGGCGGTCAGCTTGCAAATGGCATTTGCCTCACCGAACGTGGCGAATGGTATCTTGAGGGCGTCCGTACCGGCATGCTCGTTCAAGAAATGCTTGAGGACGAGGCTGCTGATCGATAGCAGCATGTAACCCTTGCCATAGCGACGCCGCCTGGGAAACTGGGCGGCGTTTTGTTTCAAGATTGAGAAATGCAATCGCATGCGAGAAAAATTGCGAACGGTCCGCGGCGCGAGTATTACAATGAAGACCCGTAAGATGTGGATAAACAACTTCTACGGGAAGCGCAGGTAACTCAATATGACCAAGCATGTGTTCGTAACCGGTGGCGTGGTTTCGTCCCTGGGCAAGGGTATCACCGCGGCCTCGCTGGGCCGTCTGCTCAAGTCGCGTGGCTACAAAGTAACGATGCAGAAAGCCGACCCGTATCTGAACGTCGACCCCGGTACCATGAGCCCCTTCCAGCATGGTGAGGTCTTCGTTACCGAAGATGGTTACGAGTCCGACCTGGACCTGGGCCATTACGAGCGCTTTATTGATGAGAACCTGACCCGCGATTCCAACTTTACGACCGGTGCCATCTACAAAAGCCTAATCGCCCGCGAGCGTCGCGGCGACTTTCTGGGCGGTACCGTGCAGGTGATTCCCCACGTCACCAATGCCATTAAGGACAAGTTCCGCCGCATCGAGGAGCAGACCGGCTCCGATGTAGTCATCACCGAGCTGGGCGGCACGATCGGCGACATCGAGTCGCAGCCGTTTGTCGAGGCCATCCGCCAGTACCGCAAGGAGGCCGGCCCCGAGAACGTCTGCTACATTCACGTGTCGCTCGTTCCCTATATCGCCGCCGCCCACGAGGTCAAGACCAAGCCCACGCAGCATTCCGTCAAGGAGCTCCGCAGCTTTGGCATCCAGCCCGATATCATCGTGCTGCGCTCCGACCACCATATCGATGACGCTATCCGCGGAAAGATTGCAAGCTTCTGCGACGTCGACACCGATTGCGTCTTTACCAACGAGGACTGCGCGAGCATTTACGATGTTCCGCAGCTGCTTGCCGAGCAGGACTTTGACCTGCGCATTTGCGAGCGTCTGGGTCTGGATCCGCGTGAGCGCGACATGAGCGAGTGGAACGAGTTCCTGCGCAAACAGAATCACGCCAACCATCACGCCGACAAGGTGAAGATCGCCGTCGTGGGTAAGTACACGCAGCTGCCCGATGCGTACCTGTCGGTTATCGAGGCCCTGCACCATGCGGGCGTCTTCTACGATCGCCATGTGGACGTCCAGCTGGTCGACGGCGAGAGCCTCGACGAGCAGAATGTCTCCGAGGTTCTGGGCGACGCCTCGGGCATCCTGGTCCCCGGCGGCTTTGGCAAGCGCGCCCTGGAGGGCAAGATCCTCGCGGCCGAGTTTGCCCGTGAGCACAAGATTCCGTATCTGGGCATTTGCCTGGGTATGCAGGTGGCCGTGTGCGAGTTCGCCCGCAATGTCGTTGGCCTTGCCGGTGCCAGCTCCTCCGAGTTTGATCCGGACGGTCCGTATAGCGTCATCGATCTGATGAGCTCGCAGGAGGACGTGACCGAGAAGGGCGGCACCATGCGCCTGGGCGCCTATCCGTGCAAGCTCGCCGCCGATACTCTTGCTCGTGAGGCATATGGCGAGGAACTCGTCTACGAGCGTCACCGTCACCGCTTTGAGTTCAACAACGCCTTCCGCGATCAGCTCGAGGACGCCGGTTTGGTTATCTCGGGTCTGTCGCCTGACGAGCGCTTGGTCGAGATGGTCGAGCTGCCGCGCGACGTGCATCCGTGGTATGTGGCAACCCAGGCTCATCCCGAGTTCAAGAGCCGCCCGACCAACCCGCAGCCGCTGTTCCGCGAGTTCGTGCGCGCTTCGATCGGCCAGCACGAGGGTGTCGACCGTCTGCAGGTGACGCCCATGAACCTCGCTACGGACTAAGGGTGCCGGCGAATAAGGAACATACCGAAGCTACTCCCTCGTCGCTCGCCGTGGCGGCGGGGGAGTATCTCGATTACCTCGCGGTCGAGCGGGGCTTGGCGCGCAACACGATTGTGGCCTATCGTCGTGACCTGACGACGTACTGCGCCTATCTAGAGCGGGCGGGTATTGTGTCTTTTGAAGAGGTGACCCGTCAGGTCGTGGAGGGCTTTGTCGCCGATCGCCGCGACGGAGGCTATTCCGACGCCTCGGTGGAGCGCGCGCTTGCTGCCGTGAAGGGCCTGCATGCCTTTTTGGTGCGCGATGGGGCCGTGGCCCAAAACCCGACGGCGGCGCTGCGCCTGCCTAAAAAGGCTGAGCGTTTGCCGGAGTATCTATCGGTGGAGGATGTCTCGGCGCTGCTCGATCAAGACTTTCCCGAGGGCGAGATGGGACTGCGCGACCATGCCATCTTGGAAGTGCTCTACGGATGCGGTTTGCGTGTGAGTGAGCTGGTTGGGCTCGATGTGGGCGATATCCATATTGACGATGGCTTTGTACTCGTTCGCGGTAAGGGCTCAAAGGAACGCCTGTCCCCACTGGTGGGAAGCGCGGCGCGAGCTCTGACGCTCTATGTAACTGAGGGACGTTCTCGCTTGGCGGCCCATGCTCGCGGAACCGAGACCTCGGCGGTCTTTTTAAATAAGAACGGACGTCGCCTGTCGCGCCAGGCCGTGCATGCGATATGCGAGCGGTATGGGCGTCAGGTGGGGCTGGTGGGGCTCCATCCCCATACCTTGCGCCACTCCTTTGCCACCCACATGCTCGCGGGCGGTGCCGACCTGCGTGTGCTGCAGGAGATCTTGGGACATGCCGATATATCGACCACGCAGGTCTACACGCATGTCGATCGTACGCAACTGACCGAGGTCTATCTGGCAGCGCACCCGCTGGCGCATCGTTAACATATCGCTGGCCTGCATATTTATAGGTATTTGGGGACGGGCCCCAGATTGCCGCAGCGTGCTTTTGCGCGCGCATGGGCAATCTGGGGCCCGTCCCATTTTTCGCCACTTGTCGTCGCGGTGGTGGGCCGAATGTGCCTTGGGTGGGGGAGTTTGGGGGCGATGTGAACGGCGTGTAAAGGGACGCAAAAATCGCCTCAAGGTCAACTTGAAGGTTGAGGTTGAACGGCGGGATGCCACAGGTGGCATCCCGCCGTTACTGTAAACACAACATATTGTGTTTTCGAACATATGCTTGGGGGTGTTCTGCAATATATGGTGGGTGGAGTGGTGG
>DXLU01000026.1 GCA_019414565.1 Collinsella sp. | reverse complement strand
CCGTCGCGGCTGTCCAGATCCCACGCCTCGCCGGAGCCCACGTAGGCATGCAGCAGGTAGGGACGGTACTGCGTCAGAACGCCCACCGTGTCGATGCCCGAGTTGGAGCAGTTGGACAGCGAAAAGTCGATAATGCGGAACTTGCCACCAAAGCTAACCGCCGGCTTGGCGATCTTTTGGGTGAGTGCCCCCAATCGGCTGCCCTGTCCTCCTGCGAGGAGCATCGCGATGCATTCTTTCTTACTCATCGATTTCTCCTTCTGTCATCGATGTTCCTAACCCATTAGCGACGGGCGCGGCGCACTGTCACGCCCGTCGAGTAATGCCGTGCGGCAAAGGGAGCTCGCGCGCTTTATGCGTGCCAGATCTCGTCGCGATACTCGCGAATGGTGCGGTCGGACGAGAACCAGCCACTCGAGGCGGTGTTGAGCAGGGCCTTGCGGTTCCAGGTCTCCTGGTCGCCGTAGCTGCCCGTGAGGTTCTCCCATGCATCCACGTAGCTACGGAAGTCAGCCATGACTAGGTCGGGGTCGTTGTTGTTCATGAGCTCGTTGTAGATGCTCTCGAAGTTGCCCGAAAGACCCGCAAACGTGTTGTCCTTGAGCTCGTCCATCACGCGGCCCAGACGCTCGCGGTCGCCGTTGAGGGTATCCCACGCAAAGTAGCTGTTGGATGCCCAGAGCTGCTCGACCTCGGGGGCGGTCAGGCCAAAGATGGCCTCGTTCTCGCGGCCGGCCAGATCGGCGATTTCGATGTTGGCGCCATCGAGGGTGCCCAGCGTAATGGCGCCGTTCATCATGAGCTTCATGTTGGACGTGCCCGAGGCCTCCTTGCCGGCCGTGGAAATCTGCTCCGAGATCTCGGCGGCGGGGTAGATGAGCTGGGCGTTGCTCACGCGGAAGTTGGGGATAAAGCAGACCTTCATGACCTCGTTGACGCGGGCATCGTTGTTGATGACGTCGGCCACGGAGTTAATGAGGCGGATGGTCTCCTTGGCAAAGGTGTAGCTCGAGGCAGCCTTGCCGCTAAAGATGAAGGTCGTCGGCGTCACGTGGAAGTTGGGATCGGCGATGCGACGGTTGTAGATGTCCATCACCTTCATGATATTCATGAGCTGGCGCTTATAGGCGTGGAAGCGCTTTACCTGGACATCGAAGACGGTGTTGGGGTCAATAACCAGACCGGTCTCAGCCTTGACGTAGGCGGCCAGGCGCTCCTTGTTAGCGCGCTTGGAGGCACCCACGGCCTTCAGGAACTCGGTGTCGTTCTGGAACTCCTTGAGCTTCTCAAGCTCAAAGGCGTCTTTGAGCCAGCCATCGCCAATGGCCTCGGTCACGAGCTTGGCGTAGGTGGGGTTGGCCTCGGCAAAGAAGCGACGGTGCGAGATGCCGTTGGTCTTGTTGTTAAACTTCTCGGGCGTCAAGGCATAGAAGTCCTTGAGCACGATGTTCTTGATGATGTCGGAGTGGATCTTTGCCACGCCGTTGACGCTGTGGCTGCAGACCACAGACAGGTTGGCCATGCGAATCTCGCCGTCCCACAGAATGGCGGTCTGGCGCAGACGCTCCTGCCAGCCCTCCTGGGTGGTATCGAACGACTCGTGCCAACGACGGCTGATCTCGTCGATGATCTGGTACACGCGGGGGAGCAGCTTGGAGAACGTGCCGATGGGCCACTTCTCCAGGGCCTCGGGCAGGATGGTGTGGTTGGTGTAGCTCACGACCTGCGTCACGATGTTCCAGGCGTCATCCCACTCGAGCTTCTTCTCGTCGATGAGGATGCGCATGAGCTCGGGGCCGCACATGGCGGGGTGCGTATCGTTGGTGTGGATGGCCACAAACTGCGGCAGCAGCTCCCAGTTCTCGCCGTGCTCCTTCTCAAAGGTGTCGAGCAGGCTGTAGATGCCGGCCGAGACAAACAGGTACTCCTGCTTCAGGCGCAGCAGACGGCCGTGCTCGCCGGCGTCGTTGGGGTAGAGGATGGCGCTGATGGCCTCGGCCTCGGCGCGCTCGGCGTCGGCCAGGGCATAGTCGCCGCGGTTGAAGGCCTCAAGGTCAAAGTGCTCCTCGACCGGCTCGGCGGCCCAGACGCGCAGCTTGTTGACGGTCTCGCCGGCATAGCCCACCACGGGGATGTCATAAGGGACGGCCAGGATGTCCTGCGTGTCCACCGTGCGGTAGAACGTGCGGCCGTTCTCCTCAAAGCCCTCAACATGGCCACCAAACTTGATGGTCACGGCCTTGTCCTGACGACGGACCTCCCAGGGATAGCCGTGGGTGAGCCACTCGTCGGTGGCCTCGACCTGGCTACCGTTGACGATCTCCTGCTTAAACAGGCCGTAGCGGTAGCGCATGCCGTTGCCATAGCCGGCGATGCCCTCGGCTGCCATGGAATCCAGGAAACATGCGGCCAGACGGCCCAGGCCGCCGTTGCCCAGCGCCGGATCGGGCTCCTGGTTCTCGATGACGGACAGGTCAAAGCCCATGTCGTCGAGCGCCTCGGCGACCATGTCGCGCACGCCAAAGTTAAGCAGGTAGTTGTCGAGCAGGCGGCCGATCAAAAACTCGATCGAGAAGTAGTACACGCGCTTTTTGCCCTCGGCGGTGACGCGGGCGTCACTCTTGGTGGCAACGGTGCGCGCCTTCTCGGCCACGAGCTTGGCCAGGGCGTTAAAGCGGTCGAGGTCGCTGGCGGCCTCGACGCTCTTACCGCTGATGCTCATGACGGCATCGCGATAGAGCTCGGTAAACTCCTGCTTGTTGTCGAAGATCTTATTCATACGTTCCTTTCCCCCGGGGATGTTTCTCCCGGAACGGTTATGACTTGTATCCTACGCCTCGTCGGGGCGGGTAATTACAGCTGTAACGGTTTTGTTACGCATCCTTGGCAGACGGCTTAACAGAAGCAGACTTGGCCTTGGTAGCGGCCTTTTTGGCAGCCGGTTTCTTGGCTGCGGCCTTAGCAGCGGGCTTTGCGGCAGCCTTGGCCTTGGCCTTGGTCGTAGTAGCCTTGGCCTTAGCCGGAGCCTTCTTAGCAGCCGCAGGCTTGGGCTTCACCGAAGACATGCGCTTTTTGGGCGCAGCCTTGGGCTCCTCGACCACGGGCGGCTTATAGCTGCTGGGACCGCGGCGCTTAAGCACCACACCTGCCAGACCGGGTACCTTAATCTCGATGGAGTCCATCTGCCCGTTCCAGGGATAGGGCTCGCTCGAGCAGGTGTAGGGCTCCTTGCCGGCATAGCCGCTGCCGCCAAACTCAGGACGGTCAGAATCGAAGATGACCTCCCAGTCACCCTCGCGCGGCACGCCCACGCGGAAGCTCTCGTAGCTCGCCGGGTCAAAGTTGATCAGGATCACCAGGTCGTCATCGACGTCCTCGCCCTGACGCACAAAGCTCACGATGGACTGCTTGGAGTTGTCCGCGTCGATCCAGGTAAAGCCGTCATCGGTGTAGCCGCGCTCGTACAGGGCGGGCTCGGCGGTGTACAGGTGGTTGAGCGCCTTGATAAACGCCTGATGATGACGGTGGGTCTCGTACTCCTCGGTTAGGAACCACTGGATGGACTCGTAGTAGCGCCACTCAATAAACTGGCCGATCTCGTTGCCCATAAAGTTGAGCTTGGCGCCGGGGTGCGTCATCTGGTAGAAAGCCAGCGTGCGCAGGCCGGCAAACTGGCGCCACCAGTCGCCCGGCATGCGGCCGATGAGCGAGCACTTGCCGTGGACGACCTCGTCGTGGCTCAGCGGGCAAATAAAGTTCTCGGTAAAGGCGTACATGATGGAGAACGTGAGCAGCCCGTGGTTGCCGGGGCGCCACGGAAAATCGGTCTGCATGTAGTGCAGGGTGTCGTTCATCCAGCCCATGTCCCACTTGTAGTGGAAGCCCAGGCCGCCGTCCTGAGGCGGGTAGGTCACGAGCGGCCACGCGGTGGACTCCTCGGCCATCATCATCACGTCGGGGAAGTGGGCCTCCACAGCGCAGTTGACCTGGCGGATAAACGCGCTGGCGTCCAGGTCCTCCTCGGTACCGTACTTGTTGAACTTCTTTTGCCCCGGATCGTCGATGCCAAAATTGAGGTACAGCATGCTGGACACGCCATCCATGCGGATGCCGTCAACGTGGAAGTTCTCGAGCCAGTACAGCACGTTGGAAACAAGGAAGGAGCGGACCTCGCCGCGGGCGAAGTCAAACTTGTGCGTGCCCCAGTTGGGGTGAATCTCGTGCTCAAACAGCATGTGGCCGTTAAAGGAGGCAAGGCCATGGGAGTCGGCGCAAAAACCGCCGGGCACCCAGTCCATGATCACGCCGATGCCTGCCTCGTGGCATGCATCGATAAAGTGCATGAGTTGCTGCGGGTCGCCATAGCGCGAAGTGGCGGCATAGTAGCCGGTCGTCTGGTAGCCCCAGGAGCCATCGAAGGGATGCTCCATGAGCGGCATGACCTCGATATGCGTATAGCCCATGTCGCGCACGTAGTCCACGAGCTCCACCGACAGGTCGTCGTAGGTGTAAAACTCGCCGCGCTGCGCGGGGAAGGGATCCATGGGGCCGGGATAGTTGCCATACTCGTCCGGCTCGCCCTGCGGCGCGTCGCCGTGGCGCTTCCACGAGCCAATATGCACCTCGTAGATGTTGAGCGGCTGCGACATGTGGTTGTGGCCGGCGCGGCGCTTGAGCCATGCGGCGTCGTTCCATTTGTAGCCATCGAGGGTCCACAGCACGCTAGCGGTACCCGGAGGGCACTCGGCCTTGAAGGCGTACGGATCGGCCTTGTAGAGCTTCTCGCCCTCGTTGGTCTCAATGAGATACTTATAGAGCTGACCTTGTTCTGCGCCAGGAATAAAGCCTTCCCAAATAGCGCTCGTATGCACGGGCACCAGAGGGTTGGCTTCCTCATCCCAGTCGTTAAATTCGCCAATGACATGCACGCTCTTTACATCGGGCGCCCAAACGCAAAAGCGCCAGCCGCGCGTACGGTTCTGCGTGTCGGGGTGCGCGCCCATCTTTTCCCAGCTGCGCTCCCACGTGCCGATGCCAAACAGGTAGACATCGTCCTTGGTGAGCTCCGGTGCGTGCGGGGCGGCTTTACGGGTAGCGGGCTTTTTAGTTGCTGGCTTTAGCTTTGTATCGCTCACGTTTGATCCCATCATGACGCGGCAGCGTGTTGCCTTGGTGACTAGATGCGAAAGGTCCAAGGCTGCACGAATCGAAGGGACGGCGAGAGTTCTATGATTCGTTCCACCTCGCGTGCTCGGTGGAACTTTCGGCAGAAACTACGATAACACCTGTACGTTACTTTTATGAAGGAAAGTGGTTTTAGGGCGGCGTTTAATCGGTAAGCGCCATGTTTAGACCACTGGCAGAATTGCCGTGGTAAAACTCTTGACAGTTTTACCAATAAGGGTTTTTTGATTGTTGGTTTGACGTTTGGTAAAACGTTTTTAGCAGGTTGTTTACCATTTGACATCGAAAGGTACATTTATGTCCCAGACCGCCGCTCCCAATGTCGCTTTTATTTTCGATTGCGACGGCACGCTGGTTAATAGCACCCCCGTTTGGGCCTATGCCCAGCCCGAGTTATTGCACCGCCACGGAGTTGACGTGACGGTCGACGATTTTGCCCAGTTTGAGCATTTGTCGCTCGAGGACGAGTGCCAGGCCTACCACGACACCTGGGGCATTGGCGCAAATGGCGAGGAGCTGTATCGCGAGCTGAGCGACATTCTGATCGATGGCTACTCTAAGGTGCCGCCACGCGAGGGTCTGCTTGCATTTTTGGAGCAGACGAAGGAGGCCGGTATTGCCATGTGCGTTGCCACGTCCACGCCGGCCGAGCTGGTCGGGTCTGCGCTTGCCGGCGCCGGACTCGATCGCTACATGGAGTTTGTTACGACGACGGGTGAGGCCGGACGGTCCAAGCAGTTCCCCGATGTGTACGAGCTGGCGCTGAGCCGTCTGGAGGAGCGCCATGGGCATGCGTTTGAGCGCGCCTGGGTATTTGAGGACGCTGTTTTTGGCCTTAAGAGCTCAGGCGCCGCTGGCTTTAAGCGCGTGGGTATCTATGACCCGCATGGGCGCATGGAGCGCGACGAGGTTCGTGCCAACTGCGAGATCTTTATCGATAGCTACGAGGAGCTGGATCTGGCCCGCGTGTTGGAGTTTGAGGGGTAGGCGAGGGCTGTGTCGGACAAGGTATTAGTGGTCTGCGGCTCGCCCGTGGTGGCGAGTGCGGATCTGCTGCGCCAGCTGGCGGGAGAGTGCGAACGCGTTGTGGCCGTGGACCGCGGGCTCGATGCGCTGCTGAGCGCCGGGCTGGGCTGCGACGTCTACGTAGGCGACGCCGATACCGTGAGCGATGCCGGCCGCGCGCTGGTGGATTCTGCCGAGGACTTTGAAGTAGAGCGCCATGACCCCTACAAGGACTATACCGACCTGGCGCTGTCGCTCGATTCCGTTCGTCGTCGCTGGCCGGGTGCCGAGGTGATTGCGACCTGTGCCTCCGGCGGCCGCCCCGACATGGCACTGAGCGTGTTGGGTTTGCTTGCCGGTTACGAGGATGCTCCCGTCTGGGTCGAGGAAGACAAGGTTGTCGCCCGTATTCTTCACGCAGGTGAATCGTGGACCATCGAGGGCTCCGAGGGCAAAACCTTCTCCATTATCGCTATAGCCCCCAACACCGTAGTCAGCGAGCATGGCCTAGAGTGGGAACTAGACCACGCCTTCTTGGGTTTACTAGCCGACACCGGCATCAGCAACGTCGTAAGAAGGACAGCAACAATAACCGTCCACCAGGGAGTAGCAATCGGTTATTTATACCGTGCGTGAGGAAAACCCCTAAGCAGAGCAACAAACTCAAAATTCCCTCTTGCAACACCTGCGACTTTCCCCTATAGTATCACTCCGTCACGGGGGCGTAGCTCAGCTGGGAGAGCGCTTGACTGGCAGTCAAGAGGTCAGGGGTTCGATCCCCCTCGTCTCCACCATCGTGAATTTAAAGTCACTCGATTGAGTGGCTTTTTTATTTTCAAGCTCCCCAACAAGCTGCACCCAAAAAAGTTGCGCAATAACCCGCTATTTTTGTAAATATATATGTTGTCCAGTACTACCTAAATTGGTTCCTATAAACCCTTGTGCTAGGATACTTCAGGTCACATGAGTTCAACTATGCCGCAGGTTCCACTAAACCACAAAGCGCAGGGTCGATCAGCATCCGGCCGTAACGGCGGTGCCAGAAAAGCCACGAGCTCCAATAATATGCTAAACGCAGCAGTCCTCAGCTGTTTGCGTGTGGTTCAGTTTTTTACTTGCTTGACTGGTTCGCACGCAGCCAGCTGAGGTTGTAGGTTAATTTGTTATACACGCCTGCAATCTCAGCGCTGATTTTATACATACCGTTCACGGTGGGGCAGAGCCACGTGCTTGTCTAACTGGGCTCAGGGTTTGAATATGGAGCGCCTTCGCGCACAAGCGCCCTGGCGTAGCCATACCCAAACCCCGTGAGCCATACGTAAGACAGCAAGGGGGTGGTGCTCGTGTGGTATGTGATCCAAGTCACTAACGGTCGCGAAGACGTTATGCGCGAGCGCATCGAGCGCATGGTGCCGGCTGGCGTCATGCAGGAGCTCTTTTATCCCCAATATCAAACCGAGATCAAGCTACACCGCGAATGGGTCAGCACGACCAAGCCGCTCTTTCCCGGTTATCTCATTTGCGATACGGCGGATCCGCGCACCGTGCAACAGTATTTGCTGCGCATGGACGACTTTGCCCGGGTGCTTTCCCAGGACGGTCGGTTTGTGCCGCTGGCAAAAGAAGAGACCCAGCTCATTGGCGGCTTTACCAATAGGGGAGACCGCCTGGTGCCCATGAGCGAGGCTCTAAAGGATGGAGACCAGGTCGTAGTAACGGCAGGCCCGCTGCTGGGGCACGAGGCCCTTATCAAAACCATTAACAGACGCAAGAGCACTGCCTTTTTGGAGCTCGACTTGTGCGGCCGACGCGTAACCACCCGCGTTGGCCTTGCGGTGCTTTCAAAAGAGCAGCGCGTTATGCGCAATCACAGAAGAGCGATCGCCTAGCTGCAAGCTCGCAAGCGGACGACCGAAGGCAAAAAGAATCGGGGGAGGGGCTCTTGGAGCCTACGATGATGACCATGGCACAGGGCGCGCGGGAGACGCGCACGGCCGCCACGGCGAATTCCGTTACTGCCGCAGCCGGTGCTGCGGGGGATTACCTTACAAACGAAGAAGCGTACAAGATGCTGCGCGGTGCCAACTCCGGCGTGAAGCCCGAGCTTGGGCACAGGCTCTACCGCGTTGTTAAGCGTACGGTGGACATTGTCGCCGCCGGCGGAGCCCTGGTGTTGCTCTTTATTCCCGGGGTAATTCTGAGCGTGGTCATTTGCATAAAGAGCCCGGGCGCCAGCCCCCTATATTCACAGTGGCGCGTGGGCCGCGTGCGCAAAGACGGCACGTTCTACCTGTTTAAGATCTACAAGTTCCGCAGCATGGTTCCCAACGCAGACCAAATGCTCAAGGACTTGCAGGCCCAAAACGAGGCCACTGGCCCCATGTTTAAAATGAAGCACGACCCGCGCATTATTCCCGGTGTGGGTAACTTCATTCGCAAGCACAGCATCGACGAGCTGCCCCAGCTCATCAACGTGTTCTTGGGCCAAATGAACCTCATTGGCCCGCGCCCCGGCCTGCCGCGCGAGGTTGCCCTGTACAGCGAGCACGACATGAAGCGCCTGGCGGTAAAACCCGGCTGCAGCGGTCCTTGGCAGGTAATGGGCCGCAGCTACCTGGGCTTCAACGAAATGGTTGAGCTGGATCTTCGCTATATAGAGAATCGCAGCCTGCGCCAGGACCTGCGGTTGATATTCGGCACGCTGAAGACGATGTTCTCTGGGGAAGGTGCCGTGTAGCATGCGCATCGCCATGATAGGCCAAAAGAGAACGGGTTCGCGCGAGGGCGGCGTAGAAGTGGTGGTAGGCGAGCTTGCTCGCCGTATGGCAGACCTTGGTCACCAAGTAACCTGCTACGACCGTATGGGCGAAGGAGCTCCTTCCGAGCCCTACGAGAAGGATGGCTACCGCATCGTTCCCGTAAAGGCTCTGGACATCAAGGGGCTCTCTGCGCTCACGAGCAGCTTTGCCGCAACAAGGGCCGCCATCAAAGACGGGGCAGACGTAATTCACTATCACGCAGAGGGGCCGTGTGTCCCCCTTCGTTTTGCGCGTTCCGCGGACATCAGGACCGTGGCAACGATCCACGGCCTGGACTGGCAGCGTGCAAAATGGGGCGGCTTGGCTTCCAAGTACATCAAGTTCGGCGAGGCGACGGCGGCCAAGTGCGCGGATGCGCTCATCGTGCTTTCCCGGGGCAATCAGGAGTACTTCAAGGAGGCTTACGGCCGCGAGGCTACGCTCATTCCCAACGGCATCACTCCCGAGGCGGATCTTCCCGCGAAGGAGATCTCCGAGCGCTTGGGGCTCACCCAGGGCTCCTATGTCCTCTACCTCGGTCGCATTGTGCCCGAGAAGCGACCGGAACTGTTGGTGGAGGCGTACAAGCAGGTAAAGACGGATAAGCGCCTGGTTATCGCGGGCGACTCCTCCGATACGGACGACTACGCCGTGGCGCTCAAAGAGGCTGCCGCGTCCGACCCCCGCGCGCTCTTTACCGGCCACGTTGAGGGCAACCTGCTCTCCGAGCTGTACTCCAACGCGTATTGCTACGCGCTCCCCTCCGACGTTGAGGGCCTGCCCATGAGCTTGCTGGAGGCCATGTCTCACGGTGCGGCATGCGTTACCTCGGATATTCCCGAGTGCGCGGATGTTCTGCAGGGTTGCGGGCTCACGTTCCCACACGGAGACGCGGGGGCGCTGCGCGACGTGCTTGAAGGCCTGATAGCGGATTCTGCCCAAGCGGAGAGGCTGGGCGCCATGGCACGTGACCGCGCGATTAATGGCTATGACTGGAACAGCGTCGTCCAAAGGACGCTTGCTTTGTATGAGGGTGTTGCGTAATGAAGATCCTTCTTGTAAATAAGTTTCATTGGCGCAAGGGTGGAAGCGAGACGTACTACTTTGCTCTTGCCGATGGTCTTCGCGCTCTTGGGCATGAAGTTGCCTTCTTCAGCATGGAGGATGAGCGTAATGAGCCGACTGAGTGGTCGCGTTACTTTGTAACGAATCGCGACTATAACGGACCGAGCTCTATTGTCGATAAGGCGAAGGCCGCGCAGGCACTTGTGTATTCCAAAGAGGCGCGCGAGAAGTTCGATGCGCTGTGCCGTGAATTCCAGCCCGATGTAATCCATCTCAATCTCACTCATAGGCAGATTACGTTTTCCATCTTGGACGCTCCTTGGCTAAAGCAGCATCCAACGCCGGTTGTGTATACCTCGCACGACTTGATTCTTGCTTGCCCGAGCTATCTTATGCTTGATTCCGAGGGCAACGTTTGCGATTCGTGTCTCGGGGGTCATTTTGGCAATTGCCTTAAGAAGAAGTGCGTAAAGGGTTCGATCGCAAAAAGCGCGTTAGCGGTGGCTGAGGCGGAGTGGCTTAAACGGCACAAAACCTATTCACGTCTCGATCGCATCATCTGCCCGAGTGAGTTCATGCGGAACAAGTTTATTGAAGCGGGGCTTCCCGAGCGTCAGCTTGTCCTCATGCGGAATTTCCTGAATCCCGATTCGATGTCACGGGAAGTTGCCAACCAAAATAATGAAGATCCCTACATGCTGTATCTGGGACGCCTTTCTCGCGAGAAAGGCGTGTTAACGCTCGTGCATGCTTTTGAGAAGGCGGCACCGGTGATTCCTGATTGGCGTCTTGTTATTGCAGGCGATGGCCCTGAATGTGATGCTGTGAAGGTCAAAGTTTCCGCAATGCCAAACGAAATAAGCTCGAGGATTGAGCTGGTTGGATATAAAACCGGTGACGCCCTGCGCGGACTTGTGAATCGAGCCACTCTGGCGGCTGCGCCGTCAGAGTGGCTCGAGAACGCGCCATATGCGGTTCTCGAGGCACTCGCCGCGGGCAAGCCCGTTATCGGTACGAACATGGGCGGAATACCCGAGCTGGTACGTGAGGGTGAAACGGGCTTCCTGGCTGAAGCCCACGATGAGGCAGGACTCGCAGATGCAATCCGTAGGGGTGCGGCGGTGGCCGCCGATCCTGCGGCTTACGCCGCGATGAGCGCGCATTGCCGTTCATTCGTGGCAGAGAACTGTAATCAAGAGAAATACATCCGGAATCTCGTCTCCCTGTATCAAGAACTAATTGACCGGAAGGTGGTGGCCTAACCCATGGCCGAGAAGAAACTCAACGGAACCGTAATCGTAACGTACCGCTGCAACGCGCGCTGCACCATGTGCAACCGCTACAAGGCTCCCAGCCGTCCGGAGGAGGAGCTCTCCCTCGACGTGATCAAGAAGCTCCCGCGCATGTACTTCACCAACATCACCGGTGGCGAGCCCTTCATCAGGACCGACCTTGCGGATATCGTGCGCGAGCTGTACAAGAAGTCCGACCGCATCGTCATCTCCACCAACGGCTTCTTCACCGACCGCATCATCGCCCTTGCCGAGGAATTCCCCCAGGTGGGAATCCGCATCTCCATCGAGGGTCTGCAGCAGACCAACGATGAGATCCGCGGTCTCCAGAACGGCTTCAACCGCGGCTACGAGACGCTCAAGAAGCTCGTGGAAATGAAGCACCCGGACGTGGGCTTTGGCATGACGGTGCAGGATCGCAACGCTGCGGACTTGGTGCCGCTGTACAAGCTTTCCGACGAGCTCGGCATGGAGTTCGCCACCGCCAGCCTGCACAACAGCTTCTACTTTGTCGAGGCGAAGAACATCATCAAGGACCGTCCCATGGTGGCCCAGAACTTCGAGGACCTGGTAAACGAGCTCCTCAAGTCCAACGAGCCCAAGAAGTGGTTCCGCGCGTACTTCAACATGGGCCTCATCAACTACATCTATGGGCAGAAGCGCCTGCTCCCGTGCGATATGGCGTTCGACACGTTCTTCATCGACCCCTACGGCGACGTCATGCCCTGCAACGGCACCAAGGAGAAGCTCGTTATGGGCAACCTTAACGACGAGTCTTGGGATGAGCTGTGGGAGAGCGCCCAGGCCGAGAAAGTGCGCGGCTGCGTGCGCCACTGCGACCGCAACTGCTGGATGATCGGCTCCGTGTCTCCTGCCATGCACAAGTACATCTGGAAACCCGCGTCGTGGGTGCTGGCGCACAAGCTCAAGCCCGGCAAGAAGTTCGACATGCACGAGCTCCCCATCGTGCGCGACTACGAGTCGGGCAAGGTGACGAAGGAGGAGCTGGACGCTCTTTCCACCTGCGACATGCACGCCGCGATCAACGACGGCCTTTCCGACGCAAGCCGAGCCGACGCGCACGTGTACGAGACTGAGGAGGCGCTGTAGTGCAGCCGGGTGGAAAAATCGAATGCAAAAATTCAGAAATAGCGGTTGCTCGATATCAATCGGAGGAAACACGTGAAAGTATCCTGCATAACCAGGCACGCAATCTCTAATTATGGCTCCCTGCTCCAGGCATATGCGACACAACGAGCGGTAGAGAGCTTGGGGCATGAGTTCGAGATTATGGACTATGTACCTGCTTGTGAGGACGTATCCCAGCAGGTGAGGACGCTTCTTTCGACAAAGCCGTCCTGGAACGGGAACCCGTTGAAGAAGTCTGTCTACAGACTTCTGATGGAGCCTGAGACAAGGGTGGCGGGCAAGCGGTTTGCGCGTGAGCGTTCCCAGCTGCTTAAGATGAGCCCTCGCTATGCATCCCTGGAGGAGCTGAAGGCTAATCCGCCCAAGGCCGATGTCTATATGACTGGAAGCGATCAGGTGTGGGGTCCCATCAGCTCGGGCGCATACGACCTGTCATATGCGCTTGAGTTTGCTCCCGAGGGCGCAAGGCGCATCTCATATGCGGCAAGCTTTGGTAAGAAGAATATCCCGGATAGCGTGCGCCCCAGGTTTCTCGAGGACCTTCGAGCATATGAGGCCGTGTTCGTACGCGAGGATGCCGCGCGCGAGCAGCTTGCCTCGTGGGGCATAGAGGCCGGACAGGTTGTCGATCCCACGCTGCTGCTTGATGGCGAGGCGTGGAGAAGGATGGCGGCACCTGCCCCGAAGGGCGAATACATCCTCGTCTACCAGATTCACAGCGACCCGACGGTGGGGCAGTACGCCGTGAAGGTTGCCAAAAAGCTTGGCTTGCCCCTGATACGGATCTCCGCAAGCCTGCACCAGGCCTCACGCGAGGGCAAGTTCAAGTGGCTGCCGACGCTTGCTGAGTTTCTCTCGTATGTCGACAACGCAGCATGCCTAGTCACGGACTCGTTCCACGGTACGGCTTTTGCCATAAATCTCAATACGCCGCTGGTAGAAGTGCTGCCCAAGAACGGAACCTCGAGCAGGAACGTGAGTATTCTGCGACTCACGGACCTCACGGACAGAGTGCTTCAGAATCTAGATGATGTCGAGTTAGCATCCAAGCAGATTGACTTTGGTCGGGTCAACGATGTGATGGGTGCGGAGAGGGAGAAGTCCCTAGCGCAGCTCAAGAGCATGATTGAGGAGTAGGGCATTGTCAAACGTTGGCACTAGGACGGTATGCAAGAAGGATATGTGCACTGGCTGTATGGCCTGCGTCGATTCATGCCGACATGGAGCGATTGCCATTGAGGATACGATTGAGGCGTATAACGCCCGTATTGATCCTACAAGGTGCGTGGGATGTGGACTGTGCGAGAAAACGTGTCCCCAGATGGTATCCCCATCTTCGTTGCGTCCTCTCGAGTGGCTACAGGGGTGGGCGAAAGATACATCGCTCAGAATGTCATCTTCGTCCGGGGGTCTGGCTACGGCCATCTCGGAGGCGTTTGTGGCGTCAAATGGATTAGTGTGTTCATGTGCACAGGAGGGCGGTGAGTTCCGGTTCCACCTCACTTCTGATGCGGATTACTTGAGGAGGGCCCAAGGCTCCAAATACGTCAAAAGCAATCCGCTTGGTGCGTACCGCGAGGTTAGGGAGGCCCTGCAAGGTGGTCAAAGGGTTCTCTTTATCGGTCTTCCTTGTCAGGTTGCTGCGATGCGTAACTTCGTTGGAAGCCGTTTAGCCGATTCCCTTTACACCATCGACCTTATCTGTCATGGTTCACCGTCCCCCAAGGTCCTGAGCCGATTCTTGGAAGAGACAGGTAACAACCTGTCTAATGAGCTGATACTGGACTTTCGAAAGAAAGTCCAGTTTCAGCTCCGCTATCGCGGAGCTGAAACTGTGGGTAGGACGGGTGTCCGCGATCGCTACTCGATTGCTTTCCTCTCGGGTTTACCGTATACGGAAGGCTGCTACTCCTGCCGCTACGCCAAGGGTGATCGTGTCTCCGATATTACGCTTGGCGATTCATGGGGTAGCGAGCTTTCTGATGAGGTCGCGAACGGGATATCCCTCGCACTTGTGCAGACAGACAAGGGTCGAGAACTGTTAGAAATGACGGACCTTGAGCTTTTGCCGGTTGATCCTGGTCTAGCTGTGGCCAACAATGAACAGCTTCAACGTCCTTCGACGAAGCCTATAGAAAGAAATACCTTTATGGACGGCTTTCGTAACGGGGTACGGGTTAACCGACTCGTTCTCAGGGCGAGGCCAAAAGACTGCGCCAAGTACTTGGTCAAGGATATACTGCTTGCACTGGGTTTGCTCAGGGGTTAACACATCGAGAGCGTTTGCTTTAGGCATTAATGATAAGGTAATCCATATGTTGAGTAATTCCAAGGTGCCAAAGTGCGTCGTATTAATGGCGTCATACAACGGCATCCCATTTATTTCAGAACAAATTGACAGCATTCTCTCGCAGGCTGAAGTTGACGTACGTCTTTTTGTCCGTGATGACGGGTCATCTGATGGTACTCGTGATCTTCTGCAGCGCTATGCAGATGAGGGCAGTCTGACTTTGTTAACAGGAGAAAACCTAGGACCTGCTTTAGGGTTTTTGACGTTGTTGCGGAATGCTCCCGAAGCTGATTACTATGCGTTTTCCGACCAAGATGATATTTGGGATAGCGATAAACTGATAACTGCGATTAAACAGCTTAAGAAGCAGGAGAATTTGGCTCTTTATCATTGCAATTCAAGACTTGTAGATTCAGCTGGTAATGAGATGGGCCGGTTAACCTATGGGCAACAAAGGTGCATATCTTATCGAGATAACGACCCTCTCAACCAGCTTTGCATTGGGTCACCTATGGGATGTACGCAAGTATTTGATAGGCGTATTTGGGAAGTTGTTTGCTTGCATGAGCTGCCCCATCCCGTCATCATGCATGATAAGCTGATAGCTAATCTATGCGTGCTGCTGGGTTATCGGATTGTTTTCGATGCTTCTCCTCATATGGGATATCGCCAGCATGGTCGTAATGTGGTCGGTGTGAGTACTGATTTACCATCTAAAGTGATTGAGAAAATCAATAGTTTTTGTCATCCGCGAGAGATTACTCTTGCAAAGCAAGTTACTGGACTTCTTTCAACTTATTCCGACTGCATTCTTCCTCCAGAGCGTGCTCTTGGAGAGTTGGTATCGAAAATGGACGCTTCTTTCATGGCTAGGTGCAGGGTTTCTTTCTCTTCGAGGCTGAATTTCGGCAGTCTACAAGAGGGCCTTTTCAATAGATCTCTCCTCTTGTTTGGGAAGCGATGATATGAGTAAAAGCATCCCCAAACCGCACAATAGTGGGTACGTCCTAGCGCTTGCCTTTTGCGACTATCTCAAGGACAAGACCGGCACCCCAAAGGCTATTATGGCGAGTCAGCAGGCCATGGCGTCGCACGGCATAAGTTACGTCTATCTCCACTCGGTTAAGAAGACCCTGTTCAGGGACGACCAGATGCTATTTTGCGAATTCGGGGTTACGGTCGACGGGGTGGAGGCTGGTGTTTTCAGTATTGCCCAGGTGTGCGAGGCCCTTTGCAGCTGGCAAAAAAGCGGCTTCAGCCTTCTTGAGCTTCATATCCACCACCTTCTGTACGTGAGCCTTGAGAAAGTCTCCGAACTGCTAAAAGTTACAGGCAAAACACCGGTCAGGGCCTTTCTCCACGACTATTACCTGTGTTGTACAAGCTATAACCTCCAAAATAGGAGCGGCTTTTGTGACAGCTCAAGGCTCGGCGACGCTCCCTGCGAGAAATGCCCCCACTTCAGTAACAGCCTTCGTGTGGAGTCGAAGATCCAAGGGCTGTTTGACTCCATCAAAAATCTCCGTTTTGTTGCACCTTCGACCTATACGAAGAATCGGTTTCTCTCATTCAGGCCCCAATACGAGGGCCTTGTTGATGTAATACCGCACCAAAAGCTGCTTGGAGAGTATCTGGGCAACAGACGTCCTCTGAACGCAGGGGAGCGCATCAGGGTTGCCTTTCTGGGGATGCCGAGGAAGACAAAGGGCTGGGAGACCTGGCTTCGCCTCGTATCTGCGGTCGATGAACAAGAGTACGAGTTCTTCGTCTTCAACAGCTCGAACGATATGTATCCAGGGATGAACAAGCGGTTTGTCGAATTTGATGAGAAGCACCCAAATGCCATGACCGACTCTCTCAGGGAGTGCGAGATTGCCATCGTTGTCATGTGGCCATCTTGTCCAGAGACCTATAGCTACACCTGTATGGAATCTTACTCCGCAAACGCTTATACGATTTCGAGTGCATGTGCAGGCAATGTCGCCGACTTTGTCGTTGAGCATGGGTCCGGTTTGGTGCTGAATAACGAGGAGGAGCTAATCGGGCTGTTTAGGGATAAGAGCCGGCTTATCAGGGAGGTCAATCGTTTCAGGAGCGGAAAGCCTGGTCCGCTCGATCTTGTCGATTCAGATGAGATCGTAGACCTGCTTCCATGCTCCTCGGTAGGTCTCAACACGGGAGTTCACATGCACACGAGGCTGATTGAACGTGTGCTGCTGGAGGTACTCAATGCAAGATCATAGGCATGCGAGGCTCGTTATAAATAAAGCGGAGGAGCGGGCTGGTCGAAGAGGTCGTTGGTATCTCCCTAATAAGCAAGGCGTTCTAACCGTTTGCATGGGTGACCTGGCGGATGCGACGATCGTTATAGGTATCTTGGCGCAGGTTTTCTTCCTTGAGTACTATGGTCTGGGGCGATACCTCAACTGGGTAATTACCGGCATGATTTGCGTGAGGGCGCTCTTCTCCGGATGGAAATATAGCGGTAGAGCGCTACTACTTGGGCTGATTACCGTTGCAGGGTGGCTGTCTGGTGCCCTCTTGGGTGGCAATATGGAAACGTTTAGGGCGAATATTTTGCTGCTCCTCTACCCGTTTGTCTATACGCTTTACTTCTTTCTTTTGGTCACTAACAAGAGGGATTTTCTTCTTGGACTCTTTGATGCAGGTTTTCCGGTCTTCAACGCCATATTGCTTCTCAATATGGCGATCATGTTTATCCAGTACTCTACCCATGGGATGATCGCTGCGACAACGAACGACATCAGTTACTTCGAGGACAATATCTCCGGCCTGTTCTCTTATGCGTCCGTCCATGCGGTGGCCCTTTACACTTCATTCGTCGTGCTCTACAACTTCGTCTGGATTAGGAGGCTTCGGGGTCCTCTCTGGCCATCCCTTGCCATCGCTTACAACGTCTGCCTTATCGTCCTGTCCTTCTATCTTGCGACACTCAACGATAATAAGGCGCTCTTCATAATCCTTCCTCTCGTTTTAGTGATGTTCTGGCTTATTTCAGTCATGAGAGGAGAAGCGGATGTTTCGGGTCCCTTCTTTTGGCTTGTCGCCTTGTATTTTATCCTGACAATTGCATACGCCTTGGTGCCTGCGTTCCAGATCCTCGTGGATACGCAAGTGTTTGGTTTGTTCGATATGGTTGGCAGTTCAGCTTCCGTCGGTACTGCTGCCGACGGCAGTAACGAGAGGATTGCTATCATCGGCTTCGCTCTCTTGAGACCGGCTACATGGAGTCTCGGAGAGGGTCTTGGAGCCTCAAGCTTCTACGCGTCCGGGTTCATGTCGTTTAACCACTTTGGTCAAGCGGATATGGGGTCTTTCTTGATTCTCATGGGGGTTTGGGAGACGGCAGCGTATGTAGCGTTTTTCCACTCCGTGGTTAGTGAGTTTATGGAGCAGGAAAAAGGATCTAATGGCCGGATTGTTCGTTTGCTCCTTTTGCTAACAATTCTTATTACCTTTCTGTATACGCAGTGCTTTACAAGGGTGAACTGCTGCTTGTGCCTACTGCTGCTCTGTGGAGCGCTGGCTTGGTCGTGGAATTCCTCGGCTGCAGACTATTTGATTATTGATAGAGACGAAGAACAGGTTTGAACATGAAAATAGGCATTTCCACATTTACGCATGGGGACAACTATGGGCAGAGGCTCCAGAACCTTGCTGTCCAAGAAACTCTCAAACTCTCGGGTGCAGATGTCCTTACGTTCAGACAGAAGGACTCGAGATCTGCCAAATACAAGCTCAAGTCTTTGGCTTCGCTCATTCCAAAGGGGCTTGCCGTTGCCCACATCCAGAGGCATCGTTCGTTTGAGGATTTCAATTCCCGTAACATTTCCTTTAGCCGGGAGGTTATATCTGATTCCAACCCTCCACGTGACATTAAATCCTATGACTTTTTCGTTGCTGGGAGCGACCAAGTTTGGTCTCCGTATTCCCCTGACGCTAACTCCACTATGTTTCTCACGTTTTCGCCAAGAGAAAAGCGCATTGCTTTTTCGCCAAGCTTGGCAGCTCCGACGATTCCCGAGGAGAAGCGTGAGCTGTTCCACGGCTATTTCGACGGGTTTGATAGGCTGTCCGTTCGTGAGCAGAAGAGCGCCGAGCTTATAAACAGTCTGTACGGCTTAAAGGCCGAGGTGTTGATTGACCCAACACTGATGTTTGACGGCTCCTGGTGGGAAAGGTATGAAAAAGAGCCGCACTGCGGGCTTCCAAATGATTATGTATTGACGTACTTCCTCGGGAGTGCAGCTTACGAAGAGAGGGTTGCCGAAATCTGTGATTCACTTAGCTGCAAGAGGGTCGATTTACTAGGGGATGCGCGCTACTACGCCCTCGGGCCTTCAGAGTTCCTCTATGCCGTCCGTCACGCAAAGCTTGTAGCGACAGATTCATATCACGGATCAATTTTCTCGATCTTGTTCGGGAAGCCGCTGATTTATTGCCCTCGTGAGTCCACTGGTCCAGACATGAGCAGCCGATTCGACACGCTAGCCAGCGAGCTGGGTGTTTCTTTCGTTGGGCGGTCAATTCTTTCCGTATGTAATTCGGAACTGCTCGAGAGTGACTATTCAAAGGCGTATGACAGGTTGGCAGCTCAGAGGAAGATCGTTGTTGAATTCCTCGATAGATGTGGATTGAGCATTCCCTCGGAGGCCGCCCGTGGCTAGCCAGCGTAAGGCGGGCGCCCTCCTCGGCTACGCCAACATCCTCGCAAAGAACCTCGTCAACCTCGTCTACACGCCGATGCTACTGTCCTACGTGGGGCAGGCGGACTACGGCGTCTTCCAGAGCTCGAACTCCTTTGTCTTCTCGCTGACGCTCCTGTCCTTCGGCTTCTCCGAGGCCTACGTGCGCTTCTACACGCAGACGGTGGCGCACGGCGGCGAGCGCGACATCCGGCACCTGAACGGCATGTACCTCACGCTTTACGTCGCCGTCACAGCCGCGGCGGTCGCCCTCGGCATGGGCTTCTCCGCAAACGCCGGCGCGGTGTTCTCGGCCGGGTTCACAGAGGCGCAGGTCTCGCTCGCCCGGGAGCTGCTCGCCATCATGACGCTCAACGTCGCCTCGACGTTGTTCACCGTCGTGTTCAATTCCTACATCACGGCGCACGAGCGCTTCGTCTACCAGCAGACCAGGCAGCTCGTCACCACGCTTGCGACGCCGCTGTGCGCTTGGGCCCTGCTGGCCGCCGGTATGGGGCCCGTGGGCGTTGCCCTAGCACAGCTCGCGGTGAACCTCGTCCTGCTCGCCCTCAACGCGCGCTACGCCATCGTCGTGCTGGGCATGCGCTTCGAGCTCAGGGGTGCCGACTGGGGCGTCATGCGCGGCATCGCCGCCTTCAGTGCCTGGATCTTCGGTAACCAGGTCTGCGAGATGGTCAATCAGAGCGTGCCCAACATCATGCTGGGGGCCATCTCGGGCGCGACTGCGGTATCTCTGTTCGCGGTGGCCGTGAACATCCGCCAGGTCTTCTACTCGCTCTCCACCACGATGTCGAACGTCTTCATTCCGAAGGTCAACCGCATCGTCGCCACCTCGGACGACAACGCCGAGCTCACTCGCCTTATGACGCGCGTGGGCCGCTACCAGATGGTACTGTTTTGCTGGGTGTACGGAGGTTTCGCTATTCTCGGGAAGTTTTTCGTGACGAGGTGGGCGGGCCCGGGCTTCGCCGAGGCCTACTGGCTCGTGCTCGCCATGACGCTACCCGTCATGGTGCCCCTCTGTCAGAACGTCGGCATCGAGATCCAGAGGGCCAAGAACATGCACCACGCCAGGAGTCTCGTCTACCTTGCGATGGCGGTCGGGAACGTTGCCTTCACCGCCGCGGCCGCCCCGGCGCTGGGGCCGTGGGCCCCCGCGATCGCCTATGTCGTCAGCATCGTGCTCGGCAACGGACTGTGGATGAACTGGTACTACCAGAAGCGGGTCGGTCTCGACATGCTCTTTTTCTGGAAGCGGAACCTGCCGGTGCTGCTCGCCTGGGCTGCCGTCACCGTCGCCTGCCTCGCTGGCACGGCGGTCCTGCCCGTCAACGGATGGCCCGCGTTCCTCGAGTGGGGCGCCGTTTACAGCGCGCTTTTCGCCATAGCCCTTTGGCTCGCCGTCCTAACGAAGGACGAACGTATCGCGGTCGTCTCTCGTCTCCCGTTCCTTAGATAGGGTCCATCATGAATGATTCCGAGAAATCCCCGAGGGTCGTCTCGCTTGGCGACCGTTGCTGCGGCTGCGGCGCGTGCGCTGCCCGCTGCCCCAAGTCATGCATCTCCATGGAACCCGATGATTGTGGCTTCCTACACCCCACCGTCGACGCCTCCGGGTGCGTAGGCTGCGGGGCGTGCGACGCCGTATGCCCGGCGCTCAACGCCCCTGGGGAGGACGGGTGCGAGTTCGCCCTCTGGGCGAAGGCTCATGACGTCGGCTTGCTCGATAGATCGTCGTCGGGCGGCGTGTTCGGTCTACTCGCCGGTGACGCTCTCTCGCGCGGCGGTGTTGTGGCGGGCGCCGCGTGGACGGACGGTTGCCGCGAGCTTCGTCACGTGCTCGTGGAGGACAGGCCGGCGCTCGGCGCCGTTATGCGCTCGAAATACGTTCAGAGCGCGGTTGGCCGCGGCGTCTTCGAGGGCGTCCGCGCTGCCCTGCGTGAAGGCAGGCCGGCGCTCTTTGCCGGTACTGCATGCCAGGTGGCTGGCATGCGCTCATACCTGGGGAAACTCGCCGACTCTGACCTCTTCCTCGGCGTCGACGTCATCTGCCACGGTGTTCCGTCTCCAGAGCTCTGGTCGCGCTGGGTCGACTACCGTGGTGAGGCCTTCGGGTCGGACGTCTGCGACGTCAATATGCGGAGTAAGACAACCGGATGGTTGTCTTACTCCGCTATGTACAAGCACATAGCGGAGAAAGACAACACCGGGGACACCGAGTCCCAGATATTCGGCAAAGACTGGTACATGAAAGCGTTTCTGGCCAATGCGAGCCTTCGTTCGTCCTGTCTGGCATGTCCAGCAAAGCGCTCCAGCGGCGCCGATATCACGCTCGGTGATTTCTGGGGGTTCCAGAATACCCATCCCGAGGTCGACAACTCCAAGGGCGTATCTGCCGTCCTATGCAATACCGAGAAGGGCGTGCGGGCATTCGAGGCTATTTCTGGGCTTACTGCAAACGGTCCGGCGACGCTTGATGGGGTAATCGCGGGCAACCCTAGCCTCGTCCATTCTGTCACGCCTTATCCAAAGCGCGACGAGTTCTTGAACGACGTGTCTGCCGGGCTTTCCATCCCAGATCTCATGGACAAGTGGGATTTCCGTCCCACTCTCTGGCAGCGTGTCCGCGGCAAGCTTGGTGGTATTAAACGACGACTAAAGAGACTCGTTGGAAGGAGAGCCTAGATGGCCAAGGATCGCTACCTTCAAGCTCTTCGTGGGCTTGCGATTTCCGCAGTGGTGCTTATCCACTGTCTTCCTCAATGTGCCGCGTCGGTCGCCATTCGCCCATTCCTCAACTTTTCTGTTGCGTTGTTCTTGTTTTTATCCGGTGTTCTTACCGACGAGCGCAAATTTAATGCGGGGGGGGGTCTTCGACGCCGCATTAGCAAGGTTGCCGGACCTTATGCGTTCTGGAGCGTTATCTATCTTGCGGCGTTTCCCGCCCTTCATGGGCGTCTGGGTTTCTGGCGTTCGCCGTGGGCTCCGTATCGGCTCAGATGTACTATCTATTGGTCCATTCACAGCTTGTGCTGCTTACTCCGGTACTGTTCAGGCTCCTTTCACGGTATAGGTTCTTTGTCTATTGTGTGACACCGGCTTGCTTGCTTCTAAGGGAGCTCGCTGCCGTTGCCGGTATCGCATTGCCTCTAATACAGGTTTTCTGCCCCATGTGGCTCATCTTTTTTGTTTTCGGTCTCGACTGGAGGCGTTGGGCTGCGCTCATTGAAGGACGAACCACTCAGCTTGTTGCAGTGCTCTTTATATTTTTAATAATTCAGGAGGTCGCAGGCTTCTGGTGGTATTTGACTGGCGATTTCAATATGGCCACAACTCAGCTTAAGCTCGGTTCTGCCGCGACCTCTTTAGCTGTGATCGCGCTTCTTATGGCGGTTCCGGGATCATTCAAGTCGCGATTATCTTCTACTTTGCTTGTTGACCTTGGGAACGCCTCTTTTGGAATCTACCTCTGCCATATACTTGTTCTCAAGGCCGTTTGGAAACTGCTTGGATTATTCGTCATTCCACTTGGTGTTTCGACATTTGCTGTTTGGGCGCTAACTCTTGCCGGATCTTATTCGCTTGTATCACTTTGCGGTCGTTATTTGCCCGAACGAATTCACATCATTGTGGGATTATAAATTGATTTTCGATACTGGCGCTTTTCATAGCGTTGAAGCAAAGTGAGTCCATTACCAACATTTGGCACGCGATCATCGGTGAAGATACCGGACTTCCTGTTTTCGAACGAGAAGATGACTTTTTACTCAAAATGGCTGATTGGATTAACCAACCTGAAATAACCGGAATCAATCTCCCTTGGTCGAGCATTGAAAAATGGAAGGGGCAATTCAGGTAGCCATATTCCGCAGTCATTACCTTGCCTATTTCGTTAAGAATGAGGGGGTTTAGCAAAATAGGATACCCAAGTCTTATTTATCACTCGATCTAAAGCGCATTTCGATTGTAGAGGACAGATTAAATGAAAGGCATCATCCTCGCGGGCGGGTCCGGCACGCGACTGTACCCGCTCACTC
>DXLU01000025.1 GCA_019414565.1 Collinsella sp. | reverse complement strand
TCCGCACATGTGCGGATGAATGTGGGAAGTGTTCGGATGAAGTTGATAATCAAGGGTTCTTGGTTTATCGTGTCGAGCGCTTGTGTTGTGCCGCTGCCTATGCTGACGGTGTGCTACACTCTTGCACTGCTGAGTGGGCCAGACGGTCGCGCGATGTGCTGCTTGCAGCACGCGTGAGGAAAGTCCGGGCTCCAGAGGGCGGGATGCCGGCTAACGGCCGGGCGGAGTGATCCGACGGAAAGCGCCGCAGAAAAGAAGACTCCCACCTGCGCCGCAAGGCGTAAAGGGAAAAGCTGAAACGGTGGTGTAAGAGACCACCAGCGTCGTGGCAACACGGCGGCTTGGCAAGCCCCATCCGGAGCAAGCGCGAATAGGAACGCTATGGGCCGGCCCGGTCCGCGTTCGGGTAGCGTGCGTGGAGCTGCACGGTAACGTGCAGACAAGATAAATGACCGTTCACGACAGAACCCGGCTTATCGGCCCACTCGGCACTTTGTTGACGCTGCGAACCCGTCAGCGCGGCAATCTGCCTTTCAAACCTTCGGGCATGACCATAAGGTCAATGCCCTCGGCTTTCAAGGCACCTTGCTCGCGCTGACGGGTTCTCGCTTTCGTTGACGGAATCATCGGCGTTGCCATTCTTTTTACTAGGGTTATCGTATTATTGAGGCTGTTTGTTGCTGCGCTTTATTTTGTTGAGGGGCTTTGTTGGACAGCTATTTTACTCTGCAATCGAATATTGAGGCTTCGGGCGAGTTTGTGGACCGCAAGAGCCGGTTTATTGCCCAGCTGGTCCATATTGAGTCCGAGGACGAGGCGAATGCCTTTATCGAGATGGTTCGCAAGCGTCATTACGACGCTCGACACAATGTTCCCGCGTGGATTTTGGTCGATGGACGCGAGCGCCAGAGCGATGATGGTGAGCCGAGCCGCACGAGCGGTATGCCGACTCTCGAGGTGTTGCGCGGTGCGGCGCTCAAAAATGTTTGCTGCGTAGTGACGCGCTATTTTGGTGGCACGCTGTTGGGTCCTGGTGGCTTGGTGCGCGCATATACCGCGGCGACGCAGGCGGCGGTGGCCGCGGCTCAGGAGGCCGGGCAGATCGTCGAGATGACAAGCGTCGTGCCGGTTGACGTGCATGTGGCCTATCCGCAGTATGAGCAGGTGCTTCGCTTGGCCCAGGATTCCGGTGCCAAGGTTTCGGATACCGAGTACGCGGATGCCGTGACACTTCATTTGGTGTTTAAGGCGGGGGAGCAGGAGTCGTTTTGCGCTAAGATGCGCGAGCTTATGGCGGGGCGCGAGGAGATTGAGGTCAGCACTCCCGAATTTGCCGAGTTCTAACGGCGACGGCCGGCGTGCTTTTGGACGGATCCCAAGCACACCGACCGTCGTTTTATGTCGCTGCCGTTTACTCGGCGAGCTGCTTTAGTACATCACAGGCGATTTCGACGGCATCGTCGATGCAACCGGGACAGCTGCGGAGCGGACCCTTGTCCGATCCGATGCCCTTGAGCGTGCCGCAGACGGTCGTCGTGTTCTTCTCGCCAAAGCGCTTGGCAATCTCGCGCGACAGCTTGTAGGTCTGGCCCTTGGTCTTCGGGTTTTCCATGCCATCGCTCATTACAAAGCCCATGATGGCCACGGCACCCGAGATGGCGCCGCAGGTTTCGGTCATGCCGCCCATGCCGGCGCCAAAGCCCTCGGTGAGGGTAAAGGCGACCTGGGGGTCGAGCCCGACGGCGGGCGCGAGCGTGCAGGCGACGGCCTGCGCGCAGTTAAAGCCGCGGGCGTGGTACTCGGCAGCCTGAGCCTGACAGGCGGTGATGCCGAGCTGGGCTGTATCGATTTGCTTCATCGGTGTCTCCTTGATTACGGTGTACCCGCCTATGGTACCCTTGCCGGTGTATGTAATCATTGAGAGCTTCAGGTATGCCTCATTTATATCCATCGAACAAATGCCTAAGGCTGAGACGAATGCCCCTGATTCATTTGTCCCATAACCTATCGGCGGGATGGGTTGAGAGGGGTGCGGGGTAGCGGTATCGTGAACCGAATAAAACAAAACCCAAGTAAGGGAGTTGGATATGAGCGAGCAGACCATCGGTACTACATGTGTTCAGGGCGGCTATCACCCGGGAGATGCGGAGCCGCGCCAGGTGCCCATCTACCAGTCCACCACGTGGAAATACGACACGTCCGAGCACATGGGCAAGCTGTTTGACCTGGAGGAGTCGGGCTACTTCTACAGCCGTCTGCAGAATCCCACGTGCGATCTGGTTGCCGCCAAGATCTGCGAGATGGAGGGCGGCACTGCTGCGATGCTCACGAGCTCGGGCATGGCTGCGAACTTCCTCGCGATCTTTAACGTGGCCGGTGCCGGCGATCACGTGGTCGCGAGCTCTGCCATCTACGGCGGTACCTACAACCTGCTTGCCCATACCATGGGCCGCATGGGCGTTACCTGCACGTTCGTTGCTCCCGACTGCACCGATGAGGAGCTGGAAGCAGCCTTTCAGCCCAACACCAAGCTCGTCTTTGGCGAGACGATCGCCAACCCTGCCCTTGCCGTGCTCGATATCGAGCGTTTTGCCAAGGCCGCGCATGACCACGGCGTGCCGCTGATGGTCGACAACACCTTCCCGACGCCTGTGATGTGCCGTCCCTTTGAGTGGGGCGCCGACATCGTCACGCACTCCACCACCAAGTACATGGATGGCCATGCAGCCTACCTGGGTGGCGTGATTGTCGACCACGGCCAGTTTGACTGGATGGCCCATGCGGACAAGTTCCCGGGTCTCACCACGCCCGACGAGAGCTACCACGGCGTGACCTATGCCGAGAAGTTCGGTCGCGAGGGCGCCTTCATTACCAAGGCCACCGCGCAGCTCATGCGCGACCTCGGCCCTATGCAGAACCCGCAGGCGGCGTTTTTCCTGAACAGCTCGCTCGAGAGCCTGCATGTGCGCATGCCGCGTCATTGCGAGAATGGCCTGGCCGTTGCCAAGTTCCTGCAGAGCCATCCCAAGGTGCGCTTCGTGAGTTATCCGGGCCTGGAAGGCGACAAGTACTATGACCTGGCTCAGAAGTACATGCCTAGCGGTACCTGCGGCGTTGTGAGCTTTGGCTTTAACGGTGGTCGTGCGGCGGCCGAGACCTTTATGAAGAGCCTCAAGCTCGCCCAGATCGCCACGCATGTGGCCGATGCCCGCACCTGCTGCCTGCATCCCGCTAACGCCACGCACCGTCAGATGAACGATGAGGAGCTCATCGCCTGTGGCATCTCCGCCGACATGGTGCGCCTGTCGTGCGGCCTCGAGGACACGGCCGACCTGATTGCCGACCTTGAGCAGGCTCTCGAGCAGTGCTAGGCTAGCGTTCGCATAAGTCGCCGATGCTGGCAGAAAGCTTCGGCGATCTTTCGTTCCGATTCCGTAGGCGGGACCCCAATCGCGACTGTTTGTAGGCGATTGGGGCCCCGTTTTTGCGTTGCGCCACTCGAAAGGATGGATATGGAGAAAACCGCAGAGCAGCTGCGCCGCGAGCACATTGCCCTAGAGGGCGACACCCATGGCAAGAACAAATGGGCGATTCTGTTTACCGTGCTCATCATGACGTTTATGGCGTGCCTGGATTCGACCGTCGTGACCGTGGCACTGCCCGTGATGCAAAAGGAGCTGGGCGTGGGCCTCGACCGCATCCAGCTGGTGAGCTCGGTGTATCTGCTTGCGACATGCGTGGCTATGCTGCCGTTTGGCCGTCTGGGCGACGTGCGCGGCAAGGTGGGCGTATTCCAACTGGGCGTCATCGTCTTTACGGTCGGCTCGCTGCTGTGCGGCCTTTCGGCCTCGCTCGAGGTTCTCATTCTGGCGCGCATTGTTCAGGGCGTTGGTTGCGCGGCGGCCATGGCCAACAACATGGGCATCATCACCGAGTCGTTTCCGGCGCGCGAGCGCGGTCGTGCCATGGGTATCCTCGCGACTTTCGTGGCCCTCGGCATGATGTGTGGTCCCGTGCTCGGCGGCATGCTGGTGGCAAGCTTTCCCTGGGAGAGCATCTTCCTCATCAACCTGCCCATTGGCGTCATCTCGTTTATCGTGGGGCTTTACACACTGCCGCATGTTAAGCCGGAGGCCGGCGAGCGCCCCATGTCGCTGGCGGAGGCCGCGCGTCGCTGCTTTGCGAGTTCGGCTTTTACGATTAACTTGGCATGCATGCTTATTGTGTTTATCGGCATCGGTGCATCTGAGTTTGTGCTGCCGTTCTATTTCCAGGATGCCCATGGCTTTAGCTCCGATATTTCCGGACTGCTCTTTTTGGCGCTGCCGATGGTGAATGCCTTTATCGGGCCGCTTTCGGGTACGGTTTCGGACCGTGTTGGCTGCGAGGGTCCCACGGCGGTCGGCCTGGGTGTGTACGTGTGCGGTCTCTTTGCGGTAAGTACGCTCGACGAGCACTCCTCCATCCCTGCGATCGTGTGCTGTGTCGCGTTTATGTCGTGCGGCACGTCGATTTTCCAGAGCCCCAATAACTCCCTGTACATGGGCTCGGCTCCGCGCGAAGCGCTCGGTTTTGCTGGCAGCTTGGGCAGTTTGGCGCGCTACGCCGGCATGGCACTCGGTATTACGGTGGCGTCGAATATCCTGTATGGGCAGATGAGCGTGGCGATGGGCGAGGCCGTGACCAGTTTCGTTGCAGGCCGTCCAGATGTGTTCTTATTCGGCTTTCGCTCGGTGTTCTACGTGCTCATGGCTGTGGCCGCTGTGGGCTTTGCGCTCGCCATGGTGCGTTTGGTGAAGATGCGCGCCCGCCATTAGCGTGTTGGGAGGCTGTCTGCCACGATTCGCGCCGTCCCAAAAAGACTGGTTTGTGGTGCGATGTGGCTTGTGGGACGGGCGGGGGTCGGTCCGTGGTAGACTATCGAACAACGTTTATTAATCGCGCGGTATCGTTGCCGCGAGAAGGGGTTGCGCCATGCAGGAGCTTGAGGATCGTATTCGCCATGACGGCATCGTAAAGGCCGGTAACGTCCTTAAGGTTGATGCCTTCCTCAACCACCAGTGCGACGTTGAGCTGTTCGATCACATGGGCGCTGAGTGGGCCCGTCTGTTCGAGGGCGTCGAAATCAACAAGATCCTGACAATCGAGGCTTCGGGCATTGGCATGGCCTGCATTGCAGCTCAGCATTTTGGCGGCGTGCCGGTGGTCTTTGCCAAGAAGGCCCAGTCCATTAACCTCGACGGCGAGCAGTATGCCACGACCATCTACTCCTTTACCAAGCAGAAGGAGTACCCGGTCATCGTGGGCAAGCGCTTCCTGTCCGAGGGCGATAAGGTCCTGATCATCGATGACTTCCTGGCCAACGGCTGCGCGCTTGAGGGTCTTATCAAGATCTGTGAGGCCGCGGGTGCCGAGGTTGCTGGCATTGGCATTGCGGTGGAGAAAGGCTTCCAGGGCGGTGGCGATAAGCTCCGCGAGCGCGGCTTCCGCGTTGAGAGCCTGGCTCGCATTGCCGATATGGACTGCGAGAACGGCGAGATCACCTTCGCCTAAGTGCGCAACACAAGCGATTGGTATGCGATGTGACAAAGGGACAGTCCCTTTGTCACATTTTTTGTATGAGGGGAGGTGTTGATATGGATAAGAACAAGATGGGTTGGCGCGAGTATGCGCGCTATGCCGAGATGTCGGCCGAGGAGCTGGCGCGCGATTGCGAGGTACAGGTGTTTCGCGCGACGGGTCCGGGCGGCCAAGGTGTGAACACGACGGACTCGGCGGTGCGCATGAAGCATATTCCTTCGGGGATTACCGTGACGGCACGCGAGAGCCGCAGCCAGTTCCAAAATCGCTCGAGCTGCCTGCGTAAGCTGCGCGCCGAGCTTGAGCGTCGTGGGCGTCCGCCGCGCCGACGCGTCAAGACCAAGGTGCCTCAGCGCTCCCGCCAGCGCAGGCTCAACGACAAGCACTTCAATGCCATTAAAAAGGCTAACCGTCGCAAGCCGGGCGGGGAGGAATGATCTTCTCAATAAGTTGCGGTGAAATAGGGACTGTTTTTCGGCTTTAGCTGCATAAACAGTCCCTATTTCACCGCAACTTAGGTGAAGCTAGCGGGTCGGGTGCCAGACCTCGAGGACGGCGGGAAGGATATCCACCTCGATGCGCGAGGCGACAATGGGCTCGCCGTCGGCCTGGATGGGGTAATCGGGCTGCTCGAAGGTGAGCTCGGCATGGCGGCAGCGGCGCATACGAACCGGCGGCAACTTGGTGTGGTGGCCGTCCTTGGCCGAAAGGAACATGGGCAGGGCAACCGCGCGTGGGACGGGACCGCAGGCGTAGCAGACGTCGAGTATGCCATCGCAGGGATCGGCATCGGGGCAGATACGATAACCCGAGCCATACGTGGGCCCCAGCTGAATCGCCATGATAATCGCCCTCACGCGCTCGGCGGGCGTGCCGTCAAAGCTGGCTGTCATGGGGTAGTTGCGATAGCGCAGACCAAACTGCTCAAGTCCCGAGAGGGTGTAGAGAGGAGCGCCCGTCAAGCCGGTCTTTTTGCGCAGTTCGGTGGTGCCAAGGCCGATGGCAGCGTCGATGCCGACCGAGAGCGTCTGGTCGTAGTACTCAACGGTAGCCTCGCCGCTGCCGCTCGCAGGGCTCCACGAGCGAATGCGCCCGATGTCCTGACGCTGCAGCTCGCAGGTGAGCAGCGCGCCAAAATCCTTGCCGGAGAAATCGTCGATGCCGAGCGCCTGGGCAAAATCGTTGCCGGAGCCCACGGGCAGGACGGCAAGAGCGGGGCGGGCGTCCTCCTTTTGCGTCATAAGCCCGTTGACGACCTCGTGAATCACGCCGTCGCCGCCGAGTGCGATAACGGTGCGATAGCCCTGAGCCTGTGCGGCCAGCTCCTTGGCGTGTCCCATACGCTCGGTCAACACCAGGTCAAACTGGGATGCGCGTGCAGTCATGTCCAAAAAGCGTTGCAGACGTTCGGCAACTTCGCGTGCCGCACCCGACTGGGCGGCTGGGTTGGCGATGATGAGCGTGCGACCAAAATCAGTTGCGTGCATGGGGCGACTCCCGGCGTGTGACATGACGGTGCGGTCGCGCTCGGGTTACGTTGCCCCGATTGTGGCTGCACGGCGATTATTACATCTACTCTATCAGGTCGTTGTGGCGCTCGATAGCGTCCGCTACCGTACCGCCCTCATCCACAATAAGCGAACGGCGCTTGGGTGAGATGATGCGCTGGGCGGGGTACACGCCGCGGTGTCCGCCGGTTAGGTAGCTGATAAAGGCCACGATGACAAAGAACCCGGCGGCCGTTCCGTGGAACAGATCGATGGCCATCATACAGGTGGTGATGGGCACGTTGAGGCCGGCGCAGAAGACGCCGAGCATGCCGAGGGCCGCCAGAAAACTGGGGTCAAGCCCGGTAAGGCAACCGATCCAGCCACCGAGTGCCGCACCGATGCCAAACAGGGGCGTGACCTCGCCGCCTTGGAAGCCCGCGCCCAGGGTAAGCGCTGTGACGACCAACTTGATGGCTGCGTCCGCCAGGGTGGTGTTGCCTGCAAATCCGGCGCCGGAAAGCCACGTGGAAAGGCCGGCGTAGTTCCAGGCGTCGAGGAGGGCATAGGCGGCCAAAACCACGAGTGCGCCTATGAGTGCGCGGACGAGGTAATTGGTGATAAAGCGACTGTACAGGCTTTTGACGGTTCGAACCGACCAGGCAAAGAGGCGTGCCGTCAGGCCGAAGATAATGGCGCTGATAACAACGATGACAACCGTCCGTGGTGTCATGTTGGGAACGCTGGCGATGACATTCGCCTCGTACTCGGTTCCCAAGGCAAGCGACGTAAAGTAGCCGGTAAACGAGGCGACCAGGCAGTAGATGCCCGCGGTGTAGTCGATCTTGCCGATAAAGCACATCTCCATGCCAAAGAAAGCTCCAGCAAGGGGCGAACCGAATACGGCGCCAAAGGCCGACGAGATGCCGGCGAGCATGAGGTCGTGGTGGTCATGCTTTTTGAGGTGGGCGAGGCTCGAGATGTTGCTGGCGATGGTGCCGCCAATCTGCACCGCGGCTCCCTCGCGACCGGCCGATCCACCCGTTAGGTGCGTGAGCGTGGAGCAGACGAAGGTGAGGACGGCCATGCGCATATGGATGAGGCGTGTGCCCAGAGCGGAGTCGATGACCAGGTTGTTGCCTCGTTTGGCAGCAAGGCCGTGGTTTTTGTACACCCATGCGGTGGCAATGCCCACAACGGGAAGCAATGCGTAGACCCACGCGTGGTGCTCGCGATAGTCGGTCGCGATATTCAGCGAGGCCAAAAACGCCCAAGCGGCAACGCCCATGGCGAGCGAGACGATGACGACGAGCGCGAGCAACTTGGCGCTCGCGAGTAGGTTGCGGGCGTTGCGGCGCGTGTCGGCAGCCAAGAGATGCTCGGAGCGGGTGAGCTGTTGCCTGCCTGCCATGATGACGTCATTAAGGGAGAAAAAGCCGCCGTCGTCGAGCGACTGGGAATGATCCTGCGCCTCGTTTGCGCTTTCGGGTTTGTCGGTAAAAGCCATACGTTCCTCTTTTGGGTTGCAACACGAGCATTATAGAACGTGCCAAACGTGACAAACCGGCTGGTTGGTTTTGGTTCTGTTTCGCCGTCCGTTACCGACAGGTGTATTCGTGGGCACGGGCCGTGTCGCCGTCGTGCGGCGCGGGATTATACTGAGATAAACATAAAGAATCGGCGCCCGTGATGTGCGCCGTTGCATGCTAGAGGTGTATATGGCAGAGAAACTCATTCCGTTGGAGGACGCACAGGCGATCGTCTTGTCGCACGTGAATCGCACCGGAGTTGTCGAGATTCCCGTGTGGCAGGCCGCCGGTCTTCCCTTGGCAGAGGACGCGGTGGCCGATATCGACATCTCGCCGTTTGCCAACAGCGCTATGGACGGATATGCCGTGCGCTCGGCGGATTTGGCGCAGGCATCTGGTGAGGCGCCGGTGACGCTCGACGTTATCGGACACGAGGCCACGGGCCATGTGTTTGAGGGCACAATTGGCGCGGGCGAGACGGTCCGCATCATGACGGGCGCGCCGGTGCCCGAAGGTGCCGATGCCGTTGTGAAATACGAGATCGTTGATGTGCTCGACGGCGATGGCAACGAGGGCTCGCGTGCGAGGTTCTCGGCGCCGACAAAGGTGGGGGAGAACGTTCGCTCTGCCGCCGAGGAGGCCCATGCTGGCGATGTTGTGATGCACGCCGGCGAGGTCGTGGCTCCGGCGGGCGCTGGCTTGCTGGCGAGCGCCGGTTACGCGAGCGTGAAGGTCCATGCCGCTCCGCGCGTGGGCATCATCTCGCTGGGCACGGAGCTGGTCGCGCCGAACGAGCTGCCGGCGCGCGGGCAGATTCGCGACTCCAACTCGTCGGCGTTGATGGCCGAGGCGCTCGATGCCGGCGCCGAGCCCGTGTTCTACGGCATTGCGCCCGATGATGAGCGGGCGATTGCCGAGCTGGTGCATCGTGCCGTGCAGGAGTGCGATTTTGTCATTACGAGCGGTGGCGCCTCGGCAGGCGACTACGACTACGTGACGGCGCTGGTCCAGCGCGAGGGCGAGGTGCTGTTTGACCGCATCTCGATGCGTCCGGGCAAGGCCATCACGTTTGGGCTGCTCGGCGGCAAGCCGTATCTGGGGCTTTCGGGCAATCCCGCGGCGGCGTATGTGGGCTTTGAGATGCTCGCCCGCCCGGCGATCCGCAAGATGCGCGGTTTTGCCGAGGGGGCGCGTCCCGTGCAGCAGGCGATGCTCACGCACGGCGTGAAAAAGCGACAGCATCGCCGCTTCTTCGATCGCGCCACGGTTTTGCGCGGCCCCGAGACCGGTGAGCTGTTGGTGACCGAGGCCAAGACGCAGAATTCGGCGTTGCTCGGCACGATGCAGCGGGCCAACTGCCTGCTGCGTATTGACGAAGGTCCGTGCGAGCTCAAGGCGGGCGACATCGTGGATGTTGTGCGTGTCGACCTGCCTGAGGGCGCCGTGTTGTAGGAGGAATGCTATGGAGCTGAAGATATCGATCGTGACGTGTTCGGATACGCGGGACCTTGCCCAGGACGAGGCTGGAGCCGCACTCGAGGAACTTATCGAGGCGCAGGGCTGGACGGTCGTCTCACATCTGGTCGTGCGCGACGACGTCAGCGAGATCGGTGATGCCATTGTGGAAGCCGCCGATGAGTGCCACGCCAATGTCGTGCTCACCTGCGGCGGCACGGGGCTTTCGATGCGCGATGTGACGCCCGAGGCGACGCGTGCCGTCTGCGATCGCGAGGTGCCGGGTATTGCCGAGGCGATCCGTGCGTACTCGATGACCAAGACGCGCCGCGCCATGCTCTCGCGCGCTATTTGCATGCAACGAGGTCATACACTTGTCGTAAACTTTCCCGGTTCTACGAAGGCCGCTCGCGAAAGCTGGGAGGCCATAGCGGACCAGCTGGAGCATGCGGCTCAGATGACAGCGGGCGGCGGACATACCAACTAAGCGGTTTACCTGCGGCGGAGCGACCTGAACGGCTGCTCCGCCTTTTATTTGCGCCCAAGGGGACGGCATTCTGTAGGCATGCTTGAAACTATATTCTCAGACGAGAATAATTTCTCATAATCATTATTCGCACCGAAGTATAATCTAATTACAGAATAAAGCCCGCGGTGGGGTACCCGGGCATAAGGTCCGAAAGGGTTGAACATGTTCGATATGGTTTCTCGCCGCGGATTCGTCTCGCTCTCTGCTGTCGCCGCTGCCGGCCTTGGCCTTGCCGGCTGCTCTGGCAACAAGACGTCTGAGCCGACTGGCTCCGATGCCGGTTCTGCTAAGGCATCTTCCAAGAAAGCTGTCGAGCTGCAGGTCTTTGCCGCCAACTCGCTCGAGAAGGCTCTGCCCGAGGTTCAGGAGCTTTACACCGAGCAGACCGGTACCACGTTTGCCGACACGCAGTTTAAGGCGTCTGGCGACCTCGTTGAGCAGATGCGCGCCGGTGCCACGGTCGACGTGCTCATCACCGCTTCCAAGGGCACCATGGACGACGCCGAGGCCGTCGAGCTCGTCGATGCCGACACGCGTGAGGATATGTTCGTCAACGATCTTGTGATCATTCGCGCTGAGGGCTCCGACACCAAGATCGAGGCCATCGCCGGCGTCGCGAACCTGGACGGCAAGATCGCCATCGGCGACGCCAAGACCGTCCCCGCCGGCAAGTACGCCAACCAGGCGTTGGCTTCCGTGGGCCTCTACACCGGCACCGAAGGCGACGACGGCGAGTATGCTCCCGAGATCGCCGACAAGGTGGCCCTGGCCGACAAGGTCGGCACCGCTGCGTCTTACGTCTCTACGGGCGACTGCGTGGCCGGTTTTGTTTACAGCTCCGATATCTTCCGCTATGGCGGCATCGAGGAGGCCTTCGTGTGCCCCGAGGATTCGCACAAGCCCATCGTGTACCCGGGCGCCGTTGCCGAGAGCTCCGAGCACGCCGACGAGGCCAAGGCGTTTATCGACTTCTGTCTGACCAACAAGAAGGCTCAGAAGATTTGGGCTAAGTACGGCTTTGAGCTTTCCGAGTAGTGCGGCTTGGCGCGATAATTCCATCGTTTTGTGTTTCACTTCGTCCTTGTATTCGCTTGGAGCTTTTCGTGCTTAATAGATTCCGCATGCTTGTCGCCTGTGCTTTGACCTTCGCGCTTTGCTGGGTGCCGGGATTTGCGTTTGCTGGGGTCGCTGAGGACGGGGCCCAGGTTGCTGCGACCGCTCATGGGCTTTCCTATGGGATCGAGGGTTTTGAGCGGTTGGCCAAGGGGACCGCTCGTGCTATGGAGGGCCAGCCTGAGGGCTACCGGTTTCCCGTTGACGAGGATGTGGACCTTGTAGTGGCGCCTGCTGCCGATCGCGTTGTGGTGTGGATATCGCCCAAGGCGGCCGAGAAGTATGGATTGGATCCGCAGGACAACGAGTGCGTATCGGGTCTCAAGGCCCTCGTCTGTGAGCTCGACAGCGCAAACTCCATGGGAGGTGCGCAGCTAGGGGACGTTGATCTTCCTTGGTATGTTACGGCGGAAACAACGTTTGATGCCGGCGGGTATACCTATGGCTTTGACGAGCGCGGTGCGGATGGGGACCGCTATGTGGTGATTGCATCGGCCTCGGGTGATGCCAAGGGCGGCGCGCGTTGGCTTGATAGCGCTCAAATGGTAGAAGCATCGTCTGTCGTATTGCGGGATGAGCAGGGCCCCTTGACCTCTCTGGCCTCCTTTTTAGGCGGCATCGACTACCGCCCGTTTTGGGTGTCCATTAAAACGAGTGGCCTTGCCCTGGTGATTGCCTTTGCGCTGGGCCTGTTTGCCGCGTGGAAGACTATGGGTACCTCGAGTCGCATCAAGGGCCTGCTCGATTCAGTCTTTACGATTCCTATGGTGCTGCCGCCCACGGTCTGCGGCTTTCTGCTCCTCATGCTGTTTGGCCGCTCGACCGGGGTGGGCCAGTGGCTCATCGCGCACGGCATCTCGATCGTCTTTACCTGGCCCGCGGCGGTCATTTCGGCCGTCGTTGTGTCGTTTCCGCTGGTCTACCGCACGGCGCTCGGAGCCTTTGAGAGCCTTGACACGCAGATGCTCGATGCCGCGCGAACCCTGGGATGGTCCGAGCGTCGCATCTTTACCAAGCTTATGATGCCGCTTGGCTGGCCCTCGATTGCCGCCGGCGCGGTGCTTGCCTTCGCGCGTGCCATGGGCGAGTTTGGCTGCACCCTGTTCTTTGCGGGCAACTACGCCGGCATTACCCAGACCATCCCCATCGCCATCTACTTTGAGTGGATGGGCGGCAACACGTCGGTGGCCCTCTTTTGGGTCGTGGTCGTAATTGCGTTCAGCTTCCTGGTCATTCTGTTCATCAACATGTATACGGCGCATTCGCAAAAGTATCGCGAGCGTGGTCTCTCCCGTGCAGAGCGCAAACAGGCCAAAGATCTCGCCGGACAGGGCGATTCGCTCGACCCGGCGGGCGGCGATGCCTTGCGTATCGATCGCGAGGCGCTGGCCGAGCTTATGCGCGATGACGCCGTCTCGAAGGGAGGTCGATAGACCATGTCGCTTGTCCTGGATATCAAAAAGCACTATCCCGGCTTTACCCTCGACATTCAGCTCGATGCCGGCGAGGAGCGTGTGGCGCTGCTGGGCGCCTCGGGTTGCGGCAAGAGCTGCACGCTGCGCTGCATTGCCGGCGTGGAGGCACCCGACGAGGGCAAGATCGTCGTCAACGGCATGACCTTTTTTGACTCTGCGACGGGCATCAACCTTTCGCCCCAGGAGCGAAAATGCGCCCTGCTGTTCCAAAACTATCAGCTGTTTCCCAATATGACGGTGGCCGATAACGTTTGCGCCGGTGTTAAGGATGCGGGTGACGCCGCCGCGCGCAAAAAGCTCGCCGAGCGTTATCTGGGCATTTTCGGTCTGGCCGATTTTGTCGACCGCTACCCCGTGCGCCTCTCGGGCGGTCAGCAGCAACGCGTGGCGCTTGCTCGCATGGTGGCGGCACACCCGGGCATTTTTATGTTCGACGAGCCCATGAGCGCGCTCGACGCGTATCTCAAGAGCGCGCTTGAGCAGAACATGCTCGACCTGTTCGACGTCTGTAACCGTACCGTGCTCTACGTGAGCCACGATATTGACGAGGCATGCCGCCTGTGCGAGCGCATTTGCGTGATGCATAACGGGCATGTGGAGGAGATCGGCTCCGTCGAGGACGTGGTCCGCCGGCCGCAAACCTTGGCTGCGCTGCGCCTGACGGGCTGCAAGAATACGAGCCGCGCGCGTAAGATCGGCGACGAGGAAGTTGAGGCCCTCGACTGGGGCATGACCTTCAACGTGGGCCGTGAGGTTCCCGATAACGTGGCGTACCTCGGTATTCGTGCGAGCTACTTCCATATGGACAACCGCGCAGAGCGGGGTCGTAACAGCTACGACCTGCATGTGGCTCGCGTGAGCGATTCGCGTTTTGAGCGCTTGGTGCTGTTGGACGTGCCACGTGTCGATGCGCCGACGCGCCTGCAGTGGAAGGTCAACAAGGTGAGTGTGCCTGTAGAGGAGTTGCCGCAGGCGGGGGAGACTTTGCGCATGCATTTTGATGCCAGCAGGATCCATTTGGTTTGTCGATAGCGCCAGATAATGCCGTCGGGGATATATATGCCTCGGCGGCTTATCTGTTTGCCGTTCGCCGAATGAAGGATGACAAACTCTTATCAAACAAGATAATTATTTATTAAACGAAGGCACACGACGCTGTCGTACGAATGTCAACGGTGTTCGCATGGTCGATGACCGTTGGTATAGTTGACCTCAACTTGTAAAGGAAGGTGCGCACATGCCGCAGACGACATACATTCGCCGCGTTGCCGCGCGTGCCCTATATATGGCTCGGAGCCGCATATGAGCAGGTATGTTCACGGCTCCGGGAGAGACGACGCACAACTAAATAATCGACCGCAAAGCAGGTTCCCTAAAATTCCGGGTTTGAGCACGGTCGGGCAATCGCCGTCCGTCGTGCATCGATACCGCTGTTATCCGTTTTTGGTTCGAGAGGGGAACCGTTATGGCTGAAGAAATTGATTTCCATCCGATGTGGGAGAGCCTCGGCATGAATCTTGCCGACCACGACATGCTGCTGGGCGCCGTGGGCCAGATGTACGGCGATATGTTCCTGACGCAGAACAATCGCCCCAAGTCCACGTCCTACCTGGATTTTGTCGCCACCAACATCCACAGCGGCCGTATTAAGGAGATGCTCGACAAGAAGGAGGCCGGCGAGGCCACCAAGATCGTGGGCAGCTTCTGCGTCTACGTGCCCGAGGAGATTGTGCTCGCCTGCGACGGTATCCCCGTGGGTCTGTGCTCGGGTGCCGATTGGGCGACCGACAAGGTCGAGGAGCACTTGCCGCGCAACACTTGTCCGCTCATCAAGAGCTTTGCCGGCTTTAAGCTGGGCGAGGTCTGCCCCTACATTGAGTCGAGTGACTTGGTGGTAGGCGAGAACACCTGCGACGGCAAGAAGAAAGCCTACGAGTTCTTTGCCACGCAAAAGAACATGTACGTCATGGATATTCCCAACGTACACGACGAGTCGACGCTCGTGACCTGGAAGGCCGAGGTCAAGAAGCTCGCAGCCAAGATCGAGGAAGAGTGTGGCGTCAAGATTACGCCTGAGCGTCTGAAGGCCGCCATCCGCGCCGTCAATGAGAAGCGTCGCGCCCTGCAGCGCCTCGCTGCCACGCGCGCTGCCGACCCAGCGCCCATCAGCGGTCTCGACAGTCTGCTGACCGTTCAGGCCGCCTTTATGGACGACACGCCGCGTCTGACCGGGGCCATCAACGATATGGCGGCTGAGTGCGAGCAGCGTGTCGAGGCCGGCGAGGGCGTGGCGCCCAAGGGGACCAAGCGCATCCTGTACACCGGCACGCCCATGGCCGTGCCCAACTGGAAGCTGTTCAACCTCATCGAGAAGGCCGGCGGCGTTGTGGTAGGCGAGGAGTCCTGCACGGGTTCGCGCTATTACAAGGACCTGGTCGACGAGTCCGGTGAGACGGTTGACAAGATGCTCGATGCCATCGCCGAGCGCTACTTTAAGATCAACTGCGCCGTCTTTACGCCCAACGACCAGCGTATGAAGGACATTGTCCAGATGGCCAAGGACCTGCACGCCGACGGCATCGTCGACGTGGCCCTGCAGTTCTGCACGCTCTACGAGATGGAGTCGTTTGCCGTGGAGAAGGCCGCCGAGGAGGCAGGCATTCCATATATGCACATCACGACCGACTACGCCGGCGAGGATGCAGGCCAACTGCAAACCAGGATTGAGGCTTTCTTGGAAACCATTTAGGACTATTCGTCCCGGCGGCTTCCCCAGGCACTCGATCTTGCTGTTCAAACCGTCGCTTGCGTGCCAAAGTACGCGGCGCGCCTCTTTCACGGCAACCTCGGGCACCTGGGAAAGCCGTTTCCTTGGTTGGTTAAAAGGTTTGTTAAGGAGTTATATGTCGGAAAATATTGAGCAGCCGTTGCCGCGCACGTTTGAGGAGTTCAACGAGCAACGCAAAGCGGCGTTTATTCGCGTCAAGGATTATAAGCAGGCGGGTAATCGCCTGGTCGGCTTTTTGTGCAGCTATACGCCGCTCGAGATTATCGATGCCGCGGGGGCTGCGAGCGTGGCTCTGTGCGGTACGTTCGATGAGGTGATTCCCGAGGCCGAGAAGGTGCTGCCGGCAAACCTGTGCCCGCTCATCAAGTCGACCTACGGTTTTGCCTACTCGCAAAAGTGCCCGTTTACGTACTTTAGCGACATGATCATCGGCGAGACCACCTGCGACGGCAAGAAGAAGATGTACGAGCTACTCAACGAGCTTAAGCGCACGCACATTCTGCATCTTCCGCAGGGTCGCGACCGCGCCTACGAGCGTGAAGGCTGGTACGAGGAGTGCCGCCTGCTCAAGGAGGAGCTCGAGGGCTTCTACGGCATCACGATTACCGACGATGACCTGCGTGCTGCCGTCCGACGCCGCAACCGTCTGCGTGCGGCGCAACTCGAGATGTTTGCCCTCCAGGCCAACCAGCCGGCGGCCATGAGCGGCGTCGACCTGATGAGCACTATGTTTGCCGGTACGTTCAGCTTTGATATCGAGGCCTATACGCAGCAGCTGGAGCAAAAGGTCGCCAAGCTGCGCGAGGCCTACGACGCAGGCGAGCGCCCGGTTGCGGCGGATGCCAAGCGCATTCTGATCACTGGTTGCCCGGTGGGCGGCGTGATCAACAAGATCGGTCGTACCATCGAGTCCAATGGCGGCGTGGTCGTGTGCATGGACGATTGCTCGGGCGAGCGCACGGCGGCCATGATGATCGATCCGGAGGCTCCCGACATCCTGCGTGCCATCGCCGACCGCTACCTGGACATCAACTGCTCGGTCATGACGCCCAACGATGGTCGTATGGAAAACACGCTGGCCATGTGCGAGAAGTATCATGTCGATGGCGTAGTGGAGAGCGTGCTACAGGCCTGCCACACCTTTAACGTGGAGAGTGCGCGCATGCAGGAGGCTGTCGAGGGCGCGGGTATTCCGTATATGAAGATCGAGACCGACTACAGCAACGGTGACATGGGCCAGATCGAGACGCGCATTGCTGCCTTTATCGAGACCCTCTAGCTTCCTCAGGCACCGGATCTTGCCTCTCAAACCGTCGCTTGCGTACCAAAGTACGCCGCGCTCCTCTTTCGGGGCAACCTCCGGCACCTGAGAAACCTAGAGCTAAGGCGCCTGAACGCGCCGCTGTCTTTGATGTTTGGATTAGGAGAGAGCCATGATAGGGATCGGGATCGATATCGGGTCTACGGCGGCTAAGGCTGCCGTGGTCGATGGGGAGGGTTCGGTGGCGTGGGCGTGCGTGCAGCCCACCGGGTTCTCCTCGGTCGATGCCGCCGATAGGTTGCGCGAGGCGCTCGCGGCGGCGGGCTTTGACGTTGCATCCGATTCTGCGCGTGTGGTGGCCACGGGTTACGGGCGCGTGGCTGTGCCCTACGCCCACAAGGTTGTGACCGAGATCACCTGCCACGGCATCGGTGCCGTGCGCCTGTTTGGCGATCACGGCACCGTGATCGACGTGGGGGGCCAGGACACCAAGGTCATCCAGCTTAAAGGCGGCCGCGTGGCCAAGTTTGCCATGAACGACAAGTGCGCCGCTGGCACGGGGCGCTTTTTGGAGATCATGGCCGATCGCCTGGGCATTTCGCAGCAGCAGATGGCCGACCTGGCGCGTTCCGGCGAGCCCACCAAGATCAGCAGCATGTGCACGGTGTTTGCCGAAAGCGAGGTCATCAGCCTGATCGGTCGCGGTGAGCCGCGCGAGAACATTGCGCGTGGCGTGATCGACAGCGTGGTCTCGCGCGTGGCGACCATGGCCGGGCAGGCCGCGGGCGCCCCGTACTACCTGACCGGTGGCCTGTGCGAGAACGCCTTCGTGGTGGAGCGGTTGGGCGAGCTGCTGGGGTCGCCGGTGACCACCTCGCCCCAGGCCCGCTTTGCCGGTGCCATCGGCGCGGCGATTCGCGCACAGGCGCTCGATTAATGCATCGGCCGTGGGCCTGCATTCATGCGTATACTGGGAGGAAATGATTGACCGATGAGAGGGGCTATCGATGCCTGACGATCAGATGAAGCTCACGTCCATGACGGCCGCGAGCGGTTGAGCCGCTAAGTTGGCTCCCGGAGCCCTCGCCCAGGTCCTGGGCGACTTACCCAATGTGCATAACGACAACTTGCTCGTGGGGTTCGATACCTCCGACGATGCGAGCGTCTTCCGCGTAGGGGAGAACCTGGGGCTCGTGCAGTCCATCGACTTCTTCCCACCGATGGTCGATGACCCGTTCCTGTTTGGCCAGATCGCTGCGGCCAACTCGCTGTCGGACATCTACGCCATGGGCGGGCGGCCGAGCCATGCCATGAACCTGCTTTGCATACCCAGTTGCCTGGGCGTTGAAGTTGCCGGTCAGATTCTGGCGGGCGGCGCCGATAAGTGCGTCGAGGCGGGTTGCTCCATCGCGGGCGGCCACACCATCAACGACGACGAGCCCAAGTACGGTCTGTCCGTGAGCGGTTTTGTGCCACTCGACCACATGCTCGCCAACAGCGGCGCACGCGTGGGCGATGTTCTGCTGCTGACCAAGGCGATCGGCTCGGGCATCATCACCACGGCCATTAAGGGCGAGCTCATCGAGCAGGACGAGGCCGCAGCCATGTTTGACTCGATGCGTACCCTCAACGAGGCCCCGATTCGCCTGGCCGAGGGACTCGAGCTTCACGGCTGCACCGACATCACGGGCTTTGGCCTGATCGGGCATGCGTGCGAGATGGCCGAGGGCTCGGGCGTGCAGATTGAACTTGCGTCGGGGGCGGTGCCGCTCTTTGACCAGGTGCTCGATATGGCGCGTCTGGGCATTATTCCTGCCGGTGCCTACCGCAACCAGGACTTCTTTGGCCCGCGCGTGGCTGCCGACGAGGACCTGGAGCCGGGCATGTTGGATGCACTGTACGATCCGCAGACCTCGGGTGGTTTGCTCATCGCGGCGCCTGCTGCCGATGTGGATGAGCTTGCGCGCCGTCTACATGCCGAGGGACGTATCGCCGCCGTCGTCGGGCGCGTGTGCGAGGCGGAGCCGGGCGGTCCTGCCGTCCGCGTTGTTCGCTAGCCCGCACGTTTATGTAACTGTTTGCCGTTCTCTAGAACGGCTCTTTCGAAAGGAATTTGCTATGTCTACCAAGATTGAAGTCAATGCCATGGGCGATGCCTGCCCGCTGCCCGTCGTCAAGACGCTCAAAGCTCTGAAGCAGCTCGATGGCGAGGGCGCCGTCGTAACCTCGGTCGACAACGAGACCGCCGTCAAGAACATCTCCAAGATGGCGCAGGAGAAGGGCTGCACGGCCTCGGTCGAGAAGGTTTCTGACGCCGAGTGGCACGTGACCGTGGCGACCTCTGGCGCCGTTGCCGTGGCCGATCCAGAGCAGGATGGCGCTGCCTTCTGTGATGCCAGCGCCGGCAAGGGCAAGCTCGTCATTTCCGTCTACACCGACTGCATGGGCCGCGGCGACGACGAGCTGGGCCACAAGCTCATGAAGGCCTTCATCTTTGCCGTGACGCAGCAGGAGGAGCTGCCCGCGACCATGCTGTTCTATAACGGCGGCGCCAAGCTCACCGTCGAGGGCTCGCCGGTGCTCGATGACCTGAAGGGCTTGGCGGAGCAGGGTGTCGAGATTCTCACCTGCGGCACCTGCCTCGATCACTTTGGCATTAAGGACCAGCTCGCGGTGGGCGAGGTCACGAACATGTACGTGATCGTGGAGAAGATGGAACAGGCCGTGCGCGTCGTGCGCCCGTAGCGTATTGGTTGGAGTTGCCATGAGGGAGAAGCGCCCGGCGCTTGTCATCACGTTTCCCACCACGGCGGCCGCCATGGGCTGCGAGTCCCTGTGCATCGAGCGCGGCCTTCCCGGGCGAATGATTCCCGTGCCCGGGGAGGTCGCTGCCGGCTGCGGCCTGGCGTGGAAGGCGTTGCCTGCCGATGAGGAGCTGCTGCGCAGCGAGCTTACCGCGGCGGGCGTTCCTACCGAGGGCTATACCGTGATTGATATGTGGGAGGTCGTGCGATGATCTACCTGGATAACGCGGCGACGACCATGCACAAGCCGCAGACGGTCATCGATGCCGTGACGCAGGCGATGTGCTCGCTCGGCAATGCCGGGCGCGGCGCCACGTCGAGTGCCCTCGATGCCGCTCGTACGATTCACGGTTGCCGTGCCAAGATCGCGCGCCTTTTAGGTTGCCCGAGGGCGGACCATGTGTGCTTTACGCCCAACTCTACGGCGGCGCTCAACACCGCCATCTGTGGCGTGGTGCGCCCCGGCGACCGCGTGGTCACGACGGTGCTCGAGCACAACTCCGTGCTGCGTCCGCTCAACCGCCTGGCAGCGGAGCGGGGTGTGACCGTTGAGCACGCGGGCTGTGACGCGAACGGCGTGCTCGACTATGACGAGCTCGAGCAGCTGGTCACGCCGGGCACGCGCGCCGTCGTGGTGACGCACGCCTCCAATGTGACCGGCAACGCCGTTGACGTTGCACGTGTGGCGGCTGTGGCCCATGCGGCTGGTGCGCTCGTGATCGTCGATGCCTCGCAGTCTGCCGGCACGGCGCATATCGATATGCAGGCCATGGGGCTCGACGTGGTGTGCTTTACTGGCCACAAGGGGCTCATGGGTCCGCAGGGGACCGGCGGCCTGGCCGTGGCGGAGGGCATTGACGTGGCCCCTTGGGCCATGGGCGGTACGGGCGTGCACAGTTTCGATGCGTTGCAGCCCATGGAGTGGCCCACGCGGCTCGAGGCGGGCACGCTCAACGGTCACGGCATAGCGGGCCTTTCCGCAGGCCTTGATTTTATCGAGGCACAGGGCGGGGTGGAGACGATTGCAGCTCACGAACGCGCGCTCGCCGAACGTTTCCTCTCCGGCGCTCGCGAAATCCCCGGCATTGTACTTTACGGTGCGTTTGACCAACCCGTGCGCTCGGCGATCGTTTCACTCAACGTGGGCGATATCGATTCGGCCGAGATTTCGGACGCGCTCATGCAAGGGTGGGGGATTGCGACGCGCCCCGGCGCCCACTGCGCTCCGCTCATGCACCGCGCGTTGGGGACCGAGCGCCAGGGTGTCGTTCGCTTCTCGTTTGGGTATTTCAACACGGACGAGGAAGTTGACGCCGCGATTGAAGCTTTGCGCGATTTAGCTTGCTAAAGCGTATATACTTGCGGGATGGGCCTTTTGCCCGTCCCGTTTTTGTTTCGACCCGAAAGGTGGTCCCATGGCCTCATCCGCGCCGCGCGGCCTGCGCTCCGACCATGTCGTTACCGTCGGTATCGCCCTGTTCTCGATGCTCTTTGGCGCCGGCAACCTTATTATTCCGCCGCTGCTGGCGCTGCAGGCAGGTTCTGCCACGCCGGTCGCCATGCTCGGCTTTCTCATTGCCGCCATCGGCCTGCCCGTCATGGGCTTTATCGCCGTGGCACTTGCCGGAACGGCGCGCGAGCTTGCCGGCCGTGTGCATCCCAAGTTCGGCGAGTTCTTTGTCGCGGCGGTGTATCTGGCTATCGGCCCGTGCCTGGCCATTCCGCGCACGAGCTCCACGGCCTTCGAGATGCTGGTGCCGCTGTTGCCCGAGGGCGTCTCGCTCGGCACGGCGCGCCTGGTGTTTGCCGTCGGCTTCTTTGTCGTCGCGTTTGCGCTCACGCTGCGCCCGGGCGTCATCACACGCGTGCTCGGCCGCATTACGGGCCCCGCGCTCATTGCGCTCATCGTGCTGGTCGTTGGTGCTGCCGTGATCTCGCCGCTGGGTCCCGCTGCCGCGCCGCAGGCCCCCTACGATGCTGGCGCTGCCGTGCAGGGCTTTCTGACTGGCTATCAGACCATGGACCTGCTCGCGTCGCTCGCCTTTGGCATCATCATCGCCGAGACCATCCACGAGTTGGGTGTTACCGATGACAAGCGCGTGGCCTTCGAGATTTCGCGTTCCGGTGTGATCGCCGGCGTACTCATGGCCATCATCTACTGCGGCTTGGGCCTTGCCGGTATGCAGCTCGGCACCGTGATGCCCGACGCTACCAACGGCGCCGCCATCCTCGCCCGTTCGGCCTCCATGCATTTTGGGCTTGCCGGCACGGTCGTGGTCTTTGCGATCTTTTTCCTCGCCTGCATGAACGTGTGCATCGGCCTCATCAGCTGCTGCTCGCGTTACTTCTGCGAGACGTATGTGGTCGAAGGGGGAGCGGAGGCCTCTGAGGAGGCCATGCGCCGCCCCTTTGCGGTTCTCGCCTTTGTGTTCGCAGCGTTTTCGTGCGTGCTCTCCAACGTGGGCCTCGACGTGATTCTTATGTTCTCGGTGCCCATGCTCAATGCCTTGTATCCCGTTGCCATTGTGCTGGTGCTTATGGGCCTGGTGCACGGTTTTTGCGACGCGCATCCGCAGGTATGGGTCTGGGTCGGCGGCGTCGTCGCGGTGCAGAGCGTGATCACCTCGGTCCGCGACGCGTTCTTTGCTGGCGCGTGGCTACCGTTCGATGCGCTGCCGCTGGCGGATATCGGTGCCGCGTGGGCGCCGGTCGCCGTGGTGGCGTTTGTGATAGGCCTGCTCCACAGCCGGTTTGTCGCACATTCGAGGAGCTAGAATATCGCCGCTTGCACAGGCGGGAAGTCTCCCCTATAATTTCCTTCGCTTTGGGACACGCAAGGTTTATGCCTTAGCTGCTCAACACCTTCGGGACGTGGCGCAGTTTGGTAGCGCGCCTGCTTTGGGAGCAGGATGTCGCAGGTTCAAATCCTGTCGTCCCGACCATATCTTGCGGGCGTAGTTCAATGGTAGAACCCCAGCCTTCCAAGCTGATGACGCGGGTTCGATTCCCGTCGCCCGCTCCATAAGAATTGTTTTAACGGCTTTGGTTTCCTTTGGGAATCAGAGCTGTTTTCGTTTACGCGCCGGGCGACGGGAATCGAACCCGTCAGGGTGCGGAGCTGAGAAAATGCGTGAGCATTTTCCAGCGCAGCACGCAAGGGCCGAAGGCCCGCAGCGAAACAAGGATTTGCGAAGCAAATCCTTGGACTTCCCGTCGCCCGCTCCAAGCTATATAATCGCAGGCCAATATGCTAATTTGGCTCGCGTTTATTTTTATACCGTCCGACCTCGCGGGGCAAATGAACCAAGAGCGTTTGTCCCACATCGTAAGAAAGTAGTGATTGCCATGGCACAGAGTAAGGCAGAATACCCCACCCCCGACTGCCTGGCGCCCGCCGCGATCGAGGCTAAGTCCGAGGCCGCCGGCGTTACCAAGGCCAACCTGCCGGTCTCGAAGGCCTTTTTGCTCGCCATGTTCGCCGGAGCGTTTATCGCCTTCGGCGGCCTGTTCTTCACGGTCTTTCTGAGCGATCCCACGCTTGGCTGGGGCGCCCAGCGCTTCGTGGGCGGTCTTGCTTTTTGCCTGGGACTGGTGCTCGTGCTCATTTGCGGCGCGGAGCTGTTTACCGGTAACTCGCTTATGGTATGCGCGCTTAAGAGCAAAAAGATTACGCTCGTCCAGATGTTCAAGGCTTGGGCTGTTGTGTGGATCGGCAACTTTGCTGGCGCCCTGTTCGTTGTCTTTTTGATTTACATGGCAGCTATTTATAAGCTCAACGGCGAGGCCGTCGCCAATGCCATGGTGAGCGTCGCCGCCGGTAAGGTTGCGATCGACGCCGTTACCATCTTCTTCCGCGGCATTTTGTGCAACATCTTTGTCTGCCTGGCCGTATGGATCGGCACTGCCGGCAAGACCGTGGTCGACAAGGTCGTGGGCATTTTGCTGCCCATCGCTGCCTTTGTGGCCTGCGGTTTTGAGCACTGCGTCGCCAACATGTACTTTTTGCCCATGGGTATTTTGATGCACTCCTGCGGCTATGGAGCCGATGTCGCTGGCGCCGATGCCCTCAACGCTGCCGGGTTGGCGCTCAACCTTACGGTCGCCACGCTGGGCAATATCGTGGGTGGCGCCCTGATCGTGGCGCTGGGCTACTGGTTTATCTACGCCAACAAAGAGTCCTAAAGGACCCAACCCATAACCGACCAAAAAGGGACAGGTTTATTTTGGCAGGTTTTGAGCGAGGCGCTGCGCCGTCTTGTCACGAGCTGCCATAATGGACCTGTCCCTTTTTGCATGTGCGTTGCCGCATTTTGCTGCTGACGACAAAGGGGGCCCACTTTTTATTGAACATGTCGAAAGGCTTTCCATGAGCGACTGCGAATCCATGCCTGCCGAGGTGCGCGACCGCCTGCGCTCCATTCCCGCCGTTCACGAGCTGCTGGCCGAGTGGCCGGTCATGAAGGCTGCCGGCGATGCGGGCGACATGATTGTGCGCGAGGCGATTGATGCCGAGCTCGATGCCGAGCGCGAGGCGATTCGCTCTGGCGTCCCCGCTAGGAATAAGCGCGAGCTCGCCTTGGCCATCGAGCAGCGGTGCCACCGACTGTCGCTGCCGACCCTGCGCCCTGCCGTCAACGCGTCGGGCGTTGTGATTCACACCAATCTGGGCCGTGCTCCGCTTGCTCCCGCAGCGGTGCAGGCGGTGGCCGATGTCGCCCGCGGCTACAGCACGCTTGAGTATGACGTCGCGACCTGTGCCCGTGGGGGCCGCAAAGAGCATGCCGCGCGTCTGCTGCGCACGCTCACGGGGGCGCAGGACGCCCTGGTTGTCAACAACAACGCCGCGGCGGTGCTGCTGGTGCTTGCCGCGCATGCAAGCGGCAAAGAGGTCATCGTGAGCCGTGGCGAGCTTGTCGAGGTGGGCGGCAGCTTCCGCATTCCCGATATCATGGCGGCTTCGGGTGCCAAGCTTGTCGAGGTGGGCTCCACCAACCGCACGCATCTGGATGATTACCGAAGCGCCATTACGCCCAATACGGCGATGATCTTGAAAGTTCATCCTTCTAACTACCGTATCGAGGGTTTCCACGAGGAGGTTTCCGCGGCGGAGCTTTCTGCGCTGGCGCATGAGCACGGGCTGTTACTGTACGAGGACCAGGGCTCGGGCGCTTTGCTTACAGATGAGGTGCTCGTCGATGCTGGGGAGAAGCCCACGTCCGCCTCGCTTTGCGCCGGCGTTGACGTCGTCTCGTGCTCGGGCGACAAGCTGCTCGGCGCCTCGCAAGCGGGCATTATTCTCGGTAGCGCCCAGGTAATCGCCGCCTGTGCCTCGCATCCGCTTATGCGCGCGCTTCGCCCCGGCAAGCTCACGCTCGCGGCGCTCGAGGCCACTTTGCGCCTGTATGTGACCGGATCCGATACAGCGCATCGGGAGATCCCGGTGCTCAACATGCTTTCCGGCGCGCCGGCTCCGCTCGAGCGTCAGGCCAAGCGCCTGCATGACCGCATGCTGCGCAAGCTTCGCGAGTCTCAGTGTGAGGAGGCGGTGGAGCTGCAGGTTGTCGAGGGCGTGTCTGCTCCGGGCGGCGGTTCGCTGCCGACCGTCGAGCTCCCAACTTTTTGCGTTGCCGTCTGTCCCGTCGATGGGCGTCTATCCGCCGATGGCCTAAAGCGCGCTATGGTACAGGAGCCCGATACGCCGGTTGTGACGCGCGTGCGGCACGACCAGGTGCTTTTTGACGTTCGCACGCTTTTGCGCGACACCGACCTTGACCTGTGTGCGTCTGCGTTGGCGGATGCCGTGCGGGCAGGTTTGCGTCGATGACCGCGCGCGAGCTTGTCGAATGTCCCGTTATCGTCGGAACGGCAGGACACGTCGACCACGGAAAGTCGGCCCTTATCGAGGCGCTGACCGGCAAAAATCCCGACCGTCTGGAGGTCGAACGGCGCCGAGGCATGACCACTGAGCTCGGCTTTGGCGAGCTCGAGCTTCCCAGCGGCAAGCTTGTCGGCTTGGTCGACGTACCCGGGCATGCGCACTATCTGCGCGCCATGGTGCAGGGCGCCACCGGCGTGGACGTTGCGTTGCTGGCGGTTTCGGCCGTTGAGGGCGTGATGCCGCAGACCCGCGAGCACGTTCGGGTTCTGAAGCTGTTGGGTGTGACGCGCATGGTCGTCGCACTCACGATGCGCGATTTGGCCGACCACGAGATTGCCGCGCTGGCGGAGCTCGATGTCGAGGCGTTTCTGGACGGGACCGTGTTTGCGGGTGCCTCTATAGTGCCGGTGTCCTCCAAGACGAGCGAGGGCCTGGACGAGCTGCTTACGACGCTCGATAACACGGTTTGTTCGTGCTGGTCGGAGCATCTGGAGGCGACCGCTGGCTCGGGCGCCGCGCCCCGTCTTCCCATCGACCGTTGCTTTAGCATCCGCGGCACCGGAACCGTCGTGACGGGTACGCTGCACGACGGTCCCGTTTCGGTTGGCGATGAGCTCGTTGCGCTGCCGTCGCAAACGCGCTGTCGCGTGCGCGGGGTGCAGGTTCACGGGGATACCCAGTGCGCGGTTCCCGGCCAGCGCGTCGCCCTGAACCTGGTGGGCGATGGCGTGGCGGGCCTCAAGCGCGGCGAGATGCTCGGCGTCGAGGGTCGCGTGGGCCAGACGCTGCGCTTTTTGATGCAACTGACATATGTGGGGCGCGATGGCGTGCGAGCCGGCGTTCTTGCTTCGGGTACACGCGTGCACGTTATGGCGGGCACGGCTGAGGTGCTCGGCCGCATTATGCTTTTAGACGACGAGCCGCCTATTGCGGTCGGCGAGACGCGTGTGGTGCAGGTGCGCCTGGAACGGCCGCTGCCGTTGCGCGCCGGCGATCATGCCGTCATTCTGTCGTATTCGCCGATTTCGCTGCTTGGCGGCGGACGCGTCCTGCTATCGCGCTGTCGCCGCGCGCGGGTCCTGTCGGCGGGGGAGCGCGCGTTGTATGCGGCGCTTGAGTCCGGAGATGTCGCGGACGGCGTACACGCGTGGCTGGCGCTGCAAACGCTGCCTGTTGCTGCTGCCGGTGTTGCCGCAGCGCTTGATCTTGTTACCGGCGAGGTCGAGATCGTTTTGCGTGGGCTTGTGGACCAGGCTGCCGTGTGCGAGCTTGCTGCGGGCGGTGCGGTGCTCTACGCAGATGCCTCGGCTCTCGATGCTGCAATGGATGTGCTGGCTGCGGCCTTGTCCTCCATGCACGCGGCGGCTCCCAAGGAGATCGGCTTTACGTCCGGTGCGGTCGCGCACGCGGCTTGGCCGGGCGCCGGTAACGATGTCGCGATGGCACTTATTGCCGAGGGCTGTGCACGTGGCGTGTGCGCCGTCGACGGTGCCGAGGTGTTCGACCCGCATTCCGCCGCCGCGGCGATACGCGTGGTGCGCGAGGCTGGCCAGCGTATCGTGGCCCTGCTGGATGAGGCCGGTCTTAATGCGCCGACGCTTCCCGAGGTGAGCGAACAGTTGCAGCTCGATCGCGACACCATGACGCGTGCACTGCGCGAGCTTTCGCTCAACCACTCGATCGTTAAGGTCGAGCGCGACGTTGCCTTGTCCGCCGCTGCCGAGGCCCATGCGCGTGAGGTTGTTGCGACGGCTATCGAGGCTGCTGGCGGCGCCGCCACCACGAGTGTGCTGCGCGAAGCCCTGGGCGTGTCGCGCAAACGAACCATTAGCATCTTGGAGCACCTGGATGCCGTGCGCTTTACAGTACTCGACAAGGAGTCCGGCGGTCTGAGATCGCTGCGTTAGCGGTTTCCGCATCGCTCTTTTCGGTTGTGGTCTGTTGGGTTTGGTAAAATACCGCCACGTTTGGGAGCGGATGGGCTCCGGTGGGCCCCGCGGTCTTCAAAACCGTTGTGAGGCGTGCAAAACGTCTTGGATGTGTTCGATTCACATCCGTTCCCGCCAACGCATCTCGCCAAAACCACCACAAAGGTGCCTGTCCCCTTTGTGGTGGTTTCGAAACGTGCGGGAAACAGCTTCGAAACACGCGATTTGCTCGTCAGGCGGTCAAAAAGCTATCTACCTGCATCGTAATCAAAATGAAACATCCGCTCGTTGCCTTATTCGTAACTTTGTAGCAACAGTGCGATATTATCCATACTCGATAAAGCTCACGGCGCATGGGGCGCCGCGAACGACACCTTTCTTTTCCATCAATTGGAGGAAGCATGAGCTACACGCAGAAAGTTCTCGACGAGCTCAAGGCCCGCTATCCCGAGCAGCCTGAGTTCATCCAGGCTGCGACCGAGATCCTCGGCACCATCCAGCCGGCGCTCGACGCCCATCCCGAGTACGAGGAGGCCGCCCTGCTTGAGCGCCTCGTCGAGCCCGAGCGCATCGTTATGTTCCGTGTCCCCTGGGTCGATGACCAGGGCAAGGTTCAGGTCAACCGCGGCTATCGTGTCGAGTTCAACTCTGCCATTGGACCCTACAAGGGCGGTCTGCGCTTTAACCCGACGGTCACCCTGGGTATGCTCAAGTTCCTGGGTCTGGAGCAGATCCTCAAGAACAGCCTGACCACCCTTCCCATGGGCGGCGGCAAGGGCGGCTCCGACTTTGACCCCAAGGGCAAGTCCAACAACGAGATTATGCACTTCTGCCAGTCCTTCATGACCGAGCTCTATCGCCATATTGGCCCCAATACCGACGTTCCCGCCGGCGACCTGGGCGTTGGCGGCCGCGAGGTTGCCTACATGTTCGGTCAGTACAAGCGCCTGACCAACGAGTGGACCGGCGTCCTTACCGGCAAGGGCCTCTCCTTTGGCGGCTCGCTCGCCCGTACCGAGGCCACCGGCTACGGTCTGGTCTACTTTGTGGACGAGTACCTAAAGAGCCGCGGCGAGTCCTTCGAGGGCAAGAACGTCGTCGTTCACGGCTCCGGTAACGTCGCCATCTACGCGGTCCAGAAGGTCGCCCAGCTCGGCGGCAAGGTGCTGGCCTGCTCCGACACCCACGGCTGGGTCGAGGACCCCGACGGCATCGACTACACCGTGCTCGAGCATGTCTATAACAAGAAGCGCTCTGGCCACGACAAGGGCGTCACGCTCGCTATGTACGTCGACGAGAAGCCCAATGCCACGTGGCACGAGGGCGACGGCCGTGGCGTGTGGCAGCTTCCCTGCGACATCGCGCTGCCCTGCGCTCGCGAGAACACGCTGCTGCTCGAGGACGCCCAAGCGCTCGTCGCCAACGGTTGCAAGGTGGTCGGCGAGGGCGCGAACATGCCCACGACCATCGAGGCTACGACCTACTTCCAGGAGAACGGCGTCGCCTTTATGCCCGGCAAGGCTGCCAACGCCGGCGGCGTGCTCGTGTCCGGCCTGGAGATGAGCCAGAACGCCGAGCACCTGTCCTGGACCTTCGAGGAGGTCGACGGCAAGCTCGAGCAGCTCATGCGCGGCATGTTCCACAATGTGGACGACACCGCCAAGGAGTACGGCGAGGAGGGCAACTTTGTCATGGGCGCAAACATCGCCGGCTTCCTGAAGGTCGCCGATGCCATGCTCGCCCAGGGTGTCTGCTAAATCTTCGCTTGACATAGCATTGATAAGGCTCCCAGTCATCTTGGCTGGGAGCCTTTTTTGATCCGCATGCGACGGAGGAAAACGGTTCATTTTGTCCCGACACGAGCTATGCCCCCTCGTTTGGTACACTTAAAAGTACTGGACAAGTGAAGAGATGGGGGAGAACGTGCTCAAGTTCGGTACCTACGTCCGTGTTGGAAACGCGGCCGAAGCCTATGAGCTCTTACAGAAGAACCGCAATAACAAGATTGTGGGCGGTGGCATTTGGATGCGCCTGGGTTCGCGTCGCGTCGCGACGGCGATTGACCTTTCGGCCTGCGGACTCGATCAGATCGAGGAGACCGAGACCGAGTTTCGCATCGGTGCCATGTGCACCCTGCGCCAGCTCGAGCGCCATGCCGGGCTCAACGCGCTTGTCAACAATGTCTTTGAGTTCGCCGTCCACGACATCGTGGGTGTGCAGCTGCGCAATACCGCTACGGTGGGCGGCAGCATCTACGGCCGCTTTGGCTTCTCGGACGTGCTCTCGGCTTTCCTGGCGCTCGATTCCTATGTTGAGCTGACGGGCGCCGGTCGCGTGCCGCTCGCGGAGTTCGTGGACATGGGCTACGTACGTGACGTGATCGAGCATGTCGTGGTCGTCAAGCACGATTACCGCGCGAGCTATGAGGCCGTGCGCAAGGCCGCGACCGACTTCCCCTCCTTAAACGTCACCGCCGCCTGGTGGGACAACAGCTGGCACGTCACCGTGGGCGCCCGCCCGCTGCGCGCTACCTTGCTGCAGGGCGAGGCATGTGGCCTTTCCAGCGAGCAGCCTTCCGAGGACGAGCTTCGCGCCCTTGCTGCATCCGTGCGTGCCCTGAGCTACGGAACCAACCTGTGGGGCTCGGCCGACTACCGCCGCCGCATCTCGGCCCCGCTCGCCATCCAGGCCGTGCGCCGTGCCGCCGGCATCGAGCTTTCTGCCGCGCTTGCCCGCGAGCTCGAGACCGTGCAGATCCCCAAGTTCGCCACGGACGAGTATTCCTGCCGCCGCGTGCCCGGCGTCGATTCTAGCGAGGTGCGCTAATGGCTGCCAAACTCATCGATCTTTCCTTTACGCTCAACGGCCGCAAGGTCAAGGTTCAGATTGCCCCCGATACCATGCTCTTTTCGCTTTTGCGTGAGCAGGGCTGTGCGTCGGTGCGCTGCGCCTGCGAGACCACCAACTGCGGCCTGTGCACGGTGTGGCTCGACGGCGACCCGGTGCTGAGCTGCTCGGTTCCCGCCGCGCGCGTCGAGGGCCATACCATCACCACGCTCGAGGGTCTCAAGGCTGAGTCCGAGGCGCTTGCCCGCGCGATGGCTGCCGAAGGCGCCGAGCAGTGCGGTTTTTGCGCCCCCGGCCTTATCATGAACGTGCTGGCGCTTGCCCGCGCCGTCAAGGAGGACCCGAGCCTCGTCGCCACGCGCGAGGAGCTGTCGCGCCAGCTCGCCGGCAACCTCTGCCGTTGCAGCGGCTACGAGAGCCAGCTGCGCGCCATTGTCCGCTTCCTCAACGAGTCCGGCGTGCAGGTGGGCTTTGAGATGCCCGAGCTGCCGGTCAACGACACCAGCTGCGACGGTGTCTCGTACAAGCAGATCACCCATAAGCAGCCCAAGAAGGACTCGAAGGCGCTGCTCGAGGGCCGTCCCGTCTACACGGGCGATATGGTGCCCGCCGGCGCCCTGATCGTCAAACTCAAGCGCAGCCCCTATGCCCGCGCCAAGATCCGCTCCATCGATACGTCGCGCGCCCTGAAGGTGCCCGGCGTCGTGGGCGTCTACACTTACGAGGACGTGCCCAAGCGCCGCTTTACTATCGCCGGTCAGAGCTATCCGCAGCCGAGTCCCTACGACCGCCTGATTCTCGAGAACCTTGTGCGCTACCAAAACGAGGAGGTGGCGATCGTCGCTGCCGAGACCGAGGAGGCTGCCGACAAGGCACTCAAGCTCATCAAGGTCGACTACGAGGCGCTCCAGCCGCTGCTCGACTTTACCAAGGCACTCGATAACGACATCGTGGTCCACCCCGAGGGCGACGTGACCTTTATGTTCCCGCAGGGCGGCGATGTCCCGCGCAACCTGGTGTGCAGCGGTACCAGCGATTTTGGCGACCTGGACGAGGCCTTCGCCCAGAGCGACATCGTCTTTGAGCGCACCTACACCAGCCAGGCCACGCAGACCGCGCCCATGGAAACCTTCCGCGCCTTCGCGACGACCGACGCGTTCGGCCGCATCTCGGTGACCACCTCCACGCAGGTGCCCTTTCACGTGCGCCGCATGGTCGCGCAGTCGCTCGACATTCCGCAGTCGCAGGTGCAGGTCATTAAGCCGCGCATCGGCGGCGGCTTTGGCTCCAAGCAGACGGGCTGCTGCGAGATCTTCGTGGCGTTTGTGACCCAGCAGACCGGCCGTCCGAGCTATTGCTGCTACACCCGCGAGGAGACCATCACCGCGGGCAACTCGCGCCACCAGATGCAGATGACCGTTAAGCTGGGTGCCATGAACGACGGCACCATCACGGCCATCGATCTGCATACGCTGTCCAACGCCGGTGCGTACGGCGAGCACGCTACCACGACGATCGGCCTGTCGGGCCACAAGAGCCTGCCCATCTACAACCACGTGAAGGCGAGCCGCTTTAGCTGGGACGCTGTCTACACCAATACCAACCGCGGCGGCGCGTATCGCGGCTACGGTGCCACCCAGGGCCAGTTTGCCGTGGAGAGCGCCGTCAACGAGCTCGCCGACATGCTGCACATGGACCCCGCCGACCTGCGCCTTAAGAACATCGTGCGCGAGGGCGAGATCATGCCGCAGTACTACAACGAGAAGCTCAACGCCTGCGCGCTCGACCGCTGCCTGCTGCGCGCGATGGACATGGTCGGCTGGCGCGACAAGCCGCTGGCCGTGGACCTGGGCGACCGTGTGCGCGCCCTGGGTTGCGCGCTCACCATGCAGGGCTCTGGCATTTCCAACGTGGATATAGCCGGTATCGACATGCGCCTGGAAGAGGACGGCTTCATTACCATCGGCACCGGCGCCACCGATAACGGCATGGGCGTCGACACGATCCTGGCGCAGATTGCCGCCGAGGAGCTGGGCGTGGAGAGCTCGCTGATCGTGGTGCGCGGCGTGGATACCGACGTGTCGCCGTTCGACGCCGGCTCGTACGCGAGCTCCGGTACCTACGTGACGGGCCTGGCAGCCAAGAACGCCGCAAGCGAGCTGCGTGAGAAGATCTGCGCCAAGGCCGCCCAGATGTGGGACGTGGACGCCGTCGACGTGGTCTTCGACGGCCAGTACGTGCGCCTGTCCGACGAGCGTGCCGCGCGCGAGCAGAACCGCTACCTCACGCTGCGCGACTTTGCCAACCTGTGCGTCAAGAACATCGCGGGCGGCGACGCGCTCACCTCGCATGCTTCTGCCTGCCTGCCCGTTTCGCCTCCGCCGTTTATGGCCGGCATTGCCGAGGTCGAGGTCGACAAGGCCACCGGCAAGGTGACCGTGGTGGACTACGCGGCGGCTGTGGATTGCGGCACCGTGATCAACGAGACGCTCGCGCGCGTCCAGGCCGAGGGCGGCATTGCCCAGGGTATCGGCCACGCGCTCTACGAGATTGTCGAGCAGGACGACCGCGGTCGCCTACGCACCGGCAACTTTATGAGCTACAAGCTGCCCACGCGCCTGGATATCGGCAGCATTCGCGTGGCCTTTGAGCCGAGCTACGAGCCGACGGGCCCGTTTGGCGCCAAGTCGATCGGCGAGGTCGTCATCAACACGCCGCTCGCCGCCGTGGCCTCGGCCGTGGCGCACGCCACCGGCCATCAGGTTCGCTCACTGCCCATCACGCCCGAGAAGGCCCTGCTGGGGGAGTAGCGGGTCGGCGAACAAGTCGTAATTGGCGGGGCGGGGCAACTCGCCCCGCCTTTCGCACTCGTGGTGAGGTCGTGAGCCTGTAAAACGTGTGCGTGCGCTTGTCGTTCGTATCTGCTATCATTCCTAGTCTGTGCGCTCATGCGGGCGTGGCGGAATTGGTAGACGCGCCAGATTTAGGTTCTGGTGGGATTCCCGTGAAGGTTCGAGTCCTTTCGCCCGCACCAACGCATCTGCGTCGGCTTCGGCCGTCGCGACTCTTTGTTGCATAAAGGTACCAGCACCTCAGATAAGCTGGGCAGTATGAGGAGGAACGTGTTGAACATCACCGCTTCTGACGTCAAGGACGCCAAGCTCACCGCTACGGTCACCATCCCGGCCGCCGACGTCGACGCCGCGATCAAGAAGGCCTACAAGGATACCGCCAAGAAGTACCGCTTCCCGGGCTTCCGTGCCGGTAAGGCTCCCCGTCCGGTCATCGACTCCGCTCTTGGCGCCGAGGCAACCCTCGCTCAGGCCACCAACGACCTGATCGCCGCCAACGAGCCCGCCGTCCTCAACGAGCTGGACATCGTCCCCACCAAGAACGGTGACTACAAGGAGCTCGACCTCGCCAAGGATCACGAGGACTACACCTACACCGTCGAGTTCTCCCTGCGTCCTGCTGCCGAGCTCTCTTCCTTCGACGCCGTCGAGATCGAGATGCCCCCTGCGGAGGTCACCGAGTCCGAGATCAACAACCAGGTCGAGATGCTCCTCAACTACCGTGCCACCTTCGAGGACGTCGAGGGTCGCGCCGTCGAGGCCGAGGACTACGTCACCGTCGACCTCAAGGCCGTCGAGAACGCCGATAACTTCGCCGCCGAGGGCCGTATGCTCATCGCCGGTAGCGACAGCAACCCCGCCGAGTTCAACGAGGCTCTGATCGGCACCAACGTTGACGACGTCAAGTCCGTCACCTGGACCGACGAGGCCGAGGAGGGCGAGGAGGCCGAGACCCACACCGTCGAGGTCACCGTCAAGGGCATCAAGGTCCGCAACACCCCCGAGCTCACCGACGAGCTCGTCAAGTCCGACTTTGGCTTCGACAGCATCGACGCTATGCGCGACGCCATCAAGATCGAGATCGAGCAGGACAAGGCTTCCCGCCTCCCGGCCGAGAAGGAGAACCGTTGCGTCTCCGCTCTCGCCGAGCGCCTGCAGCTCGACGAGATGGATGCCGACTACGAGCAGTCCGTCTTTGAGGAGCTTGGCCAGAACTTCCTGTCCAACCTCGCTGCCCGCGGCATGACGCTGGACACCTGGCTGCCCGCTTCCGGCCTGACCATGGAGCAGTTCATCGGCGACCTGCACAAGCAGGCCAACGACGTTGCCCGTGAGTCCCTGGCGCTCGACGCCCTCGCCCGTGAGCTCAAGATTGAGGTCACCGAGGACGACATCAACGCCGAGTTCGAGAAGGCCGGCGTCAAGGACGTCGAGGCTTCCAAGGCCGAGTTCATCGCCGATGGTCGCATGCCTGCCGTCCGTGAGTCCATCCGTCGCTCCAAGGCCGTCGACCACCTGGTCGAGAACGCCAAGGTGACCGAGGTCGACGAGACCGCCAAGGACGCCGAGTAATTCTCGCCACCTTGCCCGCGAGCGCATGCGTGCGCCTGTGATGGGGTAAAGTTATACACCGGTTATCCGGTTGCTTCGTACGGTGCCAGCCAATGCATAGCATGCGGGCACCGTACGTTTATCTAGAACCAATTTGGTCCGCAAGAGAGAAATGGAGATGCGTATGATCGCTAAGTTCGATTCCGCCCTCGTGCCATACGTTATCGAGCAGACGCCGCGCGGCGAGCGCAGCTACGATATCTATTCGCGCCTGCTCAACGACCGCATCATCTTCTTGGGCGAGGAGATCAACTCCGTCAGCGCCAACCTGGTCGTTGCCCAGCTGCTGCATCTTGAGAGCCAGGATGCCGAGAAGGATATCTCGCTCTACATCAATTCGCCCGGCGGCGAGGTTTACTCCGGCCTGGCGATTCTTGACACCATGAACTTTATCAAGCCGCAGGTCTCCACCATCTGCGTCGGTATGGCTGCGTCCATGGCCGCCGTGCTGCTTTCGGCTGGCGCCAAGGGCAAGCGCTTCTGCCTGCCGCACTCCAAGGTCATGATTCACCAGCCCAGCGGCGGTGCCCAGGGCCAGCAGACCGAGATCGAGATCGTTGCCGAGGAGATCAAGAAGACCCGCCGCGAGCTCAATCAGATCCTGTCCGATGCCTCGGGCCAGCCCATCGAGAAGGTCCAGGCCGATACCGAGCGCGACAACTACCTGACCGCTGCCGAGGCCCTCGACTACGGCCTGATCGACCGTATCGTCACCTCGCGCGATCTCGCCGCGAAGGACGCCTAGGATGGCAGGAAACATGCAGGACAACTTTGACGAGAATGGCAACCCCATCCGCTGCTCCTTCTGCGGAAAAGAGCAGGGGCAGGTCCGTCGCCTCGTAAAGGGTCCGACCAACATCTTTATCTGTGACGAGTGCGTCGCCGCCTGTTCCGAGATTCTGGAGGAGTCGCTGGCTTCGGACTTTATGGACGCCGCTCGCAACGGCAAGCTGCCGGGCTTTCTCAACGACCACGGCCAGGCTGCATCCCAGCCCGCCGTGGACCCCGAGGCCGAGGGCTTTGAGCTCGAGGACGACCGCCAGGTCATCACGCACGTGCCGACGCCGCACGAGATCTATGACGAGCTTTCGGCTTATGTCATGGGCCAAGAGGACGCCAAGCGCGCCATGTCGGTTGCCGTGTACAACCATTACCGCCGCGTCATCGAGGGCGGTGCTGCGCTTTCGGCCTTTGACGACGGTTTGGACTCGCAGCTTGACGATGACATGGACGAGGTGGAGCTCGCCAAGTCCAACATCCTGCTGCTCGGTCCCACCGGTACCGGCAAGACGCTGCTGGCCCAGACGCTCGCGCGCATCCTCGAGGTGCCGTTTGCCATCGCCGATGCCACCGCGCTCACCGAGGCTGGTTACGTTGGCGAGGACGTGGAGAACATCCTGCTCAAGCTCATCAATGCTGCCGATGGCGACATTGAGCGCGCTCAGGTGGGCATTATCTACGTGGACGAGATTGACAAGATTGCCCGCAAGGCCGAGAACCTCTCCATTACCCGCGATGTCTCGGGCGAGGGTGTGCAGCAGGCGCTGCTTAAGATTCTTGAGGGCACGGTGGCCAGCGTTCCGCCTACCGGTGGCCGCAAGCATCCCCAGCAGGAGCTGCTGCAGATCGACACGACTAACATCCTGTTTATCTGCGGCGGTGCCTTTGTGGGTCTGGACAAGATCATCGCCGACCGCGTGGGCAACAAGGGCGTGGGCTTTAACTCCGAGATCGCCGGCCCCACCTCGGTCGACGAGAACGACCTGCTGCGTCAGGTGCTCCCGCAGGACCTCAACGCCTTTGGCATGATCCCCGAGTTCGTGGGCCGTACGCCCGTTGTCACCCAGACGCAGGCGCTCGACGAGGACGACCTGGTGTCGATTCTGACCGAGCCCAAGAACGCCGTGGTGCGTCAGTACCGCAAGATGTTCCAGCTCGAGGACGTTGAGCTTGAGTTTGAGGCCGCGGCCCTTCACGAGATCGCCCGTATGGCGCTCGCCCGCAAGACCGGCGCCCGCGGCCTGCGTTCCATCTGCGAGGACGTGCTTCAGCAGACGATGTTCGACCTCCCCAGCGAGGAGGGTGTCGCCAAGGTCATCGTGACCGAAGCGGCGGTTAAGGGCGAAGAACAGCCCCAACGCATCTACGGGTAAACCAGCCAAAAACGTGCTTGCAAATAGCCTCCGACCATCCGCGGTCGGAGGCTATTTTATATATACGCAATAACCCTAACTACCTGTGTTATTCTGTGTGTTTGTTTAAAGTCTCAGCAAAGTCCATTCAGACTGAAGTAATCGAAACCTAAGGGGAGGAATGTCGGCCCGATTTTCGTAGATCCCGCACGAGCCGAAGAGCACTAAATGTGCTCTTCGAGCGAGCCAGGACTTGACCGAGCGAAAATCGGGCCGACATTCCTCCCCGGCGGGACAGGGAGAGATATATGGAAGAAATGCCCAAGAACTACGATCCGTCGACCAACGAGCCGGCGATCCTGCAGAAGTGGCTCGACGGCGGCTACTACAAGCGCCGCGAGGGCGTGGGCGACTGCACCGTCACCATTCCGCCTCCCAACGTGACCGGCAAGCTCCACATGGGCCACGCCACCGACGACTCCATCCAGGACGCCATCATCCGTATGGCCCGCATGCGCGGCAAGTCCACGCGCTGGGTGCTGGGTACCGACCACGCCGGTATCGCCACGCAGACCAAGGTCGATAAGAAGCTCAAGAGTGAGGGCATTAGCCGCCTGGAGATCGGCCGCGATAAGTTTGTCGACGCCTGCTGGGACTGGACCCACGAGTACGGCGGCATCATCGTCGAGCAGATCAAGCGCATGGGCTGCTCCGTCGACTTCGACAACGAGCGCTTTACCATGGACGAGGACTACGCGCAGGCCGTGCGCAAGGTGTTCTGCGATTGGTACCACGACGGCCTGATCTACCGCGGTAAGCGCATCGTCAACTGGTGCCCCAACTGCACCACCGCCATCTCGGACGACGAGGCCGAGTATAAGGACGAGAAGGGCCACCTGTGGCACCTGCGCTACCCGCTGACCGAGCCGGTTAACGGCCAGGACTACATCGTCGTCGCCACCACACGCCCCGAGACCATGCTCGGCGACACGGGCGTCGCCGTTTCCCCGAAGGACCCCGAGAAGGCCGCCTTTGTGGGCAAGACCGTCAAGCTCCCCATCGTCGACCGCGAGATCCCCATCTTTGAGGATTGGCACGTCGACGCCAACTTTGGCTCCGGCTTTGTCAAGGTCACCCCGGCCCACGACCCCAACGACTACGCCATGGGTCAGGCCCACGACCTGCCGCAGATCAATATCTTTGATGAGCACGCTGTGGTCGTTGAGGGCTACGGCGAGTTTACCGGCATGAACCGCGACGAGTGCCGCGAGGCCGTCATCAAGTGGTTCGAGGAGCACGACCTGCTCGATCATGTCGAGGACCTCGATCACTCCGTCATGCACTGCTACCGTTGCGACTCCGCCCTGGAGCCGTGGCTGTCCGAGCAGTGGTTCGTGGCCGTCGACAAGCTCAAAGGGCCGGCGCTCGACGCCGTCAACTCCGGCAAGGTCACCTTCCACCCCGCGCGCTGGACGCAGACCTACACCACCTGGATGGAGAACCTCAAGGACTGGTGCATCTCACGCCAGCTGTGGTGGGGCCACCGCATCCCCGTGTTCTACTGCGAGGATTGCGGCTGGGAGGACGCCCTTACCGAGGACACCGACGTGTGCCCCAAGTGCGGCGGCCATCACATCCATCAGGACGAGAACGTGCTGGACACCTGGTTTAGCTCGCAGCTGTGGACCTTCGCCACGCAGGGCTGGCCGCAAAAGCCGGAGCTGCTCGAGGGACATCACCCCACGACGGCGCTGGTCACCGCGCGCGACATCATCGCGCTGTGGGTCGCCCGCATGGTCATGAGCTCGCTTTACTTCCTGGACGAGGTGCCGTTTAAGGACGTCGTCATCTACCCGACGATCCTGGCCAAGGACGGCAGCCGCATGTCCAAGTCCAAGGGCAACGGTGTTGACCCTATGGACCTCATTGGCATGTACGGCGCCGACGCCATGCGTTACAACCTACTCACGCTGTGCACCAACAACCAGGACGTCAAGTTCGACGCGAACATCGACAAGAAGACCAAGAAGCTCATCGACAGCCCGCGCACCGAGCAGGCCAAGTCGTTTGTGACCAAGATCTGGAACGCCAGCCGCTTCCTGCTCATGAACATGGAGGGCTACACGCCCGGCGAGCCCGTCGTTGAGACGCCGGCCGACGCCTGGATGTTCAGCCGCCTGGCCAAGGCCGTGAAGATGGTCACCGAGGGCATTGAGAGCTACACCTTTGGCGATATGGCCCGCGGCGTGCAGCAGTTCTTCTGGAACGAGGTCTGCGACTGGTACGTCGAGGTCACCAAGGCCCGCTTGAAGGGCGAGGACCGTCTGCAAGCTCAGCGCAACCTGATCTTTGTGCTCGACACCTCCATTCGCCTGATGCACCCGCTTATGCCGTTTGTCACCGAGGAGATCTGGGACAACATGCCGGCGAGCGTGCTCGACCTGGACGCCGAGGGCAACGTGGACCGCGCCGAGGCGCTCATGATCGCCAAGTGGCCCGAGCCCGCCGACTACGCTAAGTATGTCGATGAGCCTGCCGAGCGCGCGTTTGAGCTGTGCCGTACCGTCGTTTCCGCCGCCCGCGCCACGCGTTCGCGTTATCGCCTGAGCCCCAAGGCCGAGCTCGACGTGGTCGTGCGCGCCGGTGCCGAGGACATCGAGAAGCTCGAGAGCCTGCGCTCGACCATTGAGCCGCTGGCCAACACCGCTTCGCTGGTCATGGGTACCGACGTTGAGAAGCCGGCTGCGAGCATTGCCGTGGTCGACAGCGGCGTCGAGGTTTTTGTGGTGCTCGAGGGCAAGGTTGATCTTTCGGCCGAGAAGGCGCGCCTGGAGAAGGAGATCGCCACGGCTCAGAAGGAGCTTGCCGGCTGCGAGAAGACCCTTGCCAACGAGGGCTTTGTGGCCAAGGCCGCGCCCGCGGTGGTGCAGAAGAAGAGGGACCGTGCAGCTGAGCTCAAGGAGATCCTGGCGGCGCTGACTGCTCAGGTTGCTGACTTCTCGTAAGGTTCACTCGGGGGCGCGTCCCGATGCTTTGCTCTCCGCTGCGGACAGTCCTGCGCAAGACGGACAGCACATTAAGTGCTGTCCTTTGCGTGCGGAACTTGCGGCGAGCAAAGCATCGGGCCGCTCCTAGTTCGTTTACGTTGTTGTTTGCATCTGGCGTGTTAGGGCCACTGGGTTGTGGCCTTGATCTCGCTGCAAGCGGGTAAAGGCTGATATTGTCAACGTGAGGGGCTCATTCTTTTTGATGGGCCTCTTTTTCTGTTATGGGGGACTTTGGGTTATGGCTAAGCGTTCGGGGTCGTATGTCGTTCCTTTCTCGTTTGAGCTGCTTTCGTTTGATGAGGCTGTGGGACTTGCTGCTGATACGGGGCGGATTTCTGGGGATGCTGGTCCTCTGCTCGAGACGGTTGTCGATATGCTCGATGAGCTGGGACGTCCGGATGAGTATTTCGATTGCATTCAGGTTGCCGGTACCAATGGCAAGACTTCGACCACGCGTTTTTCGGCTGCTATCTTGCGTGGTGAGGGGTTAAAGACCGCGCTGTATACGTCGCCGCAGCTGGTGCGCTATCCCGAGCGCATGGAGGTCGATGGGCGCGTCGTGAGCGATGAGGCCTTTGCCCGTGGCGTTTCCGCCGCTGTTGAGGCGGGACATCGCGTGAATGCCCGTCGTGTGGCGGCGGGGGAGCGTGCCTATGCCATCACGCCGTTTGATCTGCTGACGGCTGCCGCACTTGTCGTGTTTGCCGAGGCCGCGGTGGATGTTGCTGTGCTCGAGGTCGGCATGGGCGGACGCTGGGACGCCACGAGTGCGACCGATCCCGTCGCCGTTGCCATTACGGGCATCGGGCTCGACCATACACGCATTCTGGGAGATACGCTCGAGGCCATTGCGGTGGAGAAGGCTGCGGTTATTAAGCCTGGGCGCCTGGTTGTTTTGGGCGAGGGTACGCATGAGGCAAGTGTTCAGCGCGTGATGGATGCACGTTGTCGCGAGTGCGGCATTGTGCCGCTCGTAGTGAACCATGCCACGACCAAAGTGCCGGAGCACGTGGGCAATACGGTTGAGTTTAGCTGCACCACGCCGCGTGCGATCTATACGTCGAGCATGGTCAAGCCGGCCTATCAGCCGCAGAATGCCGCGTGCGCGATTATGCTGTGCGAGGGGTATCTGGGTCGCGAGCTCGATCATGACAAGCTCGATGCGTCGCTTATGGGCTGCCCCACGCCGGGCCGATTTGATGTGCTGGGAACTGATCCGCTTAAGCTGATTGACGCCTGCCATAACCCTCAGAGCTGCGAGAACTTTGTGAGCGCGCTGGACGAGATCGATCCGTGCGTGGAGAACCGCCCCACGTTGCTGTGTGCCGCGCTGGCCGACAAGGACGTGGCTGGCATCGTCGACGTGCTGATTCCGGCCTTCCCCCGTGTGGTCGTGACGCAGACCGATTCCGATCGCGCCCTGCCGGCAGAGGAGCTCGCCGCCCTTGTGGACGCTGACAAGCTCGCGGGCGTGTACCCCAGCGTATCCGAGGCCCTCGCAGCTTTCGAGGCCGCGGGCGAGCCCTTCGTAGCAGCCGGCACCATTACCCTAGCCGGCGAAGTGGCAGGCTTGCTGCGCTAACCCATCCCCTCATCAGTTGCGGTGAAATAGGGACTGTTTTATGGGCTAGAAGCCTTAAACAGTCCGTATTCCACCGCAACTTCTAGGGGAGCTTTGGTGGCGTGCCTAGTCTAGGCGGACCGGATCGTGGGGGTAGGCGTTGAGAATCTCGACGCCGTTCTCGGTCACCAGGACCAGGTCCTCGATGCGGACACCGGTGCGGCTGGGGAGGTAGATGCCCGGTTCGATGGAGAACGTCATGCCCGGCTCCACGACCTGCTCGTTGACGAGCGAGACGTCGCCTGGCTCGTGGTCCTGCAGGCCGATCGAGTGTCCCAGGCGATGCGTAAAGTATTCGCCGTAGCCCGCGTCCTCAATCACGTCGCGCGCGGCACGGTCCAGATCGCACATGCGCACGCCCGGCGCGATGAGCGCCTCGGCGGCCTCGTTGGCGCGGCGCACGATATCGTAGATGCGCTCCGTCTCCTCGTCCGGCTCGCCCCAAAAGAATGTACGCGTCATGTCCGAGCAGTAGTTGCAGCGGCGTCCGCCAATGTCGAACAGCACCACGTCGCCACGCTTGAGTACGGTGTCGTCGGGCTCGTGATGCGGATCGCCGGCGTTGGCGCCAAAGCTCACGATGGGCGGAAAGCTAAAGCCCTCGCAGTCGTGCTTGCGGTACAGGCCGAGCATCTGGTCGGCAATTTCGCGCTCCGTTACGCCCTCGTGAACGAGCTTGATGGCGTCGACCATCACGGCGTCGTTGGCGGCCGAGGACATGCGCATGAGCTCCTGCTCGGCGGCATCCTTGTGGGTGCGTGAAGCGGTGACGGCAAAATCGCCTAGGAAAAACTCGCTCGCGGTATGGCGCTCCATAAGGGGCATCAAAAAGCCGGAACGCATGACGGTGTCGATGCCAAGCGGCTTGGTCGGATCGACCTCGCGAGCGATAGCGTCTGTCACGACTTCGGTGTCGGTGTGATAGGCGACGCGGGCATTGTCGTACTCCGGCAACTGATGCAGCGCGTTGACCAAGATCACGGGCTCGTCATCGCGCGCGAGCAGCACACCGCAAAAACGCTCGAACATATCGGCATAAAAGCCGGTCAGATAGTAAATCGACCACGGGTCGTTTACGAGCAGCTGCGCACCGGGGTGCTGAGCCTCGAGCGCATCGAGCACGCGCGCCACGCGCTGGTCATCGACATGTGCCATGAAACATCCTTTCGCTAGGCTGCCACCATGGTATCCCAAGCCCGGCACATAGGGACGTTCCTTTTAATATGAGCAGGACATTGTCAAGAGGCAAAATCGGGCCTGG
>DXLU01000024.1 GCA_019414565.1 Collinsella sp. | reverse complement strand
CCAGACCGGAGGGGCCCCGTGGGCGGGAATCTGGGCGCACACATTTCCTACATATATCAACCCTCACATTAAGTGTGCGCCCGTCTTCCGCTATTTACCTATACAGACCTTTCGCCGGGATAATTCATGCCCGCCGCAAGCACAGTCTTATATCTTGCTAGCTCAGGTCCTCTCCATTTGAGGAGATCACCTTTTTATACCAATCAAATGATTTCTTCTTCGTTCGCTTTCGTGTGCCATTTCCCTCGTCGTCCAAATCGACGTAGATAAAGCCGTAACGCTTACTCATCTGGCCTGTTGCTACTGATACAAGGTCAATTGGACCCCAGCACGTGTAACCCATGAGGTCGACGCCGTCCTCCTCCACCGCATCTTTCATAGCCTTTAAATGGGCACGCAAATACTCGATACGGTAGTTGTCCTCTATATAACCTTCTTCATTGGGCTCATCCACGGCGCCGAGGCCGTTCTCAACAATAAAGAGCGGCTTTTGATAGCGGTCGTAAATATCGTTCATGGTGATTCGCAATCCCAACGGGTCGATAAAGCGCCCCCAAGGCTCGAGCTTGAGATAGGGATTGGGCGCACTCTTGAGGAGGTTGGAGTCGTATTTGCCTTCCGCGTTCGCCTCGACCACGCGCGTGGAATAATACGAGAACGAAACGAAGTCAACGGTATTGGCAGCAAGCACCTCGCGGTCATCCTCATCCCAAGGAATTTTTAACCCCTGACGCTCGTACTCCTTGAGTACGTAACAGGGATATACTCCGCGCACCTGCACGTCCGTAAACATATAATGTTTACGGTTCTCGTCCTGTGCCGCCTTGATGTCGGCAGGATTGCACGTAGCGGGGTAGTAAATCCCCGCGTTGAGCATGCACCCGATCTGACCTCCAGGAACAAACTCGTGGCATGCACGCACCGCTCGAGCGCTCGCCACAAGCACGTGGTGCACCGCCGAGTATATGGAGCGATAACGATCCTCGCCCTCGTGGAAGATGATGCCCGCACCCATAAAACAGGCCGACGTCATGATGTTAATCTCGTTAAAGGTAAGCCAGTACCGCACCTGTCCGGCGTAGCGCGTAAAGACAATCCGTGCAAACCGCTCAAAAAACTCGACAAGAGCCCGGTTTCGCCAACCACCGTACGCGGTCACGAGGTGCATCGGCATGTCATAGTGGTTGAGCGTGACCACGGGCTCGATCCCCTGCTCTCGGCAGACCCGGAACACGTCCTCATAGAAGGCCAGGCCCTCCTCGTTGGGCTCGGCGTCATCACCATTGGGGAAGATGCGGCTCCACGCAATCGAGAGGCGCAGCGCCTTGAAACCCATCTCGCCAAAGAGCGCGATATCCTCTCGGTAATGATGATAGAAATCAATGGCCTCGCGCGCAGGGTAATAGCGCCCCGGCTCAGCCTCGAGGGGAACATCCTCACCCCGGATAACAGCAATGCGCCCTTCACCAAAGGGAAGCAGGTCGGCGTTGGCGAGACCTCGACCTCCTTGGTCAAAACCACCTTCGCATTGGTTGGCGGCAAGTGCTCCGCCCCAGAGAAAATCAGAACGTAGTGGCATGAGACCCTCCTCTACTTAGATTGACAATGGACCGCCCGCCTCGCGACGAGCGGTCCGTTTCGAGCGCATGGGACTTAGGCATCGGGAGGGACCCCGCGCCGAGATCGCCTCATGCGGAATCAGCGCTTAGGCTTCCATGGCGTCCTCGGCGTCTTTCTCGGTAGCTTCGCGGTTATCAAAACCAAAGACCATGCAGAGGACAAAGGTCACCGCAAAACCAACGAAGCAGCCGATAGCGCCGGGGACGATATCCTGACTGAACTTGATAACGTTCATCCACGGAAAGCCAACACCCGAGAAGATGAAAATACGCGCATTCAGCAAGCCGCACACAAGACCGCCTGCCGCGCCACCGATCATTGACCAGGCAAGGGCCTTCTTATCGCGCAGGAGAATGCCGTAGATGATGGGCTCTGACACGCGACCGAGCGCATAGGTGGCAAGCGTAGTCCAGCCGAGCTGGCGGTTAGCCTTGCCCTTAGCGCGAATGCCGTACGCAAGCGCAACGACAAAGGTCACGTAGACCACTACGGTCGTGGCCGGAGTGCACACAGCGTCATAGCCAACCTCGAGCCAACCAGGCATCATAGCGGTAAGGATGGGCACATGCATGCCAGTGGCGATGACGAGGTTCCACGTTGCACCGACCACGAGGCCGCACAGCGGCCCGGCATTTGCGCCAAGCCAGATGATGATATTGGCAATGATGCCCATAAGGAAGGAGACGGCCGGGCCAAAGACGCACAGCGCCAGCGGCAGCATGATAAGCATGGTTCCCACGGGAATCACAAGGATGCGCAGCATATCCGGGCAGTACTTCTTGATGAGGCCCTCGACGCAGGACTGAACCCACACGATGAGAATGATCGGCAACACCGACTGCGTGTAGTTAACAAGCGTCATGGGAATGCCGTACACGTCGAAGGGAGCACCCTCTTCAACGATGGCGAGCATGCTCGGGTGAATCATGATGACGGCGGTCATGAGCGCGAGCACCGGACTCGTTTTGAACTTCTTTGCGGCCGCATAGGCGCCAAAGACCGGAAGGAAGTAATAAGCCGCATCGCCTACGATAGTGAAGAGCTGGTACACGTTACTCTCCTCGGAGAGTAAACCAGCGCCCTCCGGTCCGAGCAGAATGGTGAACATACGAAAGATTCCCGCAATGCAGAAGATCGGCAGAATGGGAGCAATCGATCCGCTCACCGCATCCAAGATGAGGTTGACGATGCGCTTGGGCGCAAAACGCTCCTTGAGCGGGAGCTTAGGGGCGTCGAGGTTCTCGTCGATGGTAGCCTGCGCCTCAAAGCCGCCCTCCTTGCAAACGGCGTCGTGCACCTTGTCGACGGTCGGGCCGATCACAAGCTGGACTTGCCCGCCGGCACGCACCACGCTGATGATCTCGGGGATGGCGTTCAAGGCATCATCCGACGCGAGCCCTTCGTCTTTAAGCACGAAACGCAGGCGCGTCATGCAGTGCGTCACGTTGGAAATGTTCTCCTTGCCACCAACGGTATCGATGATCTTGCTGGCAAGTTTTCGATCGTTTGTCATGGTTCCTCCTTACATGCCGAATAGCCTCGGCACAGTTGACATTTATCGTCGTACACGGAGGTCATGCCCTGCCCTAGCACAGGTTACAATCCTTCTAGTCCGTTCTGATTAACGGTTCTGGTCCTGGTTTTGCTGCGGGCAGATGCGGTTGACGTGGAGCAAAAGGTAGAGCTTTTCATCGTCAGTGAGCCGCGTGCCCCACGAGTGCTCAATATAGCCGCTGATATGGTTGATACAGCTCGCAAGCTCGGGGAATTCTTCCCGCGGTTTGCCGTAGAGTGCCAAATTAGCGCTGCTAATTTTCTCTCCGCCCTGGATACGGCGAAATAAATACTGCACATGCGTGGCAAAGCGCGAGTATTCAAATGTATCGCGATCGATAATCGTGCGAAAATCGCGCTCGACGATGGCAGTAACCTCATTGAGCAGCTGCTCAAACGAACACGCACGGCTGCTTGATGCCTCCACCTCGCTACCCGTCTTGGCGTTGACCAGGTTCATGGCAATGCCGGCAACCTCTTCGTTCGGAAGCACTACGCCCATCTCTTGCCGCAGACGTGCCACGATATATCGACCAATCTTGAACTCGAGCGGGTAAAGCTGCTGCACGTCATAGGCGAACGTCATGTCGAAGCGAATGCCCTTCTTTTGGCGCGCAATCGCAAAGGAAAGATGGTCGGCCATGATCAAAACCGCATTGGGGCTTAGCTCATAGGGAAGCTCATTGCTAACAATGTCCATGACCCTTGCCGTAAAGACAAGCACGTCCGCGGGCAGGTCCTGCATGATGCGCTGCCCCTTGGTATCGACGCTGTAGAACGTCCGCTCGATAGCTGCCATGTCGAGATCCCGTGGGAAGTCTCCTCCAAAGCCGATGCCCTTACCCAGCGCCACAACCTCACGGTTTAAGCTGTCTCGGCAGACAACGGCATTGTTATTGAGCTTTCTGATCGCCAGCATAGATGCGCACCCCCTCTCTTCATCATATCAGGCGCAAACTGCACAGGAACACAAAATGGGGACATGACCCGATGGAATAAACCACCTACGGTCATGCCCCCAAATGAGTGACACCCGAAGCTATGTGCCTTTGTATATCTAACGTACCCAAACCGGGCAAAGCGCAGACGGCCATGCTCCCTAGAGATAACAACCCGTCATGCATATATTTTTATAGTATACAGTCGCCTTCACGTCAAGATAACGTGTGTATGATTCCGGCGAGCGGTGCGAAACCTTCAGCCAAATGCGCAGCTCCAGAAGTCGAGGGGCTCGCACTTCCCAGCACAGGGGCTACGGCGCTATCGGACGCGCGCCCAGAAGGACCCTAGGGGGATCAAAAGGGCGATAAAACGCAAAAAAGGGGGAGGCCGCGAGGCCTCCCCCTTCTTCAAGTCTTGCGACG
>DXLU01000023.1 GCA_019414565.1 Collinsella sp. | reverse complement strand
AGGCGGTCGCAAAATCAAGGTGTACGCAGCGGGCAGCACGCTCGAGGACCTGCGCTCGTGGTTCAAACAGGGTGCCAAGGCCAGAAGCACGCTCGACCGTGCAGAGGACGTGCTCGAGACGACGTCTGATTGGGTTGTCTGACCTGTATCGTCTTTTCGGACACGCATGCTAGAGGCCCAATCCTTTAGAATGCATTCATCGACGACCGAGAGGACGGTATGCTATGTCCAACCCAGCCGCCAAGTACACCGACGAGTTCAGGCGCGAGACCGCCGACTACATCATCTCGACGGGCAGGCCGATAACGGAATGCTGCGCAGAACTGGGCCTGAATTCCAAGACCGTGAACAAGTGGGTGCAGAGCCGCCGGCGCGAGCTTGCCGGCGGGCCCGACCCCAAGGCCGAGGACCGCGAGCTTCGCGAGGCGAAAAGGCGCATACGCGAGCTCGAGATGGAGAACGCCTTCTTGAAAAAAGCTGCGGCCTTCTTCGCCAAAAGCCAGGCGTAGCCGCATGCTACCGGATGATGTTGGCGGAGAAGGCCGAATTCCCGGTGAAAATGATGGCCCGCGTGCTCGGCGTGAGCCGATCGGGCTTCTACTCGTGGCTCTCCAACGGCTGCCCGCGAGAAGACTGGTCGGCCGAGCGCGAGGCGGTCCGGCGCGTGTGGCTGGAGTCGGACCGCAGGTTCGGCTTCCGGTTCGTGAAATGCTTCCTGCCCGGCGAGTTCTCCGGATTGACCCTGTACAGGGTGCGCAAGCTGATGCGCGAGCTGGGAATACGCGGCTGCACGCCCAACGCCAGGAAGCGCACCACCATCCCCGACCCGAAGGCCAGGCCCCGGCCCGACCTGGTGCGCCGCGACTTCACCAGTCCCGTTCCAACCTGCAAGCTCGTGGGCGACATCACCTACCTGCGCACCGGCGAGGGATGGCTGTACCTGTCGACGGTCATCGACCTCAACACCCGCATGGTGGTGGGCTGGTCGCTCTCCGAGCGCATGACCGCCGACATCGTGGTTTCGGCGCTGGCGTCGGCCAAATCGCGCGGCTACGTGGCCGGCAACGCGATATTCCACGCCGACCGCGGCGCCCAGTACACCAGCAGGCTTCTGGCCGAATGGGCGCGCGACAACGACGTGCGGCTGTCCTGCAGCCGCGCCGGCAACTGCCACGACAACGCGGTGGCCGAGTCGTTCCTCGCCACGCTGAAGAACGAGATGTACTACAGGCGCAGCTTCCCGACCAGGGATTCCGCCAAGCACGCGGTGGTCGAGTTCATCGAGGCGTACTACAACCGCCGAAGGCCCCGCTCGACGATCGGCTACAAGGTGCCGGCCGAGGCCATGGCGGCCTTCTTCGAGAGAACCGAGCCCAAGCTCGAGGCCATGCCTATGGCCGCTTGATTTCTCGAGCATGCGTGTCCGAAATCTTGACACAGGTCAGAAGGCCTCGATGCCAGCGCTGCGCCGATATGGGGCAGCGGCCCCCCGTTGGCCGCCATGGCCCTGACTTCCGAGCGTATGCTGGCGCCGCTCGTCTTAAGACGTTGACCTCCATCCGGAGCCTGCGGTTCTCGCGCTCGGGCTCCAGGATCCGGTTCTACTCGGGCGTGCGGTTGTCGGCGGCGCGCGGCGAGCCGGTCTCGTTTATCGACTTGACCCGCCTCTCCACGGTGCTCTTGTCGAGGTCGCACTCGTCCATGGCCTCGCGCCTGGGTTTTCCGGCGTTGTGGAGATCGACTATCTTCCTCTTGAACTCGTCGGTGAAATGCCTCGGTCTGGGGCCGGTCGAGGCCGAGCCCCCGGTCCGGCTGGGGTAGCATGTCGCTGCGGACCATTGTCTTTCCTCTCGTTGAATATCTAGGCGCTGACGATTCTAGGCGATGGCCCTCTCTTGCTTCTTACACCTCGATTGTGCTCGCTACCCCCAGCGGGCCCGGATCGAGCGATTCGGGCCCGCTTTTGGGGCCTGCCGGAAACCCGGTGGTCAAAAAGGGCCAAATATGAGTACTGTTACCAGTTTGGTGGCAGCCAAATGGCCTCAAAAATCGGTGCCAGAGGCCAAAAGTGCATCGATTTTCGTTCTTCAGAGTCGCGATCGGGCTCCAAACAAGGCGATTTTGCTGCTCTGGACCGGAAAATCGATACTACTAATTTGGTGACAGTACTCATATTTGGCCCTTTTTGACCACTGCCCCTTGGTCCAGGACAAAACGGGCTGCCCGAATCATGGGGCGGGTCCATTTTCGGCTGTCCTCAGCTTGCCAGTTCGAAAATGGACCTGCCGCATGATTGAATCTTTATTTCAACTTTACACCTAGGTTTACAGCTGTCTTGTCAGCTGTAAACCTAGGTGTCATACTAAAGCCCCAAGATTCGCCAAAAGAGAGGGGCCTTGATGGCACAGAGCGCGAACATGGATGCGTCGGAGCTTGCACGCGACATTGCGGCCGGCCTGGCATCGGCAACGACGGCAACGGAGCGCGCGGCATTGGTGCCCGCAGAGCTCGTCGAGGCCATTCAGCAACTTAAAACCCAGCGCGACGCGGTGATCCTGGCGCACTATTACGTGGCGCCCGAGGTCCAGGCTGTGGCCGATTACGTCGGCGACAGCTTCTACCTGGCTAAGCTCGCCAAGAGCCTGCCGCAGCAGACCATCGTGCTGTGCGGCGTGGAGTTTATGGGCGAGAGCGCCAAGCTGCTCAACCCCACCAAGACCGTGCTGCTGCCCGAGCCGGGCGCGGACTGCCCCATGGCTCATATGGTCAAGCGCGAGACGGTCGACGCGGCGCGCGCCGAGTACGGCGACGACCTGGCCGTGGTCTGCTACGTCAACTCCACGGTCGAGATCAAGAGCTGGAGCGACGTGTGCGTCACCAGCTCCAACGCCGTCAAGATCGTGTCCGAGCTGCCGCAGCAGCATATCCTGTTCATTCCCGACCAAAACCTCGGCCGCTTCGTAGCCGAGCAGGTGCCGCAAAAGCACGTCATTCTCAACAACGGCTACTGCCCGCGCCATCACATCATCACCGTCGAGCAGATCGTCGACGCGACGGAGGCCCACCCCGACGCGCTCGTGCTGGCGCACCCCGAGTGCAAGGCCGACGTCCTGGCCGAGGCCGACTACATCGGCTCCACCGCCGGCATCATCAAGTATGCCGAGGAGTCCGACGCGAGCGAGTTCATTATCGTGACGGTTCGCGGCGTGCTCTACGAGCTCGAGCGCCGCTGCCAGGGCACCGGCAAGAAGTTCTACTTCCCCGCGGTGCAGCCCACCTGCGTCAACATGGACCTCATCACGCTCGAAAAGCTCGTGCGCTGCCTGGAGACGGGCGAGGGCGAGGTGCAGATCGGCGTCTCGGACGAGGCGGCAGACCAGGCCAAGCTCACGCTCGACCGCATGCTCGAGTACGCAGCACGCTAGAACAATGTGGCATGAGGGACGGTTCCTTATGTCACATTCAAGGGAGAGGATTCCTGTGGAAACCAAACAATACTCCGACATGGAGTGCGACGTCGTCATTGCCGGTTGCGGCGTGGCGGGCCTGTATGCGGCCCTCAACCTGCCGACGAGCACGCGCGTAATCATGCTCTCCAAGGGCGCCGTCGACGAGTGCGATTCGATGCTCGCGCAGGGCGGTATCTGCGTGCTGCCCGAAGGCTCTGACTACGATGCCTTCTTTGAGGACACCATGCACGCCGGCCATTACGAGAACCGCCGCGAGAGTGTTGACATCATGATTCGCTCGAGCCGTTCGGTCATCAACGACCTGCTAGCGATGGGCGTGGATTTTGAGCGCAAGGCCGACGGCAGCCTCAACTTTACCCGCGAGGGCGCGCACAGCCGTCCGCGTATTGCCTTCCATGCCGACATTACGGGCAAGGAGATCACGACCAAGCTGCTCCAGGCCGTTCGCAAGCTGGATAACGTGCAGATTTTGGAGCACGTGGCCATGACCGACATCCTGACGGGCGAGCGTGATGGCGCCACGGTGTGCACCGGTGTCGTCGCCGTTTCCGTGGACGAGGACAACTCGGTTCGTCCCGCCGACGAGCTGGCAAATGCCGCCGAGGGCGTGCATGCCGGCGAGCCGTTTAAGATCCATGCCCACCATACGCTGTGGGCGACGGGCGGTATCGGCGGCGTGTACGACCATTCGACCAACTACCCGCAGCTCACCGGTGACGCCTGCTACATCGCGCAGGAGCACGGCATCACGATGGAGCACCTGGACTACGTGCAGATCCACCCCACGGGACTGTTCTCGCCGCAGCCGGGCCGCACCTTCCTGATCAGCGAGAGCTGCCGCGGCGAAGGCGCGATTCTGCTCAATGCCGCCGGCGAGCGCTTTACCGACGAGCTGCAGCCGCGCGATGTGGTCGCCGCCGCTATTCGCGAGCAGATGAAGCAGGACGGCACCGAGCACGAGTGGCTGAGCTTTGCCCCCGTCGAGCGCGACGTGGTGACTGGGCACTTTGCCAACATTCGCGCGCGCTGCCTTGAGGACGGCCGCGACATCTTGGACGAGCCCATCCCCGTTACGCCCACGCAGCACTACTTTATGGGCGGCGTATGGGTCGATAAGGACGGCCGCACTTCGATGCCCGAGCTCTACGCCGCGGGCGAGACGGCTTGCAACGGCGTTCACGGCAAGAATCGCCTTGCATCAAATAGTCTGCTCGAGGCGCTGGTCTGGGGTCGTCGCGCCGCGTGGTACATGCGCACCGGCGAGTCGCTGGCCGTGGAGCAGGCGGGCGAGCCCGCGCTCGATGGACGCCATCGCGCCCTGAGTTCCGATACCCTTGCAATCGATGATTTGGCCCGTGCCGCCGGCACGCAGGCCGCAGAGGAGTAGACCATGAATCCCATTACCATGAAGCTCGTCGTCGATGATCTGATTTTGCAGGCTCTGCGCGAGGACATTACGTTTGAGGACGTGAGCACGGCGAGCGTGTGCCCCACGGCGCGTCCCGCCACGGTGGAGCTTATCGCCAAGGCCGACGGCATCATCGCCGGCTTGGATGTGTTTGCCCGTACCTTTGAGCTGCTGGATTCGCAGAGCTCGGTGCTGCTCGACGTTGCCGATGGCGAGGAGGTGCACGCCGGCGACCATGTGGGTCAGGTGCGCGGCGATGCGCGCGTGCTGCTTTCGGGTGAGCGCGTGGCGCTCAACTACCTGCAGCGCATGAGCGGCATCGCTACCTACACGCACAGCATGGCCGCGGCGCTCGAGGGAACCAAGACCGTGCTCGTCGACACGCGCAAGACCACGCCGGGCATGCGCGTCTTCGAGAAGGCCGCGGTCGAGATCGGCGGCGGCAGCAACCACCGCTACAACCTGTCGACGGCCGTCATGCTCAAGGACAACCACATCGATGCCGCCGGTGGCGTGACGCGCGCGATCGAGATGGCGCGCGCCCATGCGTCGTTTACCACGACAGTTGAGATTGAATGCGAGAACCTGGACATGGTGCGCGAAGCCGTGGAGGCCGGTGCCGACATTATCATGCTCGACAACATGACCCATGACGACATGGCCGCCGCCATCGAGCTTATCGCCGGTCGCGCCAAGACCGAGTGCTCGGGCAACGTGGACGCCAGCAACATTCGCGCCCTGGCCGATCTGGGTGTCGACTATATTAGCTCGGGCGCCCTGACGCACTCTGCGCCGATCCTCGACCTCTCGCTTAAGCACCTGCGTCTGCTGGACGGTAAATAATGAACGCCCGCGAGCGTCGCCGTGCCATCATGGGCGTGCTCGAAGGAGCCAAGGAGCCCGTTTCGGGCAGCGCACTTGCCCGCGAGGTTGGCGTGAGCCGTCAGGTCGTGGTTCAGGATATTGCCCTGTTGCGTGCCGATGGGCACGATATCGTGGCGACCAACCGCGGCTACGTGCTGCAGGAAGCCGCGAGTAGCCCCGCCGTGCCCACGCGTCTTGTTAAGGTGCGCCACGGCGTGGAGCAGGCGGGCGACGAGCTTACGAGTATCGTCGACGCGGGTGGCGCCGTGCTCAACGTGATCGTCAACCATCGTGTGTACGGCAAGATCACGGCCGACCTGGACATCCGCAATCGTCGCGATGTTGAGCGCTACCTGCACGATATCGAGAGCGGCAAGAGCTTTCCACTACTAACGGTGACGAGCGGCTACCACTTCCATCGCATCGCGGCGGAGGACGAGCAGACCCTCGACGAGATCGAGGCCATACTCAAGGAGAAGGGCTACCTTGCCGATTTAATGCCTTACGAGGACGATCTATCGTAGCCGATGCTGCAAACGTCCCTAAGCGGCAATCTGACGTTCAATCGTCGGTCGCGTACCAAAGTACGCTTCCCTCCTCTTTCACGTCACCTTGCTCGCTTAGGGACGTTTTCGCTGACGTGAGCTCAACCTGCGATGGTGCCTAATTGGTTATCCGCACAAAAAAGGAGGCCTCCGCGGCGATGCGGAGGCCTCCTTTTTGTGCACGGTGTACTTTTGAGTGTGCAAGTGCGGGAGTTGTTACTCCTCGACGATCTCGGTGATCGCGCCAGCGGGGCAAGCGTCCTGGCAAGCGCCACAGGCGACGCAGGAGTCCTCGTCAGCGACGGTGGCGACGTCCTGGAGCTCCAGAACGCCAGCGGGGCAGGAGTCGACGCAAGCGCCACAAGCGATGCACTCGTCGGCATCAATTACGGGATGAGCCATGGTAGTTTCCTCTCTGTTGACCGACGCTACAGGCGATGCGCGCCGGTTTGATTCGGGCAAAAACATACCACGGGAGCGACCGTTTGCAATACCCTCTGGCCGGCATCTTCATACCGTTCGCCGAGTATGCCAAGGTTTACTAAAAAACGCGCAGGTGGGGCCGTTGAGCTGCGCAAATGTTAGCTATAGGTGACTTGTAATATTGACCTATTGAGCGCGCCTGCGGAAAGGGCATCCCGTTATTTGGCCGAAAACCGGGTCGCAGTTTCCGGTTGGGCCCGCTAGCGGAAACTGCGACCCGGTATCAGCTCTCAAAACGGGATACGGTTTCCGGTTGAGCCTTCAGACGGAAACTGCGACCCGGAATCCACGCTCAAACCGGGATGCGCTTGCCGCAAGACGGCCCCCCAGGCACCCCCGGACGCAAACCTCAGCCATCTCTACATAGATCTCAATAGATCTGCCGAGAACTCAAACAGTGCATCTACCTGCGCATTTGAGAACCTAAACTCTCAGAGATAAGAAATCTTATATGAATTGACTTAGATTTTGTATATTCCGGCCCATAAGGGGATACACTACATCCTGAAAGACAAGCCGAAGCGCCGCGCGACAGATCGTCGAGGCGGCGCGAACGCAAAAGAGAGAGGGAATTTCTAATGGGCAAGATTCTTGGTATCGACCTTGGTACTACTAACTCCGCAATGGCCGTCCTCGAGGGCGGTTCTTCGACCATTATCGTGAACGCCGAGGGCGACCGCACCACCCCGTCCGTCGTGGGCTTCCGTGCCGACGGCGACCGCGTCGTGGGTAAGGCCGCTAAGAACCAGGCTGTCACCAACCCCAAGAACACCGTGTTCTCCATCAAGCGCTTCATGGGCCGCAAGTACTCCGAGTGCACCTCCGAGATCAAGACCGTGCCGTATGAGGTCAAGGAGGGCCAGGGTGGCCGCGCCGTCGTCGATATCGAGGGCAAGGATTACACCGCCGAGCAGGTGAGCGCCATGACGCTCGCAAAGATGAAGGCCGACGCCGAGAAGTATCTGGGCGAGACCGTCACCGACGCCGTCATCACCGTCCCGGCCTACTTCAACGACGCCCAGCGTCAGGCCACCAAGGATGCCGGTAAGATCGCCGGCCTCAACGTCAAGCGTATCGTCAACGAGCCGACCGCTGCTGCTCTGGCCTATGGCCTGGACAAGCAGGGCACCGACCAGCGCATCCTGGTCTTCGACCTGGGCGGCGGCACCTTCGACGTCTCCATCCTCGACCTCGCCGACGGCGTGTTTGAGGTTCTGTCCACCTCGGGCGACAACCACCTGGGCGGCGACGACTGGGATCAGCGTGTCATCGACTGGATGGCCGACAAGTTCCAGCAGGAGAACGGTGTCGACCTGCGTCAGGACCCCATGGCCCTGCAGCGTCTGAAGGAGGCTGCCGAGAACGCCAAGAAGGAGCTCTCCGCAGCCCAGCAGTCCACCATCAACCTGCCGTTCATCACCATGAACCAGTCTGGCCCGCTGCACCTCAACTACACTCTGACCCGCGCCGAGTTCGAGAAGATCACCCGCGACCTGCTCGAGCGCTGCAAGCAGCCTGTCACCAACGCCCTGCGCGACGCTAAGCTCAAGCTCTCCGATCTGACCGAGGTCATCCTCGTCGGCGGCTCCACCCGTATGCCCGCCGTCCAGGAGCTCGTCAAGACCATGACCGGCAAGCAGCCCAACATGTCCGTGAACCCCGACGAGGTCGTTGCCGACGGCGCTGCCGTCCAGGGCGGCGTGCTTACCGGCGACGTCGAGGGCATCCTGCTGCTCGACGTTACCCCGCTGTCGCTGGGCGTCGAGACCATGGGCGGCATCATGACCAAGATGATCGACCGCAACACCACGATCCCGACCTCCAAGACCGAGGTCTACTCCACCGCTGCCGACAACCAGACCAGCGTCGAGATCAACGTGCTCCAGGGCGAGCGCGAGCTTGCCCGCGACAACAAGTCGCTCGGTAAGTTCCAGCTGACCGGCATCCCGGCTGCCCGCCGCGGCGTGCCGCAGATCGAGGTCACCTTCGACATCGACGCCAACGGCATCGTCAAGGTCTCCGCTAAGGACAAGGGCACCGGCAAGGAGCAGCAGATCACCATTTCCGGTTCCACCGCTCTGTCCGACGACGAAGTCGATCGTATGGTCAAGGACGCCGAGGCTCATGCCGAGGAGGACAAGAAGCAGAAGGAAGAGGTCGAGGTCCGCAACCAGACCGACAGCCTGTGCTACTCCACCGAGCAGACTCTCAACGAGCTGGGCGACAAGGTTTCCGCCGACGTGAAGTCCAAGGCCGAGGCCGCTATCGCCGACGCCAAGAAGGCGCTCGAGGGCTCTGACGTCGAGGCTATCAAGGCCGCCGGCGAGTCCCTGCAGTCCGTGGCCTACGAGCTGGCCCAGGTTGTCTACGCCGACGCTCAGCAGCAGACCGACGGTGCCGCTGGCGCCCAGCCTGCCGACGATGACGTTGTCGACGCCGACTACGAGGTTGTGGACGACGAGGACAAATAATCATGTCCGCCCGTAAAGCTCGCACGGAGGCGGCCGCCGCTGGCGCCGCCCCCGTTGACTCTGAGGAGAAGGACGTGAAGATTCCCGTAGAGGCCGTTGACGATACCGAGGCCAACGAGGCCCCGGCCGCCGAGGCTGCCGAGAACCAGGTAGAGGATTCCAACAAGGAGGCGACGATGACCGAGGACGAGATGGTGGAAGCCGCTATCCGCGCCGGTGAAGAAGCCGCCGACAACGACTTTAAGCTCAAGTTCGAGCAGGCTCAGAAAGAGCTTGCCGACGTGCGCAATGAGCTCGATGCTGCGGCAGAGGCTCAGAAGGCCGCCGAGGACAAGGCAAAGGACGCCACCGAGCGTACCGCCCGTCTGCAGGCCGACTGGGAGAACTTCCGTCGCCGCACCGCCAATGAGCGTATCGCCGAGCGCGAGCGCGCGACCGAGAAGCTTGTCACCGCGCTGTTGCCGGTGATCGACGATATCGAGCGTGCAATCGACCATGCCCGTAGCCAGGAGCTTTCCGACGACTTTAAGCAGTTCGTCGATGGCGTCGATGCGGTGCATGCCAAGCTGCTCGATGTGTTTGCGCACGAGGGCGTTGAGCCCATCGACCCCAAGGGCGAGGCGTTCGATCCGCTCGAGCACCAGGCCGTGGGGCGTGTCGAGGACGCATCGCAGTACGACGAGACTGTCAACGACGTGTACCAGAAGGGCTACCGCATGGCGGATCGCATCCTGCGTTCCGCGATGGTGACGGTGACCTACGGTGGCGAGAAGCGCCCCGCACCGGAGCCCGAAGCGGCGCCCGAGGATGCTACGGCCGATACGGCCGAGAGCACCGAGGAGTAATTGAGAAGGGCCCCGGGGCAACACCCGGGGCCCTTTCTGGCCTAGTGCCATATGAAAGCATGAGCCGCCGCCCGCTGGGCGGCGGATGAAACAGGAGAGGAGCTACGATGGCTGCAGGCAAAACCTTCTATGACATCCTGGGCGTATCCAAGAGCGCCTCCGACAAAGAGATCAAGAGCGCGTTTCGCAAGCTCGCGCAAAAATATCACCCCGATGCCGGCGGCGACGAGGCCAAGTTCAAGGAGATCAGCGAGGCCTACGAGACGCTTTCGGACGAGAAGAAGCGCAAAGAGTACGACCAGATGCTCATGTTCGGCGGCATGCCGGGCACGGGCGGCGCGTATGGCGGCGGCTACGGTGCCAGCGCCGGTGCGAGCGGCTGGGGCGATATCTTCGACAGCATCTTTAGCGGCAACGGCGCCTGGGGCAGCGATTGGGGCTCGGGCTTTGCCGGGGCTGCGGGTGCTGCCGGTGCCGGCGCGGGCCGCAGCCGTGCTCGCAAGGGCGGCGACCTGTCGCTGACTGTCGACGTGACGGCCGAGGACGCGTTCCGCGGCGTGACGCACAAGGTCACCTACCGCATTCCCTCGACGGGCGAGCAGCAGACCATTACGGTCTCGGTGCCCGCGGGCGCCGTGGATGGCGGCAAGCTGCGCTACAAGCGTCGCGGCGAGTATGGCGTTGCCGGCGGCGAGCGCGGCGACCTGGTCGTGACCACGCACGTGGAGGAGCATCCGCTGTTTAAGCGTAAAGGTGCCGACGTGACCATGGAGGTGCCGATCTCGGTCTACGAGGCGGCGCTCGGCTGCACGGTGGACGTGCCGACGCCCGGCGGTGCGACGGTTCGTCTGAAGGTGCCCGCGGGTACCCAGACGGGCAAGAAGTTCCGCTTTAAGGAGATGGGCGCGCCCGATGTTAAGCACCGTGGCCGCACAGGCGCGCTGCTCGTCGAGATCAAGGTGCAGGTTCCCACGAACCTGTCCGATGACGAGCGCGATGCCATGGCCAAGCTGCGCGAGGCCGACACGCGCGACTACCGCGAGAAGGTCAACCGTTACAAGGCGACGTACTAGTTTGGTTGTGGCGCCCGCGCCTGTCCACGGGCTTATGATGGACGATAACGAGACGGAAAGGGGTCAGGTAGCATGGCCGAGGACAATAGGAACAAACCGCTGTACATGATCAGCGTGGCGGCCGAGCTGACCGGCATGCACCCGCAGACTCTGCGCGTCTACGAGTCCAAAGGCTTGGTGAATCCCCAGCGCTCGGGCGGTAACACGCGTCTGTATTCGCGTGCCGATATCGAGCGCTTGGAGCTCATCAACCAACTGACCGACGAGGGCATTAACCTCGCCGGCGTGGTGCGCATCCTCGATATGAAGGAGCGTGCCGAGGAGCGCGAGCGCGAGAACGAAAAGCTCCGCGCCCGCGTGCGCCAGCTCGAGGACGAACTGCACGAGTACAAGATGCAGAAGAAGATCACCGCCCTGGCCCCGCGCGACGGCTCGGTCAACCCCGAGCAAGTCATGCGCAAGCTGCTAGGTACGGGTAGCGACCTATAGCTCCGCCGACGCTGCCGGGCACTCATTGGGGACAGACTTAAATGAGTGCCCGCAGAATGAGAGTGGATAATCTCCCGTTTTTGGCCTGTTTGCAGGCTCAAAGTGGGAGATTATCCACTCTCGTCATTTCGGCGTCTAAGTCTGCCCCCGGCACCCAACTCGTTCTTTGCTTTACTGAGATAAAGTGAACGTGCAGATTCGTAACCCACTCGCAACCGTTCTATGGCACGATATTGAACGAATGTATGCTATGCGCCCAAATCGTTTTGGGCAGAGTGGGAGACAGTATGGTCAAGCTGTACGAGGACGGCATCTACCTGCGCGGCGGCAGCGAGGTTGTGCCTGCGGCCGAGGCTGCCGAGCGCGGTATTACGCAGACGCCCGAGGATGCCAAGCGCGGCACCATCGCGTATTCGATCCTCCAGGCACACAATACGTCCGGAGATCCCGAGGCACTCAAGATTCGCTTCGACGCCATGGCGAGCCACGACATCACCTTTGTCGGCATCATCCAGACGGCGCGCGCCTCGGGCATGGAGCAGTTCCCGCTGCCTTACGTGCTCACCAACTGCCATAATTCGCTGTGCGCCGTGGGCGGCACCATCAACGAGGACGACCACGTTTTCGGTCTCTCGGCCGCCAAGAAGTACGGTGGCATCTTCGTTCCGCCGCATATCGCCGTTATCCACTCCTTTATGCGTGAGAACTTCGCGGGCTGCGGCAAGATGATCCTGGGTTCCGACTCGCACACCCGCTACGGCGCTCTGGGCACTATGGCCGTGGGCGAGGGCGGCGGCGAGCTGGCAAAGCAACTGCTGCGCGACACCTACGACGTCGCCTATCCCGGCGTCGTCGCCATCTACCTCACGGGTGCCCCGCGCCCCGGCGTCGGCCCGCACGATGTGGCGCTCGCCATCATCCGCGCTGTCTTTGCCAAGGGCTACGTCAAGAACAAGGTCATGGAGTTTGTGGGCCCCGGCATCGCGAGCATGACGACCGACTACCGCAACGGCGTCGACGTCATGACCACCGAGACCACCTGTCTGTCGAGCATCTGGGCCACCGACGAGGACACGCACGCATTCCTGGCCATGCACGGCCGCGGCGACGACTACCGCGAGCTCAAGCCTGCCGATGTCGCCTACTACGACGGCTGCGTCGAGGTCGATCTGTCGAGCATCAAGCCCATGATTGCGCTGCCGTTCCATCCTTCCAACGGCTTTGAGATTGACGAGCTCAACGAGAACCTCGAGGACATCCTTCACGAGGTGGAGCTCGAGGCCGCTAAGATCGGCGAGGGCAAGACGCACTTTAGCCTGCTCGACAAGATTGTCGACGGCAAGCTGCACGTGCAGCAGGGCGTTATCGCCGGCTGCTCGGGCGGCAACTACGACTCCGTGGTCCAGGCTGCCCGCGTGCTCAAGGGCGCCAACACCGGCTGCGGCGAGTTCTCGCTGTTGGTCTATCCCACGAGCCAGCCCGTGGCACTCGAGCTTACACGCCGCGGCTATATCTACGACCTTATGGAGGCCGGCGCGATCGTGCGCACGGCATTCTGCGGCCCGTGCTTCGGTGCCGGCGACACGCCCGCCAACAACGGCCTGTCGATCCGCCACACTACGCGCAACTTCCCCAACCGCGAGGGCTCCAAGCCGGGCAATGGCCAGCTGAGCGCCGTGGCTCTGATGGACGCCCGTTCCATTGCGGCGACGGCTGCCAACGGCGGCATCCTGACGCCGGCGACCGACCTGCCCGAGGACACCTGGGACGAGGCTTGCGAGTACACCTTCGACGACGCGCCGTACAAGAAGCGCGTGTACTGGGGCTTTGGCAAGGCGGAGCCTGCCGACGAGCTGGTCGAAGGCCCCAACATCAAGCCGTGGCCCGCGATGGAGCCTCTCGGCGACGACATTCTGCTCAAGGTGTGCTCCAAGATCATGGACCCGGTCACTACGACCGACGAGCTCATTCCTTCGGGCGAGACGAGCTCCTTCCGCTCCAACCCGCTGGGCCTGGCCGAGTTTACGCTGAGCCGCCGCGATCCGGCCTACGTCGGTCGTTCCAAGGAGGTCGACGCCGTGGAGAAGCGTCGCGTGGCCGGCGAGGCCGCGGGTGACCTGGCGGCGCTCGATGCCGAGCTTGCCGGCGTGTTTGAGGCACTGGCTGGCGCGGGTGTCGCGGCCGATGCCAAGGCGACCGAGTACGGCTCCATGCTCTATGCCAAGAAGCCGGGCGACGGTTCTGCCCGCGAGCAGGCCGCGAGCTGCCAGCGCGTGATCGGCGGCCTGGCCAACATCGTTCACGAGTACGCCACCAAGCGCTATCGCTCCAACGTGATGAACTGGGGCATGGTGCCCTTCCAGATGGAGGCCGAGCCCAGCTTTGAGGTGGGCGACTACGTCTTTGTGCCGGGCATCCGTGCCGCGCTCGATGGCGACCTAAAGGACATCGCCGCCTACGTGGTGCGCGCCGATGGTGCGGTCGAGCAGATTGTGCTCTACATTGCCGATATGACGGCCGAAGAACGTGCCATCGTCAAGGCCGGCTGTCTGATCAACTACAACAAGTTCAAGGCCGCTGCCGAATAACGCACTTAATTGTCCGCTCGGGGCTTACCCTTTCCCGCCCGCTCACGCGCTTCGCGAGGGCCGCGTTCGGGAAAGGGTAAGCCCCGGGCTACATTTCTGCGTTCTCGTTGGGTCTTGAGGGGCGCCAAAAATAGACTTGCTTGATGCCGCCCCTGTTATCGGGGCGGCCTCTTTTTGTCGAAAACCACCACAAAGGGGACAGGCACCTTTGTGGTGGTGGGGACTAGCTCGATGTTGTTGTGATCGTTGAGCGGCATGTTAATGGGCGTCCCTACAGGATTTCATCCAAGCCGGGAGTCTTGGTTGTTTTGGGGATGCCGAGTTTGGATGACGCGAAATCGTCAACATTGTCCTTAATTCCGTCTTTGGTGTAGACAGTGACTATATAGGTGCTGTGCCCAAATTCGCTCTTGTCGCGTATCGCCCAGGCCTGCCAGTAGGCAGCTCCGCCTCGCTCTCTGATTTTTCCAATGCGGCGGAGTTCTGTTCGCTTTAATTTCTGGTCGCTGTCGACGGTTCGGCCGACCTCATCGGTGAGCCCGCACTGTTCAAGCAGTTTGTCGAGGACTTGGTTCATGTGACGCTCATCGGTGTTTGGAGCATAGTCGTAAGCGAGGGTGATGGAGTCGAGTGGCTGGTCGTCGATCAAATAATTCATCGTCTGAGGTTCAAGGCTGAAATGGGGGAAGCATCCATCAATCGTTCCGAGCAGCGGTAACATTGACCGCCAAATTCCGGTGGGAATTCCATCTTCGTAGAACACGCCGCGACAGATAAAGGAGAGCGAGGTGGCACGCGAGCCGGCGTCGACCATTCCGCATAAATCGAAGGGCGAGGCGATGCCAAGGGAAAAGGGCGTGGCGACGATAAGGAAGAGCATCACGATGGGTATGGCGAGAATGGCGATGACGTTGCGACCGGTGGAATGAGACGGCTTCATATGCGCTCCTCGAGACAAAGATCTGTTGAGGATAGGCAGAAATGGATATGTTCAGAGAACAATTCAAGTTTAATCTCATGGCGCGAGATGGTCGACCGTTAGCGTCGAAAACCACCACAAAGGTGCCTGTCCCCTTTGTGGTGGTGAGGAGCGCGCGGCTTCTTTTGGTAATAGTGTTAGCTGGCGGTATCATTAGTGCAGGTGGCGAAGGTTTGCATTGTGGGGTGTTTTGCCGTGAGCCGTTCTGCCCGTATTGGATTGATTGTCTTGGCGCTTGCGATCGCTGTGGTTGGCGCGGGCGCTGTCGGTATGGCATTTCTACCTGCTGCGGTGACGGAGCCGGTGGTCAAGCCTGTGACTCAATCTGTCGAACTTCTGACCGGCGACGACAAGCCCGAGACCATTACCGTTGATTTTGATGAGCAGCCGGCTGTGCTGGGTATTAGCAATTATCCGCGTATTCAGCTTGGGGCCATGCGCTATACCACGGATACAAGCCTGATCGATAGGGCGTCCGAGCTACTCAAGGGCAAAACATTTAAGCGTTGGTACGGATATGCGTCCTATCGGGCAAAAGCGAACGACATGGTTGGCGGATGCCACTCTTCCATCGAGCTGGACACTGCAAACGGCGCAAAGTTATGTGATGTCTCGTACGATCCGGGCTACGAGGGCAATGAGGGTCCGTGCATCTACATCATGGACGGCGATGTCGCCTATGTCATGGAGGGCGACCAGACCGAGCTCAACGATTTTATGGGTCAGTGTATCCAAGATGCCTATAAACAGACCTGCTTGCCTGACCCGCAGACTGCACGCGATAGTGGGTCTGCCCGTACATGGCTGTTCGAGGATGAGATGCCCTGGACCGTCGAATCGGGAAGTACGGGTTCGGCGAAGGACTAGAGACCGCGACCACCACAAAGGTGCCTGTCCTCTTTGTGGTGGTTTTCGGTCTGTCTCGATCTGTAACATCTAGGATCAAAAATGGCTGCTAGATGTTACGGATCGAGACGGTAGCGCGCCTGGGCAGCGGCGGGCTGACATCTCAGTACCCTATCCGTAATTCACTCAGAAAATCTTATATATAGAGACTTAGATTTGTGTATAAGATCGCGTAAAGCTGGCAACAATACTTCTCGAACAACGTGAAGCCGCCCCGTAGGGCGGCCGCCCCAAGAGAGGTGATTCCATGAGAATCGATAAGCTAGCAATGACGTCGCGCGAGGCGCTGCAGACCGCCATGAGCACGGCCGCCGACGCGCAGGCCGGCGCGGTGGAGCCGATTCACCTGCTGTCTGCCCTGCTCGGTGCCGGCGAGCGCAATATCTCCGTGATCATCGAGCGCATCGGCGCCGACCCGGCCCAGCTTGCACGCTCCACACAAGATGCCATCGACCATGCGCCCAAGGTGTCGGGCGAGGGTCAGCAAATGGGCCTGTCCAACGAGCTCGTTCGCGTGATCGAGAAGGCCGAGAAAAAGGCCACCAAGATGGGTGACAGCTTTGTGGTGACCGAGCATCTGCTGATGGCACTTGCCGAGGACAAGGGTGAGGCGGGTCGCGTGCTGCGCGACGCCGGCGTCACCAAGGAGCGCATCGAGCAAGTCTACGAGGAACTGCGCGGCGATGACCGCGTGACGTCTGCCGAGGACAAGACGCAGTTTGAGGCGCTGGAGCAGTACGGCCGCAACATCTGCGACCTCGCCCGTGCCGGCAAGCTCGACCCGGTCATCGGCCGTACCGACGAGATCCGTCGCACCATCCAGGTCCTGTCCCGCCGCACCAAGAACAACCCCGTGCTCATCGGTGAGCCGGGCGTGGGCAAGACGGCCATCGTCGAGGGCATCGCCCAGCGTATCGTTGCCGGCGACGTGCCGAGTACCCTGCGCGACCGCGACCTTATCGAGCTCGACATGAGCGCGCTGGTCGCCGGTGCCAAGTACCGCGGCGAGTTCGAGGACCGCTTGAAGGCCGTACTCAAAGAAGTGCAAAAATCCGAGGGCAAGGTCATCCTGTTCATCGATGAGCTCCACACCATCGTGGGCGCAGGTGCCACCGAGGGCTCCATGGACGCCGGCAACATCCTCAAGCCTGCGCTCGCCCGTGGCGACCTGCATGCGATCGGCGCGACCACGCTCGACGAATACCGCAAGTACATTGAGAAGGATGCGGCGCTCGCCCGTCGTTTCCAGACCGTTATGGTGAGCGAGCCTACCGTCGAGGACACCATCTCCATCCTGCGTGGCCTCAAGGAGAAGTACGAGATCTTCCACGGCGTGCACATCACCGATAGCGCGCTCGTGGCCGCCGCCGACCTCTCCGATCGCTACATCGCCGATCGTTTCCTGCCCGACAAGGCCATCGACCTGGTCGACGAGGCCGCAAGCCGCCTGCGCATGGAGCTCGACAGCATGCCGGTCGAGATCGATGCCACCACGCGTCAGCTCACCCAGCTGCAGATTGAGGAGCAGGCGCTCATGAAGGAGACCGATGACGCCTCCAAGGAGCGTCTGGAAGCCCTGCGCCAGGAGATTGCCGAGATCCAGGAAAAGCTCAACGTGCAAAAGGCCGGCTGGCTCAACCAAAAGAACGCCATCGACCACGTGCAGGAGCTTAAGGGCCAGCTTGACGAGGCCAAGAGCGAAGAGGAGCGCGCGACGCGCAACGGCGACCTGGGTCGTGCGTCCGAGCTGCGCTTCTCCGTGATTCCGGGCCTGCAGCAGCAGATTCAGGAGTCCGAGGCTGCGCTCGAGGCACAAAAGCAGCAGGATGGCGAGGGCCTGAACGAGCAGGTGACCTCCGACGAGATTGCCGAGGTCGTGAGTGCCTGGACCGGCGTGCCCGTGTCCAAGATGATGCAGGGCGAGCTCGACAAGCTCAAGGGCCTGGAGGGCGAGCTGCATAAGCGCGTCATCGGTCAGGACGAGGCCGTGTCCGCCGTGGCCGCGGCCGTGCGCCGTAGCCGTGCGGGCCTCTCCGATCCGGACAAGCCCATCGGCAGCTTCTTCTTCCTGGGCCCCACCGGCGTAGGCAAGACCGAGCTCGCCAAGGCGCTGGCCGAGTGCCTGTTCGATGACGAGCGCGCGCTCGTGCGTATCGACATGTCCGAGTATATGGAGAAGTTCAGCGTCCAGCGTCTGATCGGTGCGCCTCCGGGATACGTGGGCTACGACGAGGGCGGCCAGCTAACCGAGGCCGTGCGCCGTCGTCCGTACTCCGTAATCTTGCTCGACGAGATGGAGAAGGCTCATCCGGATGTCTTTAACGTGCTGCTGCAGGTGCTCGACGATGGCCGTCTAACCGATGGCCAGGGTCGCCAAGTGTCCTTCAAGAACACGATTATCATCATGACGAGCAACGTGGGCTCTAAGGCCATCGCCGATCTTTCGGGCAAGGACGAGGAAGAGATGCGCCATCAGGTCGATGCGGCCATGGCTCAGACCTTCCGCCCCGAGTTCCTCAACCGCATCGACGATATCGTGGTGTTCCATCCGCTCGGCATGGCGCAAATCGAAAAGATCGTCGATATCCAGCTTGCCGATGTTCGCGCACGTCTGGCCAAGGAGCGCATGACGCTTGCCATCACCCCGGCGGCCAAGCAGATGCTCGCCGTGGGTGGCCTGGACCCCGTGTTCGGTGCCCGTCCGCTCAAGCGCCTGGTCCAGCGCGAGGTCGTGGACGCCATCGCCGCCGCCATCATCGACGGTACGGTGCGCGAGGGCGATCAGGTGACGGTCGATGCCGACAAGGACGGCGGCTTTACCGTCGTGTGCGACAACACGCCGTCTGCTACCTACGAGGTCCCCGACGCCGTGTAGATTTGTGGGACATGCCTTAAAATCTGCCAGCCGTCTCTAAACGACAAGGGCGGCGGATCCAATTGGGTCCGCCGCCCTTTTTCGTGCGACAATCGATAATGTTGAACACGATTGCATGGCAAGGAGATATGCAGATGATAGACAAGAACAAGACGAATGCGCCGGTCGCCAACGCCGCGCCGGCCGCACCCAAGCCTGCACCCAAGCCTGCACCCAAGCCTGCGCCTAAGCCGCGCGACCCCTACATCCGTGCCGAGAACGAGGACGACGACGGCTACGATCCCTACAGCGATCGCCGCCCCGAGCGCGAGCCAATGTTCGAAGCCGACCCCTGGCGTTAAGTAGCTCATTTGGGACGGGGCTTTTTTAGCTACTTTGTTTTCGGCTAGAGGCGTTCATGCCTGCCCCCCCCTCGGCCGCTCGATATCCTCCGGGAGGGGCCACTAATAGAAAACTTGCTTATCAATTAATCAAGATACGCATAATCTTGCTCTACTGCTAATCAAGAATCGTTATAATCTTGATTAGCAGGAGAGCAAGATTGGAGAATTATGGCATTCAACGACTTGGTGGCTCAAAAAATAAAGGACTTTGAGCAACAGGGGATTCCGCAGGTCTTTGAGCGCGACCTTGATCTGGGCAACCCGCAGGAGCCAAAGCGCGACAACATCGTATATGTGATTGTGGGCGCCCGTCGTTGTGGAAAGACGTATCGCCTGTATCAGGAGATACGGCGGCTTCAGGGCCAAGGCGTCGAGCTTGACCGGATGCTATATTTCAATTTTGAGGATGAGCGCTTGCGTCCGTATGAGCCATCGCTACTAGCGGACGTGCTCGATACATTCTATGCACTATATCCTGCTGCTCGAGGCGAGGGCGCCTACCTTTTCTTTGACGAGATCCAGGAAATACCCGAATGGGGTGCGTTTCTGCGACGCGTGGTCGATACGGAGAAGGCGACCGTTTACGTGACGGGATCTTCTTCTAAGATGCTGTCCTCAGAACTTAAGAGCGAGTTCAGGGGCCGTTCTCTTGTGCGAGAGCTTTTTCCGTTGAGTTTTTCGGAATACGTCCGATATAAGACGGGGAGCGTTCCTGAGTCGAACGCACCCTTCTCCTCGAGCGATGCAGCGTTGCTCCGACACCATCTGGTCGGATATCTCGAGCGAGGGGGATTCATCGCGACACTTGAGCAGACGCCCGCAGACGCGATTCAGCTGCTACAGGAATATGCGTCGCGAACGGTCGCCATGGACGTCGTTGAACGTTACGACGTCAAGAACCCCCGTTTGGCCTCGCTGTTTCTGGCGCGGTGCATGGCATCTTCGGGACGAGAGCTGTCAGTGAACAAAGTGTACAACGAGTTCAAGAGCAGACAGATATCCGTCAGTCGAAATACGCTCAGCGACTTACTTGAGTATTACGAGGACGCCTACCTGCTGTTTTCGGTGCCGGAGTTCACGCGTTCGCTTGCAAATAATACGCGGTCTGCGTCTAAGGTCTACGCCGTCGATCCTGCGATGTTCGGAGCGTTCTCCCCCGCATCGGCATTGGATCATGGTCAGAGGCTCGAGACCGCGGTGTTCAATGCGCTCAGAAGAAGGACCCCCGCCGTGCGGCCCGGTTCGGTTTGCCGCCTGCTGATTAAAGATAAGAATAAAAGCCATGAGGTGGACTTTGTGGCTGGGGATGCACTTCTCATGCAGGCTTATAGCCTGACTCAGGTGAGTGTGGATATGGCAAGCGAGAAAACGCGCGAACGCGAAATTGCAGCCCTCGATGCCTCGATGGCCCAGTTTGATCTTGGCGAGTCGGTAATCGTTACTATGGATGAACAGGCCGATATTCCATGTGAACACGGTGTGGTACACGCTGTGCCCGCATGGAAGTGGCTCCTTGCCTAATCATCTACGGATCTGTGGGGCCAGGACCTCCTGGCCCCTTCATCACGGTTGGGGAGTACCATGATGCGCCCGGCTAGTCCTGGGCCTTGATGCTCGGCAGCAGAATCTGGGCGATGTAGTCGCATTCGAGCTTGGTGGCAGCGTCGGCCTTGCCGTCTTTGCCGACCAGCACGCTCTTGATCTGGCTGTAGGTGTAGCGGTTGCCGGTCGTAAGCTCGACAAGCTCAATGGCTGTGTCCATGGGATAGGTCGACACGGGGTTCTGCGTGCGCCCGTTGATGGTCTGGGGCACCACATACGGATAGACGGGGCCGCTGGCGTAGACCGCGTAGCCGTTACCAAGGTTTGCCGTACCCAAAACCGTATCGCCCTCATCGGGGGTAAAGCTCTCGCCGTCGCGCACCGCAACAAGCGTCACGATCGGCGTATTGCTGTCGCCGTCCAGATAAATGCACAGCGTGCTGCCGTTTTGCCAGGTTGCGACCTTGCCATACCACTCAACCGGAATATCGAGTTGATACAGGTCCGTCGCCTTATGCCGAGCGTCGGCATCGCGGGCGGACTGTGCCTCGCTCGCGCTTACGGCGTTGGCGGCGGCATCGCGGCGTGTAATTGCCGCCTGCTGGAGTATCTTTGCCGCGGCGGCAGAGCTACAACCGCCCTCCTCGGCGTACTTGGCCGCGGCATCGATCTGGTCGTCAGTCACCGTGTCGGCCGAAGGTACCTTGAGCTTAAAGGTGGCCTGGGCACTCAAATCCTGCCCATCGCTCTTAATGGTGACCTGCGCCTTGGTGGTCGGGACGGTGTAGATGGTGCCGTCGGCCGCGATGGGGGAGGCGGCGATGGAGAACGTGTAATCGCCGGGCAGCAGCTTAATGCCACGACCGTGCTCATCAACGTAGAGTGTTTCGCTCACGGAAGAACCGTCGGAATCCTGCCCGCTCACCTGTACGGGAATCTTGGAGCCAGTTGAGCAGTCGAGGCCCGCGGCATGTATGCCGATTTGCACCGACATCATGGTATGGGCGTTTGCGGCAACCACGGCGGCCTGCTCTTGCTGGTATCCGTTCCAAGCCGCATAGCCTGCGCCGCCGGCGACGAGCGCGACGGCCACAACGCCGGCAACCATCAGGTTGCGTCGCTTGGGCGACATCTTCCGGTGACGGGCCTCGGCCTCATGTGCCGAGGGAACGGACGGCAGGGGAATATCGCCCATGGCGATGGTCTCGTCCACGGCCGGCGCAGAGCCTAAGCCAGGGAGCTCGCGGGTCAGCGAATCTTCGGCCGGCAAGTTGTCGAGCAAGATGGTTTCCTCGCTCGTGTCGGATTCGGTCTGGTCGTCGGCCTCACATTCGGATTCCTCGTGCCCCGCCTCGTCTTCGGTGGGCACGACGCCATCGTCTTTTGCATCCTGATCATCGGGCTGCGACTCGATTTCCGGCTCATCCTGCACATCAACGATCGAATTGTCAAATGTAATCTCGGCCAGCGCGATCTGGTCCAGGCTCTCCAGGGCCTCGGCACACGCTTCTGCATCTTGGACCGCATCCTCTTGGCCCATCGTTTCATCTTTCATATATCCCCCAAGCTCAATATCGGGACAACAATGTACCCAAAATTGGGGTCACATAGGGCTGTCAGTCGGTTGGAAATCTGATTTTATCTGTGAGAGAGGTTTTGCATATGTGCGTGAATGCGCGCAACAACAAAAAGCCCCGGAAAGCGGGCGAATCGCTTTCCGGGGCTGCGCATGACGCGCGATTGCGGCGTCGGCTAAGTTTGCCTACATCCAAATGTGGGCGGAATAAACACGTTACTCGGCGTGTGCGTAATCCACCTTGGCGCGGCGAGCTGTGGCCTTCTCCCAATCGCTGGTGCCCTCAAAGACATCCTGCTTGTAGGGGTTGCGGCCGAGCTTCTTGGCACGGTAGGCGACGTAGATGATTGCGGCGACGTTGGCGACCAGTGCGGCGATTGAGACCGCGGTAGCGGCGCCGGGGTCGAGCGTGGAGTGGGTCACAAAGATGGACTCCTCCTGGAAGAACGGGAACACCTGGGCAAACATGCACCAAATGGCCAGCGTAAAGGCGCGGTTCTGAATCCAGCCGCCCTTGTTCCAGATAAAGGCGGCGACGGTGGGCGCCAGCAGCAGCGCAAAGCCGCAGAACCAGGAGTGGGTGGGCAGGCAGTTGTAGGTGTAGCAGAAGTTCCAGATATCGTAGGCGATGATGTAGACCCAGGTCATATCGGGCCACAGCATGTCGGTCTTGTCCTCGGAGGCGTAGACGCTCCACCAACCGGTCATGCAGAAGATGTTGATGATACCGGCGATGCCGTTGAACACGTTGTTCCAGCCGGCCAGCTGCGTAGCACCTTCGGAGGTGACCCAAGTGGACTGGCCCAGGACAAAGAAGTGATAGGCGCTCTCAAAGTCGGACACGACGGCGATCATGATGTTGATGGCGACGATCACAAACGGCCACGCGCGGAACCAGTGTGCCTTGCCGATCTTGCCCCACTGATACTTAATGGCGATGAAGCCCCAGCAACCGGCCAACGCCGCGTAGACCTTGGCGTAGTGGAACCAGCTGTTCTGGTACACATGGGTGGGGTTGGTGAGCGCCCACTCGGCACCCTGTGAGACGCCAATGGCGATGGCGACGCAGTAGATGGTCATGGCCAGCGGAGCCACGCCAAAGATGATTGCCGCGCCCAGCTTGGTGCGGCGGCCGACCTCGTTGAGCACGATCAGGCCAATAAAGACCATGGCCCAGCCGGCCCAGTGGATAAGGGTATCGCTACCCCAAACATCGAACAGCATGCTGCTCTCCTTTCACACGCCCGCGGCCCCTCTTCTGATCGCGGGCAGTTTGGCCAAATGTCGTCAGTTCTGGGGCTTGCGCTCCGGATACTTGGCGGTATAGCCCTCGATGTGGAGTGTCGAGGCGATGATTTCCTTGACCGTCTCGTCGGGCACATCGGGGTGCGTGCGGATATACATCAAAAGACCCATGATGAGGGTGTAGAACGTCTCGTAGACATGGTCGATGCGTAGCTCATGATGGGCGACAAAATCCACCACGGTGGTATCGCAGATATACTGCGCCACGCGCTGGACCACGTTGTGCAAAAAGCCGCCGTAGAGCGCGCCGCTGCTCGAGGTGAGCGTACTCGGCAGCTCGTGGCCGCTGGCGACCAGACGCTTAAAGAGTGGGGCGACGGTGTCGAGCGCGCCCTCGATATCACCGACGGTGCGGCCGGCATTCCACTGCTCGAGCTCGGAGATAAAACCGTCGATCGCCTCGTCCATAACAGCGGTGACGGCGGCGTCCATGTCGGCGAAGTAGTGGTAGAACAGCGAGCGCGTGCAGCCGGCTCGCTTGGTCACGGCCGATACCGATAGGTGGGACACGCCCAGCTCGGAGCTTACGGTGCGCACGGCATCGAGAATCTCGCGACGGCGTTCGTCGCCCGTCAGGCGCTTTGCCGCGCTATCGGATGCGGGGACGGCATCGACCACAGAGATATCCGCTGTGTTGTTGCCCATGTTTTGCCGCCTTTCATCCTCTTTTGCCTGACCGTTCGCCTAACAGTCTTGAATATTGTTGACGGTTCGTCAATACTATTTTTGACACAATGTCAACAATGGCGGGTGAACGGCATGGGGGCATGCTCGGCCTGCAAAAAAAGAGGGGCGCTGCGGTCTCGCCGGGCTGCGGCAAGAGAAGGGATAACCATGATTCTCAACGGACCGGGGATTAGCTATACCGAGCCCGATATCGACGCGGAGTTCGTGCCGCCGATACCGGAGCATCCGCGCGAGGCCATCGTCAAACTGTGTGAGCACTGCACCAACCGCCTGTTGCACCGCGACGAGCTGCTGGGCTACGAGTACTGGTCGTTTGCCGAGGCCGCAACCGACGAGCAGGCCGAAGTGCTCTGCAAGATGAAGATGCGCCGTCCCTATACGCTGCCCGAGATGGTCAAGCTCACCGGCATGCCCGAGGCCCAGATCGAAAAAATGCTCGATGACATGAGCTACACGGGTCTGCTCGAGTACAACTGGGAAAACCCCGAGCGCGCCAAGCAGTGGGTGCTGCCCATGCTGGTGCCGGGTTCTGCCGAGTTCCTCAACATGCGCATGGGCCAGCTCGAGGAGCACCCGGTCTATGCCAAGTTCTTTGAGCAGGCGTCCAAGGGACCGCTGTCCAAGGCCACGCCGATGGTGCCGCCTGGCGGTGCCGGCATCGGCATGCATGTCATTCCGGTCGAGAAGGCCATCGATGCCGCGAGCACCTCGGTGCCGATCGAGCATATCGAGCATTGGCTCGACAAATACGAGGGTAAATATGCCGCCAGCACCTGCAGCTGCCGTGCGAGCCGTCGCGTGATGGGCGAGGGCTGCGCCGACGATCCACGCGACTGGTGCATCGCTGTGGGCGATATGGCCGACTACGTGGTCGAGACCGACCGTGGCCATTACGTGACCCGCGACGAGGTTTACGACATCCTGCGCCAGGCCGAGGACAACGGCTTTGTGCACCAGATCACCAACATCGACGGCGAGAACAAGATCTTCGCCATCTGTAACTGCAACGTCAACGTGTGCTACGCCCTGCGCACCTCGCAGCTGTTCAACACGCCCAACCTGTCGCGCTCTGCCTATGTCGCCAAGGTCGAGAAAGACAAGTGCGTGGCCTGCGGTCGCTGCGTTGAGGTGTGTCCGGCCGGCGCCGCCAAACTGGGCCAGAAGCTCTGTAGCAAAAAGGCTGGCGGCCGCGTGCCCGAGTATCCGCGCCAGGAGCTGCCCGATGCCACCAAGTGGGACCACACCAAGTGGTCGCCCAACTACCGCAACGACAACCGTATCGAGGCGCATGAGTCCGGCACCGCTCCCTGCAAGACGGCCTGCCCCGCGCACGTTGCCGTTCAGGGCTACTTAAAGCTCGCGGCGCAGGGCCGCTATGACGAGGCGCTGGCGCTCATCAAGCGCGAGAACCCGCTGCCCGCTATCTGCGGCCGCGTGTGCAACCGCCGCTGCGAGGATGCCTGCACCCGTGGTCGCGTGGATGCCGCCGTGGCTATCGACGAGGTCAAGAAGTTCATCGCCCAGCGCAATCTTGATGCCGCGACCCGCTATGTCCCGCCCGTGGTGACCCCGACGCGTGCCGGCGGCTTCGATCAGAAGATCGCCATCATCGGTGCCGGCCCGGCCGGTCTGTCCTGCGCTTTCTATCTGGCCGAGAAGGGCTACAAGCCCGTCGTGTTCGAGAAAAACGAGCGCCCGGGCGGCATGCTCACTTACGGTATTCCCAGCTTTAAGCTGCAGAAGGACGTTATCGAGGCCGAGGTCGAGGTCATTCGCCTGATGGGCGCCGAGTTCCGCTATGGCGTGGAGGTCGGTCGCGATGTGACGCTCGACGAGCTTCGCGCGCAGGGCTTTAAAGCCTTTTACGTGGCCATTGGCTGCCAGGGTGGCCGCCTTGCCGGTATTCCGGGCGAGGATGCCGAGGACGTGACCGTGGCCGTCGACTTTTTGCGCGAGGTCAACAGCGGCAAGATCGACGCGCTGCCCGGGCGCACCATCGTGGTGGGCGGCGGCAACGTGGCCATCGATGTCGCGCGCAACGCCTGCCGTCTGGGTTCCGAGCACGTTGAGATGTTCTGCCTGGAGAGCGAGGTCAAGATGCCTGCCAGCGAGGAAGAGCGTCGCGAGGCCATTGAGGACGGCGCGCACATTAGCTGCGGCTGGGGCCCCAAGGAGATTCACCTGGACGAGGCCGGTCGTGTGTGCGGTATCACCTTTAAGCGCTGCACGCGTGTCTTTGACGACGAGGACCGTTTTGCGCCCGAGTATGACGAGAACGACTTGCGCCGTGTCGATGCCGACCGTGTCGTCATGTCGATTGGCCAGTCCATTGTGTGGGGCGACCTGCTGGCTGGCTCCAAGGTGGAGCTCGGCCGCAGCCAGGGTGCCCTTGCCGATCCGCAGACGTACCAGACCGCCGAGCCCGACATCTTTGTGGGCGGCGACGTCTACACCGGTCCCAGCTTTGCTATCGACGCCATCGCCGCCGGTCACGAGGCCGCCGTGTCCATCCATCGCTTTGCGCAGCCGGGCTCCACGCTCACCATCGGCCGCAACCAGCGCCGCTACACCGCGCTTGACCGCGACGATGTTGTGATTGAGAGCTATGACAACGCAAGCCGCGAGGTGGCACGTGTCGACCGCGAGCGCGAGAAGGCTGCGCCCTTTAGCGAGTACGTCGAGACCTTTACCGAGGAGCAGGTGCGCGCCGAGACCGCTCGCTGCTTGGGCTGCGGTGCCTCGATCGTCGACCCCAACAAGTGCATCGGCTGCGGCCTGTGCACCACCAAGTGCGCGTTCGATGCCATCCATCTGGATCGCGATCGCCCCGAGTGCTCCACGATGGTCAAATACGAGCAAAAGCTCCCGAGCCTTGGCAAGTATGCTTTAAAGCGTGCAATCAAAATCAAGTTCGGTCGTAAATAGGTAACCATGGCGGGTAAGGGGACGGCGCAGACTAGATTTCGCTGTCCCCTTGCTTTGAGTTTGCATCGCATCAACCGTTGTTGAAAGGTTTCTACCTTGCATGAATTGGGAATCGTTTATCACATTATTCGCGATGTTGAGAACGTGGCGCGCGCCAATGGCGTGCGTCGCGTTTCGAGCGTCACGCTGCTGCTGGGCGAGGTCTCGGGCGTCGTTCCCGACTTGCTGCTCGACGCTTGGCGCTGGGCGGCAGATAAAAAGTCCATCACGCAGGGCGCGGAGCTTATCGTGGAGCCCGTCGAGGCCGTGACGCATTGCGAGGCGTGCGGCCGCGACTATGCGACAGTCGAGCACGGCAAGACCTGCCCCCATTGCGGCAGTGGCGATACCTATTTGCTCCAGGGCCAAGAGGTCATGATCAAGCAGATCGAGACCCCCGACGAGGATCCGGCAGACGCTGCCCCCGGCGGCCCTTCTGACGCCCCCGACGCCGTCGACGCCGCTAACCCTCTCCACATCGTCTAGCCCCTAGTCGTTGGGGACGTTCTTGTTTGACTAGTCGTTTAAGAACGTCCCCAACGACTACTTGCGCTAGAGCATAAGTTATACAATTAGTCAAGTTATGTCTGTTTAAACAAAATAGCGGCACGCAGGCGCATTGGGATTAACCTAAAAGCGGCGTTAATGAACAGAGTGTCTGTATATATCTGTGAAAGTAATTGGGAAATCACGTTTTAGTAGGCAATGAGCTGTAAATCAGCAACGTAATCAATTTGTAACAAACTTAGACGTTTAAACAAATTAATGCAACCGTTTGCGAATTTAGCTATAAATCCACAAGGCGAACAGGTATACTCCTTTATTGTCGTGTAGGAAATACGTAGACAAAAAGGAGGTTATGTGATGGTAAGTATTGTTCTTGCTAGCCATGGTGACTTGGCGGCTGGAATCAAGCAGACGGGTTCGATGGTCTTTGGCGATCAGCCGTCTGTTGCCGTGGTCTCGCTCGAGCCGAGCATGGGCCCCGACGACTTCCGTGCCAAGGTCGAGGAAGCAATCGCTTCCTTCGAGGACCAGGAGCAGGTGCTCTTCCTCGTTGATCTGTGGGGCGGCACGCCGTTCAACCAGATCAGCGGGCTCATCGAGGGCCACGATTCCTGGGCTATCGTCACCGGTGTCAACCTGCCTATGCTCATCGAGGCATATTCGCAGCGCTTTGACGCAAAGAACACTGCACATGCGATCGCAAAACATCTCGTGACTGAGGCTAAGGCTGGCGTGCGCGTCAAGCCCGAGTCTCTGGAGCCCGAGGAGAAGAAGCCGGCTGCGGCCGCCGCTGCTCCTGCGGGTGCCATTCCTCCGGGAACGGTGATCGGCGACGGGCACATCAAGATCGCCCACGTCCGTATCGACACGCGCCTGCTGCATGGTCAGGTGGCCACCACGTGGACCAAGCGGATCAACCCCAACCGCATCATCGTGGTCTCCGACGGCGTTGCTCACGACGAGCTCCGCAAGACCATGATCGAGCAGGCTGCCCCTCCGGGAGTCCACGCCAACGTCGTGCCTATCAAGAAGATGGCCGAGGTCGTCAAGGACACGCGCTTTGGCGACACCAAGGCGATGCTGCTGTTCGAGAACCCGCAGGATCTGCTCAGGGCCATCGAGGCCGGCGTCGACATCAAGGAAGCCAACATCGGTTCCATGGCCCACTCCAAGGGCAAGGTCGTCGTCACTAACGCTGTCGCTATGGGCGATGACGATGTCAAGACCATCGAGGCTCTCAAGGCCAAGGGCGTCAAGTTCGAGGTCCGCAAGGTTCCTTCGGATTCCTCCGAGGATCTCGACGCCATGTTGAAGAAAGCTAAGGCCGAACTGGCCGCTCAAGCATAGTAAAGGAGGGTCCGATACATGTCTGCAATCACTATTCTGCTTGTTGCGATTGTCGCGTTGCTTGCCGGTATGGAAGGCATTCTGGATGAGTTCCAGTTCCATCAGCCGCTCGTGGCATGCACGCTTATCGGTCTCGTAACCGGTCACCTTCAGGAGGGCATCCTCCTGGGCGGTTCGCTCCAGATGATGGCCCTTGGCTGGGCTAACGTCGGCGCCGCCGTCGCGCCTGACGCCGCTCTGGCCTCGGTCGCTTCTTCGATCATCATGGTGCTCGCCCTCAACGGTGGCGCCACCGATTCGGCCAAGGCCGTTACCGCCGCCATCGCCGTCTCCGTCCCGCTGTCGGTCGCTGGTCTGTTCCTGACCATGATCTGCCGTACCCTGGCTACCGCTATGGTTCACGGCATGGACGCCTGCGCCGAGAAGGGCGACTTCGCCGGCATCGAGCGTTGGCAGTACGCCGGCATCCTCATGCAGGGTGTTCGTATCGCCATCCCGGCAGTACTTCTGTGCATCATCCCGGCCGAGGCCGTTACCAACGCGCTTAACGCTATGCCCGATTGGCTGTCCGGCGGCATGGCTGTCGGCGGCGGCATGGTCGCTTCCGTCGGTTACGCCATGGTCATCAACATGATGGCCACCAAGGAGACCTGGCCGTTCTTCATCCTCGGCTTTGTCCTTGCTGCCATCCCTCAGCTCACGCTGATCGCCCTTGGCCTCATCGGCATCTCCCTTGCCCTCATCTACCTTGGCCTTAAGGATCTGGCCAAGCAGGGTGGCGGCATGGGCGGTGGCTCCGGTGACCCGCTCGGCGACATTCTGAACGATTACGAGTAGGAGGGGAGTGATACATATGGCAGAGAACAAGATTCAGCTCACCAAGGCTGACCGTAAGAAGGTTTGCTTCCGTCATCAGTTCCTTCAGGGCTCGTGGAACTACGAGCGTATGCAGAACGGCGGCTGGTGCTTCGCAATGATCCCTGCGATCAAGAAGCTCTACACCAGCAAGGATGACCAGATTGCCGCTCTTAAGCGCCACCTGGAGTTCTATAACACCCACCCCTATGTTTCCGCCCCCGTCATTGGCGTTACCCTCGCCCTCGAGGAGGAGCGCGCCAACGGTGCTCCGATTGACGACGTCGCCATTCAGGGCGTCAAGGTCGGTATGATGGGCCCGCTCGCCGGCGTCGGCGACCCCGCCTTCTGGTTCACCCTTCGCCCGATTCTGGGCGCACTGGGCGCTTCCCTGGCCCTGTCCGGCAGCATCGCCGGTCCGCTGCTGTTCTTCTTCGCGTGGAACATCATCCGTTACGCCTTCCTGTGGTACACGCAGGAGTTTGGCTACAAGGTCGGCTCCTCCATCGCCAAGGACCTCTCCGGCGGTCTGATGGGCAAGGTCACCGAGGGTGCTTCCATCCTGGGTATGTTCATCATCGGCGCCCTGGTCGAGCGCTGGGTGTCCATCTCCTTCACCCCGGTCGTCTCCAAGGTCACGCAGTCCGCTGGCGCCTATATCGACTGGGCCAACCTGCCCGCCGGTTCTGAGGGCATCAAGCAGGCATTGACGATGTACAGCTCTGTCGGTGCCAACGCACTCGACCCGGTGAAGGTCACCACGCTTCAGGCCAACCTCGATCAGCTCATCCCCGGCCTTGCCGCCGTGTGCCTGACCCTTCTGGTCTGCAAGCTCCTCAAGAAGAAGGTCAGCCCGATCGTCATCATCCTGGCTCTCTTCGCCGTCGGCATCATCGGTCGCGTCTGCGGCTTCATGTAAGCACGCTTCGGCTTAAGACCGAGAGTTGCTAGGCAAGGGCTTTTGAGCCATTGAAACGGACCGCACCCGGTGGGTACACTGGATGCGGTCCGATTGTTTTTATTGGAGGGCGAGGCGCGTATGGCGCAATCTCAGAACAGCACGGTCGATTTGGCAACGCCGGCAACCTGCCTGATGGGGCTTACCAGTCACGGTAACGTGATGGTGGGCAATAAGGCGTTTGAGTACTATAACGAGCGTAATCCCGAGGATTATATCCAAATCCCGTGGGACGAGGTCGACTATATTGCCGCCGAGGTTTTGCGCGGCACCAAGAAGATTACGCGTTTTGCCATCTTTACCAAAGAGAATGGCCACTTTACGTTTTCGACGCGCAATGACAAGGAAACGCTTCGCGCGGTGCGTAAGTACATTGACGAGGACAAGCTCGTTCGTTCGCCCGACTTTATCGATGTGACGGCCAAGGGCGCCAAGAGCATCCCCTCCGTCATCAAAAGCCTCTTCCATAAAGGCGACTAGCTCCCCATAAGTTGTGGTGAAATAGCTTTGATATACGGCTTTAGATGCTTTAGGCAGGAACTATTCCATCGCAACTTCGAAGTCTAGTCATGCGACGTATAGCGATGCAGTAAATCTGCTACACTAGTACAACATGCCTCCGTAGCTCAGGGGATAGAGCACCGCTCTCCTAAAGCGGGTGTCGACGGTTCGAATCCGCCCGGGGGCACCAGAGAAATATCGAGCCCGGTACCACCACAGTGCCGGGCTCTTCTGGTCTAAGGGCCGGAGTCGGACCGTCGACACCCGCGTCACCAATTTCCCCGCGGGGGGAGTTTTCGAATCCGCCCGGGGGCACCAGAGGAATATCGAGCCCGGTACCGCTACGGTGCCGGGCTCTTCTGGTTCATGCCATGTCAAAAACGAAGCGCCCGCTTGCTGGGTGAGCAAGCGGGCGCCTGTGAGCGAATATGTTTGCGGCGAGAGCCGTAATGAGCGGTGGGGTGGCGACTAGTTGGTCGTACCGGAATCGTCGCCCGTGCCCGAGCCCGAACCCGAGCCAGAAAGTGCGACCGTCAGCGTAATCGTGCTGTCGGTGGACTGCTTGCCGGTGGGGGAGACGCCCGTAACGGTGGCATCCTCGTTACCGCTCACGGGATTGCCGTTCTGGTCGCAGAAGCCAATGTTATAGAAACCGGCGTTGTTGAGCGCGGTGACGGCGGCGGAAATGCTCTTGCCGTACAGGTTGCTCGGAACACTGGCCTTGCCGGACTTCTTGGCAATGACGACGGTAATCGTGGCGCCGGGCTTCTGCTTGCCGCTGGGGTTCCAGCTGATCACGGTGCCCTCGGTAACCGAATCGTTCTCCTGGTAGCTCACGTCGACGCCAAAGCCTGCCATATCGAGGGCGTTGCGCGCCTGGGCCTCGGTCATGTCGGTCAGATCGGGGACGGAGGTGGTGTCAGGACCGCTGGAGACCTTGTACGAGATGGTCGTGCCCTTCTCGACTTCCTTACCGGGTTCGGTGCCCTGCTCAAAGACCTGGCCCTCATCGGCCTCGTTGGCCTCCTCGGAGGCGTTGCCCTTCAGGCCAACGCTTGCCAGCGCGGCTTCTGCCTGGTCCTTGGTCAGGCCGACAAGCCGGGGAACCTCAACCTTCTCGGAGGGCTTGGGGCCCTTGGAGATTACCAGGTTCACCTTGGTGCCCTTGGCCTTCTTGGTTTTGCCGTTGGGCGTCTGCTCGGCGACCTTGCCCTCGTCGATATCGTCGTTGTAGCTTTGGTCGATGGTGCCGACCTCGAGGCCGGCTTCCTTGATCTGCTCGACGGCAGTCTGCTGGTCCTTGCCCAGCACATCGGGCACGGTGACCTGCTCGCCGCCAAAGAGTCCTGTGGCAAAGGCCACCACGATACCGATGACGGCAACGGCTGCCACCACGGCGGCGATGATCTTGTTCTTGTTGGATTTGGGCTTTTCGACCTCGTAGGAGCCGGTGGAGCCCGAAACCGAGCTACGAGCGGTATTCTGGCCGCTCACGCCCGAGACGGGACGTACCATGGCGCGCGTCTGATCGGAAAGCTCGCGAGTCTTGGTGGCGCCCAGCTCACCGGGTGCACCGATGATGCGCGTGGGCTCCGAGATGTTGACGGCACGGCCCGACAGGTAGCTGTTGAGCACCTGACGCAGCTCGTCGGCGGTCTGGAAGCGGTTTGCCGGGTCCTTCTCCATGCACTTGAGGATGATGCGCTCAAGGTCGGCGTCGACACCGGAGTTGATCTGGCTCGGCGGAATAGGCAGCTCGTTGACCTGCTTGAGTGCGACCGAGATGGCGTCATCACCGTCAAAGGGCACGCGGCCGGTGGCGCACTCGTACATCACGACGCCCAGCGAGTAGATATCCGAGGTGGGGCCGAGGTCCTGACCACGGGTCTGCTCGGGACTGACGTAGTGGGCGGTTCCCAGCACGTTGTTGTCTTGCGTGAGGTGGCTGTTCTTGGCGCGCGCGATGCCAAAGTCCATCACCTTGATGTTGCCGTCGGGCAGCACCATGATGTTCTGCGGCTTGATGTCGCGGTGGATGATCTCGTGCTTGTGGGCGACCGAAAGCGCGGAGCTGATCTGCGAGCCGATCTGGGCGACCTTCTTGGGGTCGAGGGCGCCGTGGCTCTTGATGCCGCTCTTAAGGTCGGTGCCGCGCAGGTACTCCATGACGATGTAATATGTGTCGCCGTCCTTGCCCCAATCGTAGACGCCCACGATATAGGGGGAGGAGAGACCGGCTGCTGCCTGGGCCTCCTGCTTAAAGCGTGCGGCGAAGGTTGCGTCGCCAGCATACTGCGGCAGCATGATCTTGACGGCAACCGTGCGGTCGAGGACCTGGTCCTGTGCACGGTAGACGGTCGCCATGCCGCCTGTCCCCACCTTATCCTTGAGGAGGTATCTTCCCCCGAGGACCCTCTGTTCCATTCCTGCTCCTAACATAACTATTCGCTCAACGATGTGTGTAGTACCTACGATGTGGCCGCTGGGGCCGTGTGGCGCGTTGCCGCTAACTCTTCGGCCGCGGCGCGCCTCGGGTGTCCGATTCAATCATGGGCATCACGCTCCCTGTGCGGCGAGCGCCGCGGTCAGGACGATGCCGGCAATCTTGGCCGCCTTGACGTCGTGTTTGTCGTAATCCTCCAAGGCCACCGAGATGGCGACCGTGGGTGAATCGTAAGGTGCAAAGCCAACGAACGTCGAGTTGACGTTGGTGCCGCCGGTCTCGGGCGAGCCGGTCTTGCCGGCGACCTTGACGCCGGGGACCTGGGCATCGGTGCCGGTACCGGACTGGACGACGGCGAGCATGGCCTGCTTGACCTGGTCGGCCGTGGCGGAGCTGACGGCCTGACCCAGCGAGCGGGACTGCGTGGTCTTGACCACAGTTCCGTCCGGGGCGAGTACCTGGGCTACAAAGTACGGGTCCATGACCACGCCACTGTTAGCGATGGCGGCGGCAATCACGGCGCTTTGCATGACGGTGGTCTGCGGGCCGGGCGTGTGGTCCATGCCGACAGGCTGGCCGGCGCCGGCCCAAGCGGTCTCCCACTCGGTCATGAGCGACGGGTCTGCCATGATGGAGGCCGCGGAGGTCAGGTCCTGGCCGAGCTTTTGGCCGTAGCCAAAGGCGTTGGCAAACTGCACGAGCGTGTTTGCGCCAACTTCGTTTGCCACCTGGCCAAAGACGACGTTGGAGGACACGGCAAAGGCCTGCTGCAGGCTGATGGTGCCGTAGCTCTCGTTGGCATAGTTGGTGACCGGTGCGTTGCCGATGTCCATGGAGCCGGGCGCCTGGTAGGTGCTGGTAAGGCTGGCGGTGCCGGTCTCGAGTGCCGCGGAAAGCGTAACGACCTTAAACGTGGAGCCCGGCGTGTACAGCGCGTCCATGGCGCGATTGTACATAGAGCCGTCCTCGCCGCCGCCAGCCTGCAGTAGGGCGTCGATGTTGGTGTTGTCGTAGGTGGGCGAGCTGGCACATGCGAGCACCGCGCCGGTACGCGGGTCGATGACCACTACAGCGCCCTTAAAGCCCTTGAGTGCCTGCTCGGCCGCCGTCTGGATGCGCGAGTCGATGGTGAGCTTGGCGGTGTTGCCCGGCTGGGTCTGGCCCGCGAGCGACGCGATGGCGTTGTTCCAGCTGGAGTAGTCCTTAGAACCGGTGAGCGTGTCGTTCATGACGCTCTCGATGGCGGTGGTGCCATACTGCTGGCTCACGTAGCCAACCACGTGCGCTGCCAGGTTACCGTTGGGGTAGGAGCGTACGTAGGTGCCGTCCTCCTGCTGCAGCGACTCGGCCAGCGTCACGCCGTCGGACGTGATGATGGAACCGCGCTGGATGTACTTGGAGCGGGCGATGGTGTGGTTGTTGGTCGGCATGTCCTGATAGTCCTTGGCCTTGATGACCTGGACATAGGTGAGGTTGCCGATAAGGATGGCGAATAGCGCCGTAAAGGCGAGCACCGCACGGGTTAGACGGTTGGCGAGCGCAACGCGGCCGAGCACACCGGATTCAGGCGTGTCGAGCAGGCGACGGCGCATGCGCGAGCCGACGGAATGGCTGCCGCTGCCGTAGGAAGACGAGGTGGCAAAGCGCGTGCCCGTCGGGGCGGCGGCAGATGCGACCTGATCATCGGTGATGGCGGCCATAGTGCCGGTGCCGGTAAGCTCGGCCTCGCGTCCGGTCGCTTCGTCACCGGCGCGCAGCAGGAGCGCGACGATGATAAAGCTCGCCAGCAGCGAGGAGCCGCCCTGGCTCATAAAGGGCAGGGTGACGCCGGTCAGCGGGATCAGGCGGGTTACGCCGCCAACGATCAAGAAGGCCTGGAAGCTGATGGCGGCCGTAAGGCCCGTGGCACTAAAGGCTGCGAGGTCGGATTTAGCGCGGGCGGCCGTGGTGAGGCCACGCACGGCAAAGAGCATAAACAGGATGAGCACGGCGCCGCCGCCCAAAAGGCCCATCTCCTCGCCGATAGCCGAGAAGATAAAGTCGGACTCGACGACGGGGATGTTGTTGGCCATGCCGTTGCCGATGCCAACACCGACCAGGCCGCCATCGGCAAGCGAGAAGAGCGACTGGACGATCTGGTAGCCCTGGCCCTGGGCGTCCTTAAACGGATCGACCCAAACCTGGAAACGCACCTGAACGTGAGACAGGAACTTGTAGGCGCCCACAGCTCCAACGGCTAAGAGCGCAAGGCCGATAACGACATACGAAAAGCGCCCCGTGGCAACGTAGAGCATCAGCAAGAAGATGGTGTAGAACAGCACGGCCGAACCCAGGTCGCGTTCGAAGACGACGACGAGCAGGCACACACCCCACACGGCAAACAGCGGCAGCAGCAGTCGCAGGCGAGGGATCTTAAAGCCCAGGATCTTGCGGTTGGAGATGGAGAGCAGCTCGCGGTTCTCGGCCAGGTACCCTGCCAGGAACAGCACGATAAAGACTTTGGCGAACTCGCCGGGCTGGATGGTAAAGCCTGCGATGCGAATCCACAGCTTGGAGCCCGAGATCGTGGTGCCGATAAAGATAGGCAGCATCAGCAGGATGATGCCGATGATGCCAAAGGTGTACTTGTAGCGCATGACCACGTCGAGGTTCTTAACCAACGCGAGCGTTCCCACCATCAGGGCCACCGAGACAAACAGGATGATGAGCTGTGAGATGGCGAGAGCGGGGGCGAGACGCGTCACAAACGTGATGCCGATGCCCGAAAGTATAAATACGATGGGTAGGATAGCGGGGTCGGCACCGGGCGCCAAGATGCGCACGGCAATGTGGGCCGCGGCAAAGGCGGCAAAGAGGCCGATCGGTACGGCGAGCGTCTCAAAGGAGATGGCAGCGCCCGCGGTGAGGACGTACATCGCATACAGCAGGATGACGGGGAACGCCGAGGCGATGAGCAAGAGCAGCTCGGTGTTGCGGCGACTCATAAGCGGCACTCCCTTTCTAATTCTTATCGGAGGCTTCGGCCTCGGCGGACTGTTCGGCGGTTTTCTCGGAATCCGATTCGGAGGTGGATCCCTGATTGGTGTTGTCGCGAATCGTTTGCGCGTCGATCACCTGGCGGGTCTGCTCCTCGTCGATCTGGTGGCGGTACTTGGATATCGTGTCCTGCGCATCGTCGACACTTGTTTGCGGAATGCCCGCCTTGAGGCGGTTTTGCGTGTCTTCGGGCAGGTCGGACAGCTTAATGCTGGTTTCGCTTTCGAGCCAGTGGAGCTTGAGTCCGAGCGGCTTGCCGGGCAGGCCGCGCCAAACGGCGACATTGCCCTGGTAGGTACCCAGGTAGTACGAGCCGGTGACACCCGTGTAGGCCCAGATGCCGGCTGCCAGCACAAAGACGAGGGCCAGGATGGCGGCGATAGTAATGTTGCGGCGACGCACGCGTTGCGCCTCGCGCATAACGCCATCGTCAACCAGGTCAACGACTACTACGGTCACGTTGTCGTGGCCGCCGGCGGCAAGCGCCGCGTCCACTAGGTTGTCGACGCAGATTTGCGCGGTTGAGGACTGCGTGGCGATGTTCTCGATATCGCTATCGGGAATCATGCTCGAAAGGCCGTCGGAGCACAGGATCAGGCGGTCGCCTTCCTCGATATGCAGAGTGAAGTGGTCGGCATACATGGCGGGGTCCGAGCCCAGCGCACGGGTGATGACCGAGCGGTTTGGGTGGACGCGAGCCTCGTCTGCCGTGATCTCGCCGGCGTCCACGAGCTCCTCCACGTAGGAGTGGTCGCGGGTCACGCGGATGAGCGTGCCCTCGTGGAGCAGGTAGGCGCGAGAGTCGCCCACGTGGGCGATGGCGAGCGTGTCGTTTTCGATATAGGCGCAAGTGGCTGTGCAGCCCATGCCGGGCTTGCCTAGGCCGTTCAGGGCCGCCTCGATTACGGCGGCGTTAGCTGCCTCGACGGCTGCCGCCAGGCGTGCTGCGTCGGCGGACTGCGGGGCCGTCTTGGCAATAGTCTCAACGGCGATGGAAGAGGCCACCTCGCCGGCAGCGTGACCACCCATGCCGTCGCATACGCAAAAGAGCGGCGACTGCACCAGGTAGGAATCCTCATTGTGCGGGCGTACGCAGCCAACGTCGGAGCGGGCGCCCCACATGAGTTGCGTGGTGGTGCCGGCATCATAGGTCGAGTCGGTCTCGATGCGCTCCTCGGTCAGGGGCTCAAAGCTCATGGTCGAGCCGGGGTCTTTGAGCTTGGCCTCAACGGCGGCAACGTCGATTTCGGCTGTGTCACCGGGAGAGACGGTGTCGGTCTCGGCGTTTGATTCGGAATCGCCGGTGTCCGGGGAGTCGGGCTCCTCGGACACGCGGGCGGTCGACTCGTCGTCTTGCGGGCTGACGTCTATAGGCTCGGGCGCCGGCGTAGACGCGGGCGCAACCTCGGATGCCGGGGCTATGGGAAACGCCGGCGCGGCGGGCTCGGGTGCCGCAAACACCGCAGCGCTCTCGTTAATTGCCGCGGCGACGGGCTCTGCAAAGTGAGCCGGCGCCGGGGCTGCTTCGGGCGCTGTGGGCTGTTCCGCAGCATGTGCGCCGATGGGCGCCGCTACGGCATCCTCTTCGTCCTCGTTATCGGCGAGATCCGAAATATCATGCGTTACATGCGAAAGAGGCAGGGAGAACACGGTGTCCTCGGGCTCCACGGGTGCGGAGCCCGCCGGAGCGGCGTGGGCCGGCGCAGCTGTGGCGGCGGCCGGTGCCTCGGTCATAGTTGCGGACTTGTTCTCCTCGTCGATCATCGACGGTTCACCTTCATGACCACATCGCCAATCTGGACTTCGTCGCCCTCGCGCAGCGTCGCGGGCTCCACGAGCTGGCGGCCGTTGACGAGCGTGCCGTTAAGCGAGTTGAGGTCCTCGATGATGAGCGCCGGGCCCTGCAGCGAAAAGCGCGCATGCGAGGCCGAGACGAACGGTTCGTTGATGCAGATGTCCGAAGATGGCGAGCGACCGACGATGACGGGGCCGAGCATGTCTACGTGGATGCCACGGATGCCGCGCGGGCCCTTGTCCACATCGATCGTCCAGATAGCCGAGTCGCGGCGCTGTCCGCGCGCAAGTCCCACGCCGGTCTTCATGACGGCGAACAGGAAGATATAGAGCAGGGCGACCAGGACGATGCGGCCTGCAAAAAGGACGATATCGATGTTCATAAGCGACTATCCCCTAAATTCAAAGGTGCTCAGGCCAAACGTCAGCAGATCGCCGTTGCGCAGCGGGCAGCGCGTAATGCGGCGGTTGTTGACGAGCGTGCCGTTGGTGGAATTGAGGTCCTCGATCGACCAATCCGAGCCCGTAAAGGTGAGCTGGGCGTGGCGGCGCGACACGTTGGGGTCGCGCAGGGCAATATCGGAAACCGAGCGCTCGCGACCGATAGTCACCTGTGCGGAGGTGATGCTATGGCTCTCGCCGCTCACGACGTCGACGAGCTGGGCGAGCGGGCGCTGCGGGGCGCGAGTGCTCGCCATGTTGGAGGCGATGCCGGCTGCGGCGCCTAGGCCCACGGCGGCACCGGTCGCGGCGGCTCCGCCCATGCCGGCAAGCGCGTCGCGCGAGACGGTCTGCGGCACCGGGATGGGTGCTGCGGCGGGGTCGGGGACGCTAGGCGCGAAGGGGTCTGCCACGGCAAGCGGGTCGGGAGCGGCGGCGCGAGGCGTCGGCTGCTGCTGGGGCATGGCGGCGGGGCGCTGCTGCTGCGGGGCAGCACACTGCTGCTGGCCGGCGCGCGGGGCGCTGGCGGCACGGCTTGCCGCGGAGTTGTTTTGGCCCAGACCGTTTTGATAGGCGCGCTCTTCTTCGTACAGGCGGCCGAGCGTGGGGGCATCGACGTTCTCGGCAAAGACCGAGAACTTGCCGGCGCGCAGCTGCGGATCGATCATAAAGCGCACGAGGGGCTCGCCGACAAAGACATAGCGGCGCTTTTCGGCCTGCGCCTTCACAAACTCGCGGACCTCGCGCGAAAGCTCGGGGTAGAACGGGGCGAGCATGGGATCGTCGTCGACGGCGATCAGGATGGTATAGAGTGCCGGCGCCGTGTTGACGCCGTTGATCACCAGAGTCTGATCCTCCATGTCGCGAGCGGCCTGCTTGGCAAGCTTCTTAAAGGAGAACGGGGCACGGGTGGCACCGAAGATGCCGGCCACGTGGTCCTCGAAGATGTTCAGGAAGTTCACGAAAGATCACTCTCCGTATAGGTTCTTTGGTATCCGAGCAAATATAGGCATATCCCAACGATTATAGAGGATAGGGTTCCCGCAACCGCCGCCTTGGCGACGACCGCGGCTGCAAGGCTGGCAATTTCCATATGGTGTGCAAGACAGGACGCCGCTGCGCAGCCGATGCCGGCGACAGCGATGGCGGCGATTACGGCAAGGTTTGAGCCCTGATCGGCACGCTTGGCATGGGCGTTGAGCAGCGCAGATGACGCCGCGGCAGTTGCCGCTACCAGCACAAAGGCAGCCCAAAGGAGTGGGTCTCCCAGCGCTGCGGCAACGTTACCGAGCCCCAGCACGCCTCCGGCTGAAAGCGCGACCGTGGCCAGACGGGCAAAAAGTGCGCCCATGCCCGTTGCCGCGGCGGCGCTTGCCGGGCCGAGCCAAAATGACGCGACGCCGGCGGTGACCCCAGCTGCCAGGAAGGTATTGCCGGTCAGACAGCCAAGCGCGAGTGCACAGGTGAGTGCGGCGCTCGCGGCAGCCTCGGTGCGACCCCAGGCGATCCACCAACCGGACATGGCGGCGGCAAAGATCACCGCGACGGGCAACATCGACAGGACGCCCTGTGCCTGCATGGTGGCGTTTGCCATGAGCACCAAAAAGCCCACAGCCGAGATGGCCGAGCCAATCTGGGGGGCCAGGCCGGCCGCCGCTCCGATCGCGATAGCCGCAATGACCAGGCCGGGAAGCGCCGCGACGCCGGCCGTCTGCATCAGCAAAAAGCTAAAGGCGCCGCACGTTAGCGCCGAGATAGCGTGCATGGCGTAGTCGCGCGCATGGCTCCAGCGCGTGCCTGCCCAGCCGAGTGCGGGGTCGACTTCGATGGTGTCGTCCTCGTAGTGCGACGGCTCGATATCGTCGAGCTCCTGCTCGTCATCCGAAAGTTCGCCAACCATTTGCTCCAGGCTGCGACGGCCTTCGCGCACGCTGCCCAGACCGGCAAGGAGCTGGTCGCAAAATGCCTCGATGCTGTTGGGGCGGTCCTGCGGCATGGGGGAGAGCGCGCTCATGAGCGCGGCCTCGGCTCCCGGGGGAAAGTGTGGTATCAGCTCGCTGGGATAGGTGGCGCCGCCGATGATGCGGCCGAGCGAGTCGGCGGGCGTGGCCGCCATAAAAGGAGCGCTGCCGCACAGGCCCTCGTAGATCACACAGGCGAGGGCAAAGACATCGGCGCGCTCGTCGACCGTGCCGGTCTCGATATCGAGCTGCTCGGGCGGCATGTAGCCGATGGTGCCGCCGCGTGAGCCGCCAAAGCCACCGGCGGACGACAGCCGCGCCATGCCAAAGTCGGTGAGCTTTACATTGCCCGAGTGGTCGATGAGCACGTTGGCGGGCTTAATGTCCAGGTGGAGTACGCCATTACTGTGGGCGAAGGTGAGCGCCTGGCCCAGGGCATCGGCAATGGCCGCGGCCTCGTCAAAGGTAAGTGAGTGGCCGTCCGCGCGGTGCAAAAACTCGGCCAGCGACATGCCATCGACATATTCCATAACCAGGTAGGCATAGGCTGTGTCGTGCGTAAAGTCGATGACCTGCACGATGTTGGGATGTTGAAGCATGGCGGCAGTGTGCGCCTCGCGCAGGACATCCATGATGTCGCTAGCGGGCATGCCGGCACCGTTGATAAGGGGGATGCGTTTAATGGCGACGCGGCGGCGCAGGTGCGTGTCGCGGCAGATCTCGATGGAGCCAAAACCGCCGGTCGCAAGTGTCTCGAGCGGCTGGTACCGCTTGAGCAGCTCGCGAGAGCTGGTGCCCTCCAAAGGAACGTCCGGCGAGAACCGGGCGGTATGTTGCGAGAAAAGCGGCATGGCCAACCCTCGTGCGTTTAAAGTTCGTTTGCGAGCGGCGGGCGCGGGGCCGAGCCGTTCGCGGTGGCATAGATGCTGCTAGTGTAGCACGCTCGGGCAGATGGCGAGGATAGCGGGATGCGAGGTGGCCCGATCGATTCGGCCCGTTTCGGCTCGTTTGGAAAGCGCATCTCAGTTTTCAGCCAAATTATGGGATGCGCTTTCCAAATGGGGTGGGCTGCGGAAACTGCATCCCAGAATATTGCCCTGGAACGGGATGCGCTTTCCGAACCGGCGTCCAAAAGGAAACCGCATCCCGCTTTGATGTGGGGACTGCGAACAAAAGCCGGACCGTGATCTGGCGCGGATTGGAGTTCGCCTGAATCATTGATGCTGGCTGGTGTGAGAACAGAGATAAACGAGCGGCTCGAGCGATATAATGACACGCTATGGAGGCCGTATGCTCTTTTCCCGCCGTTCTGCTACATTTGCCTGCGCCATTGCGCTTGTCGTAATGGCGGTCACCCCTTATCACCGGTTTTCATCTTCAATCGGCCTAGCGTCAGGTGCAATGACCTGGCTCGTTATCCTGGGCGCATGCCTCGCGGCGTTTGTTCATGGTGCTGCGCTATGCAAGGGGGGAATGAGAAGGCCGAGGCATCTCGGTGCCATCGGTGTTTTCCTTGGTGTTATTGCAACGGTTCCCGAATGGGCCGACCTGGCTTTCTATGCTCGCGGAGACTCTATTCCAATCGTGTTTGCACCGATTTGGTTGTTACATGGCGTTTCGTGTGTCTCGTGCTTTGTTGGGTCGCTGCTTCTCTCATATGTTATTTGGGGCACGGCGGACTCTCCTTTGACGCAGAGGTCGACACGGACTGACGAAAGGGAAACTCGTCACCCGCAGGACGCGATTTTTACAGAAACAATAGCCGTCATGTCTTGCCTGCTGTTTTGCTGTCGAGTTTCATGGAGAGTCGTTCCCGAGCCATGGGGGATGCCCCCTGTAACGGCCGCGTCAATTGGCCTTGCGCTTTTAATTCCGTTGGTCTATCTCGCATTGACTGTGGCCCCGCCGTTTTGCCGCCCTCGTGCCTTTGGCCATGGGCGGCGCGACGTGTTTGCCTGTTCTGTGCTCGTAGCAGTTCCTATTGGTCTTATTCCGGCTGTTGAGGCGGCATACTTCGCAAGCGATGCCGTGGTCATTGCATTGCTGGCGATGGGGTCCGTTATCGCTGCTGCCTTCGTATGCATGTTGCTAAGGGGGAAACGGGACAACAATTCGGATATCGCCTGTGCGTCCGACACATTCGATGCGGGGGTGTTTTCCCCTGCCCTGTCGCCTAGAGAAGAGCAGTTTGTTCGACTGCTGCTCAAAGGGAAAACGCCGGCGGAAATTGCCAAGGAGACGGATACGAAGCCATCGACGGTGAGAACAACGCTTCACCGAGCATACGGGAAGGCGTCGGTTGCGGGCTCACGCGAGCTCGTGGCGCTGTTTGCGGGTGAGGGCGATACTGTAGGGCATGAGCTACCGCAGCGGCATGCTGACGATATAGTGGCATCAGCTCGAACGCGCCGGCTGTTTCGATACCTGCTCACATTATTCTTTATCCTCCTTGCGGCGGGGCCCTTGGTAATGGCGGATAGCGATTGGGGGTCCGGTGTTTCGCGGGCTGTCGCCTTTTCCCTCTTAAGCTACGCATTGGGTCTCGGACTGCTTCTGTCGCTACGCTACGCGGGTGGAAAAGCGAATCGTGGCGCTGCGCTGGATAGAGCGGGTGAAGCGATTTGGCTCGGAAGCCCGTACGTATGGGCGGTGCTATCTGCTGTGGAATGGTCTTTTATCTATATCGCGGCATTGATGTGCATACGCGTTCCGTTGATGGCTGTGCCGGTCCTGTTTTGCGGCGTGGCGTCTACGGCTTCGCTCGCTGTTGGGCTGCGTCCGTTTAAGGTGCATGCCCATGCTCGGGCTATCGTGCCGTTGGTGTCAATGGGCATGGTTGCCTTAATCTATGCGGTCGCTAGGGGGCGAATCCATGGACTTGCGGTGCTGACGGGGGTGCTGCTCACATATATAGTGATGCGAAGCTGTCCGCAGCGCAAAATGCTTGGGATATGGATGCTTTGCTTCGGGGCGACGGCTCCTGTTTGGGCTGTCTTGCTCAATATGGTGCAGGATCTGACGGTTTTCGAGCCGTTGTTCCTCGCGTCGTTGTTGGGGCAAAGTTCGGCTGTCAATGTCGTCGTGGCAACGGTGATTGTTTGCTGGTCTGTGCCCATGTTCGTTACGCACATCGCGCTCGCCCGCTCGGTTGAGGACGAGAAGGCCGTCTTGGAGTACCGGGCGAACGGGTCCACCGAAACGGCCCGCGTGCGCCAGCTGGCCCTGCTTACGTCGCGCTCCCTTTCTGATGTTCAGTCGCAAATTTTGCTGATGACGGCAGAGGGGGCAACGACAAAGGCCATTGCGGAGGATGTCGGTTACGCTGCATCTACGGTGCAAGCGCTGCGGTCTGCATCTTACCGCCAGTTGAAGATCAAGAATAAGGCGGAGCTAATTTTATTGTTATCGCAGGTAAATAACGTGTAAACGCCTGAGCAATCAACTCAATAGCGGGTGTTTACAGACATCTTTCTCTATTCATGCGAAGGTTGCCGTGCGTCGACGCATTGTTAACCGCTTTTGATTGGAGAAGGCCATGATTAAGCCAAGGAGCGCTATTGCTCGAATCGGAGTCGGCTTGGTGATTGCAGCTGGTCTGTCCCTAGGGGTTCCCGCTGCATCGTTTGCACAAGAGGAGTTTGACACCTCTCAGGTTTCCAGCATTACTCAAAACGCCGATACGGGAATTACGACCTGTACGAACAATGCCGATAAGGCATTTAGTTTTCAATGTGCCGGGACGAGTGCAACTGGCTACCGTCAAAAGGATGATTCCTCATCGCTCTATCTGGATATCCAGGGCCATACGGGAAATCCGCTTCGGTTATATACAGACGGTGCGTATAACACAAGCGGTAGCGGCAGCATGAATTGTACTCAGGGAACGTATCGTTCGAATCACAAGGGACAGTGGGAAATGTATAACCTCGTCCGTGAGAACGGGCGATCTGCGGCGCGACTGACTGCATGGGCGGAGTCTGGCTACGGCACTGTTATTGGCGTATGGAGCCCCGACTGCGTCGGGCATTTCCACAAGCTTCCCGCATAGTTGTTTGAAATGGCTCCCTTCCGGCTTTCTGGGTCGGAAGGGGGAGGAGGACGTATGAACCAAAAGCTCGCAAGATACGAACTGTCGAAAACGATTAGACGTCCAGCTTTTATCCTTGCTCTCTTGATTGCGGTCGCAGTTGCAATAGCTGCCGCGCTGGAGCCGTGGGCAAATTTGGAAAAAGAGCGCCACAACCTTCTTTCTTTTGGTTACGGCGTTGGCGTGCAAGCCGAAAATTATCTCGGTCAAACACGTGAAAGCAGCTTCGGTAACTGGATTGTTGTGAGCGCGAACGCGCCACTGTCTGCGTCGGTGTTTTTCTATGCACTGCCCCTGCTTGCAATGTTGGCTGGATCTTGGTCGTGTCTCTTTGAGCGTTTGAGTGGTTATGACATGCAGATATGCACGCGCGTTTCCAGAAAGGCGTACGTGAACGTAAAGATGCTGTCTGCTTTCCTCTCCGCGTTTACAGTGACTGCCATTCCTCTGCTCGTCAATTTCCTGATCGTCTCGATGCTTTTTCCTGCGTATCTTCCTCGGGTCGATGAGTCGACTTACGTAGGACTTTACCTGCATAGCTACTTCTCCGGTCTATTTTATTCGCATCCTTTGTCATATGTGCTCGCATACACGCTGTTCGATGCTGTCACGCTCGGGACTTTATCCATGGCTGTAACTGGCTTCTCAATTTTGTTTCGTAGCAGAATCAAAGCGATAATTGTCCCGTATCTGCTAATGGTTGCGTGGCATTTTGCAAATGGCTGGATCTTCGGCGTAATGGCTTGTGTGGGGTTTAACTGCAATATCCTCAACAGCATCAGGTCGGAATCGCTGAATAACTGGCCAGACATTCGAGCCGGTTTTGCGGAAATCATATTATTGACCCTTGCTTCGTTGGCTTTTTCTGGGGCGTGGAAAAGACGCGAGGTGGTCTGATGCTGTTTAGGCTGGTCGCCGCGGACCTGAGGACCGTTTTGAAGAAGAACATCCTTACTTTTATTGCAATTGCGGCAGTGACCGTTGCGAACTTGGTGTACGCCTACGGATTGTCTTCTGTGTATGGGGTTAGAACGGATACCTTGGGGTTTGCGGATAATCTTGCGCTCGTGTTTGCCGGATCTGCTCCGTTTGAGCCTAGGCCCGGGGTCATGTTTGTGCCTCCGCTAGGATGGCTATTTCTCATTCTGCTTATTCTCTATACAACACTCGACTATCCGACCGAATCGTTGCACGGGTTTGGTTTGCAAGCGCTTGTTCGATGCCGGGCAAGAACCCTTTGGTGGGTCTCGCGTTTTATCTTGGTGGCGGCAGTAACGGCATTTTCACTGCTCGTGGTGGTTTGCTCTGTTGTGATTTGGAGCTTGGTGGTGAGCTCCTCGTTCAGCGCGGTCATTCATGGTGAGTCGCTTCAACTGGCTAATTTGGCGCCGTGGTTTCTCAAAGCTGCCGAGGCAGATGCGCTGCCGTTTTTCATAGGTCTCTTATTTGCTTTTGAGGCGCTTGCGTTTGCGCAGGCAGCGGTTGGGTTTGTGCTTGGGTCGTCAGTCTCGTTTGTGGTTTTAATGAGCTACCTGATCTGCTCGGCATATGCACGACATTGGGCGCTATTGGGTAACGCCTTGATGCTGTTGCGCTGGGGTGGAATTGTCAAAGAGGGAATCGCGGCGGGCTCGAGTGTCTTGTCATCAATTGGGCTTATGTCGTTATGCCTATCGTTGGGTGGACTGTGGTTTCGAAGGGCCGACCTTATAGAAAAGGGGGACAAGATATGAGTGTGATCGTAAGGGGCGTATCGAAGCGCATGGGTAAAAACGATGTCCTGCGCAACGTGTCCATCGAGGTTGACCCTGGGACTGTGGTCGGGCTTCAGGGGATAAACGGTTCGGGTAAGACCATGCTCATGCGAGCGGTTTGCGGGTTGATCAAGCCTACCGAAGGCGAAATCTCTATCGATGGCCAAAGGCTTGGGGCGGACATCTCGTTCCCGCCGAGTCTGGGGATGTTGATCGAGGCGCCTTCCTTTTTGGGATATCTGTCTGGCTACGACAATCTGAAGCTCATCGCTCAGATCAAGGGCGTTGCCACCCCCGAGGACATTCGCTCTGCCCTGCGGCTCGTGGGGCTCGATGCAGACGAAAAAAAGAAGTTCCGAGCATACTCGCTTGGGATGAAGCAGCGTCTGGGGATAGCTGCGGCAATTATGGAGAAGCCGAAGCTGCTTGTTCTCGATGAGCCAACGAATGCCCTCGACGAAGCGGGCGTTGAAATGCTCAAGCGCGTTGTGGCGATGGCGGCATCAACGGGTCGTGAGGTCCTTCTGTCCAGCCATGACGGAGAGGTGCTCGAGGAACTGGCCGATCGGGTTTACTGCATGCGCGACGGTGCCGTTGTGAAAGTTCGGGAAAGGTCGTGAGCGCGATGAAGAAGACCCTGTGGACGAGAAGATCGGCGCTCGCGCTTTTTTGCTGTGCTGCTGCCGGCCTTGCGGGCATGAGGGTGAGCGTCGTTAACGGGAACCGGACGGTCATTCCTGAGAAATATTACGCGGAGGGCGAATGGCTCTCGATGGATGGAGCGTTTCTGGGGTCGAAGGATGTGGTGACTGATGGGTATTCGTTTTGCATAGACGGGGCAGAGTTGCTCACGCCGCGCGAGTATCTCAAACGAGCACATGACGATTATTCAAAATATGGCACCGTGGATACGAAAACGAGACTGAAGGATGCCGACATCACGTGCGTTATCGCCGTAAAGATGCGTGTCAGAAATAGGGATAATATCGACGGTGGAATCAAAGCGTATGTTTGGCATCTGGTCCCGGAGTCTGCGCCAAACTATGATTTTGTAGTCAATACCGATCTGATAACGCAAGCCATGCCGGTCCTTGGCGGCTCTGCTGCGTTTGCCGTGGAGGTTGGGGCAGAAAACGAGTTGCTCGTCCCATTTATGATGCAGAACACCAACGACTATTTCGAAGGTTACGAGACCGTCCGTTTTGAGAAAGCATTTCCCGGGACTTACACGATGAAGATGACCGATCTGCCGGAGCGGAGGCTCTTAAGGTTTGAAGTGAAATAGCTCGAGAGCAAGGCAAAACGGGTCCATTGGCGGTACGCGCGCCCGATTCCAGGCGCCCCGGCCCGGAATCGGGCGCGGGACGAGGCGCCTTCGGTGTCGGCCGGCCTACCGCTTCTTCTTGCTCTTCTTCTGCTTGCGCTGCTTGCCCTTGGTCTCCTGGGGCTTGTCGCCCTGTTTTGCTTCGGCAGCGGCCTTTTCTGCCTTCATCTTCTTGCGTTTGGTCTCGATGCGGAGCTTTTTGTTGATGCGCGCCTTAAGGAAGGGACCGAACTGCTCGGCATCGCCGCGGACAAAGGTGTCCTTAGGGATCGTCACGCCCTGGTCGGCGAACATGGCCACAAAGATGCGCTCGCCGTCGAGCACGTGGTCGAGCTTTTCAAACGGGAAGAACTGCGACTTGCCGCTCGTGCCCCAAACCATCAGGCCGTCCTCGTTGGCGGCGACGCGGCGATAGCGGCCACCCATGGACTCGTCGGCCTCAACGGCGTCGATAAAGTCGCGGGCGAGGGTGTGGTGCAGGTTTTTGCTCCACCAGGCCAAAAAGGCGCCGAATACGATCAAGACGACGCCAAACTTGATCCAGTTGCCGCCGGCCACCAGCATGCCGATGCCGATGAGCGCGGCAATTGCCGCGGCGACATACAGCGAGCCGCGACGCCTGGGCGAGGCGACCAGGCGGGCGAAGTCGGTGACGAGGTCGTTTTCGTATTGGTACTCGTTGAGGTACAGGATGCCGTCGTCGGCTGCGGCCTGCTCCTCGAGCGCGACCTCGACCTGGTCGGCTGCTTCGGAGGGAACGAGGTTGCTCTCTGCGTCTGCCATGCTCTTTGGACTCCTATCGCGGCGGGCTCGCCGTACGGGTTATTATGGAATGCAGTATGCCGTGCGACCGCATGGCCGCCGCGGCAACAAGACTCAGTATACCCGGGGGAGCACCCATGGAATCGTTGTACCGAAAGTATCGCCCGCTCACCTTTGACTCCGTGGTGGGCCAGCAGCATATCGTCTCGACGCTCGAGCACGCCATCACCGAGGGGCGCCTGTCCCACGCCTACCTGTTCTGCGGACCGCGCGGCACGGGCAAGACCACCATGGCGCGCATTCTGGCCAAGGCGCTGCTGTGCCGCAATGCCGAGGCGGCGCGCGCCGAGGGTGCAAGCGGCTGCATGCCCGACGGTACTTGCGAGGAGTGCGAGCTCATTGCCGAGGGTAACCACCCCGATGTCTACGAGCTCGATGCCGCCTCCCGCACGGGCGTGGACAATGTGCGCGAGGAAATCATCAACTCCGTCAACTTTGCCCCGGTGCGCGGCAAGTACAAGATCTATATCATCGACGAGGTCCACATGCTCACGACGGCGGCGTTCAACGCGCTGCTCAAGACGCTCGAGGAGCCGCCGGCACACGTGATCTTTGTGCTGTGCACCACCGACCCGCAAAAGATTCTGGAGACCATCCTCTCGCGCTGCCAGCGTTTCGATTTCCATCGCATCGGCAACGAGGATATCGAGCGTCGCCTGGCATACGTGTGCGAGCAGGAGGGCTTCGATTACGACGATGAGGCGCTGGCTATCGTGGCGCGCCATGCCAAGGGCGGTATGCGCGACGCGCTGTCCACGCTGGAGCAGCTGAGCGTCTTTGGCAACGGTTCTGTGCATGCGGACGACGCCCGCTCGCTTTTAGGCGAGGTTTCGGACCAGATTCTGGGCGAGTTTTCCCGCGCCATTGCCGATCGCGATGTTGCCGAGCTCTATGGACTGATCCGTGCGCAGGTCGAGGAAGGAAACGACCTGCTGGAGCTGACGCGCGACCTGGTGGCGCATGTGCGTGACGTGTACGTTGCCTGCGTTGCCGGTGCCCGTGCCGAGCTGTTTGAGGGCGGCTCCGAGCAGGCCGAGGCGCTTGCTGCCGAGGCCGCTGCCTTTGGCGAGCATCCTGCCGACCGCCTGGCCCGTGTGCTGACGGTGCTCGACGATGCCGCACTGGAGATGAGGGGCGCGAGCGACGTGCGCCTGGTGCTCGAGATCGCCTGCACGCGCCTGGCACGTCCCGAGGCCGATTTAACGATTGAGGCATTGGCCGAGCGCGTGGCCCGCTTGGAGGCCATGGTTGCCAACGGCGCCGTGCCGGCGAGCGTGGCTGCTGCTCAGGCCGCCGCGCCTGCAGCATCCGTACCCGCTGCTGCCCAACAGCCGACGCTAATTTCGGGCGCTCGTGCTGCCGCTCCGGCGGCATCCGCTGCCCCCGCTGCTACGTCCGCGCGCCAGGGCGGTATGCCTTGGGACCGTGGTGCTGCTGTTCCGGCTGCCCAGCCTGCGTCCCGTTCTGCGTCCGTGTCAGCTTCCAAGCCTGCAGCGCCTGCACCTCAGCCTGCGCCGACTCCGACGCCTCAGCCCGTTGCGGCTCCCGCGCCTGCCACCGCTCCGGCACCTAAGCCCCAGTCCAACAATGCCGCCCAGGTTGCCGCCGCCGGTACTGCCGAGACGCCCGCGGTCGAGGATGCCGGAGAGCTGCAGCGCAAATGGGCCGAGGTTGTCGAGCGTGTCAAGGCGCGTCAGGCTTCCTACGCGGGGCTTTTGCTCAATGCCCGCGCCACGGCTGACGACGGCTCCAGGCTCACGGTCTCGTTCCCCGCGGGCTCGACCTTTGCCATCAAGATGCTTGGACGCGCCGACACGCAGTCGGTGGTCCTGCCGACAGTCAGTGCGGTCTTCGGTCGTCGTACCGTCGACTATGTCCTGGATGGGGGTGGCACGCCGGCTCCTCAACATGAGGAGCATTCTCCATCTGCACGGGCTGCGGTATCTGCGGACCCGCAACCCGTGTCCTCGGCGGCCCCTGCATCCTCGAGCGCCAACGCGACGCAGCCAAAAGCAGCACCGATAGCGGCGCCGACCCCGTCGGCGCCTAAGCCCGTCATGGCCAAACCGGCTGCTCCGACACCCGCGCCCAAGCCTGCCTCGCCCGCGCCCAAGTCGTCTGACCTGGGCAAAGCCCCCTGGCTGCGCTCCGACAACCCCGCCGGCGCTCCTGCCACGGGCAAGCTCCCGACCGAGCCCGCGCCCCGAGCGCCCGAGCGCGCGTCCGCTCCCAAGGCTCAGCCCGCCGCGCCGTCTGCGCCATGGGAATCCGAGCAGGTTCCCTACGACGATGCCATGGTTGGCGGTTTTGTTGCCGATGCTGGTGGGGACGATCTGCCTCCGTTCGACGTGCCGGGTGCGGCGTCCGCGCCCAAGTCCGCTGCAACTGCCCCCAAAGAGGAGGACGCTCCTGCAGCTCCCTGGGAGTCCAACTCCGGTGCGGGCGGCCCCTTCGGCCATCAGGGTGCAGCCCCGAGCATCCCGCAGACCGAGGACGAGGCCAAAGCCCTCATCCGCAGCGTCTTCGGCCAGTCCACCATCTTCAAGCCGGTGGAGTAGCTGCGCAGGCGGGTATACTGCTCAAGAAGAGAACCCCTTGCCCGGGCGCATCTGTATTTCGGACATGTGCAACGTGGTGCCGCGTATATCGCATTCGAGCAGACAGGCGCGTGACGGTCGGCCTAGGATGCTGAGGTCGATACGATACGTCGCATGGCTGTCCGTGTACTCGACTTGCTCGGCGTTGACGGTTGCTCCGATTGTAAATAAAGAGCCCAGTTCGGCATCGACAATCTTGGAGTCCTTTATCTTGACCTTGAACTCTTGGTAGAGGGACGGGCTGTTGTAGTAAATGGTTCGGGTTCCGTCGGTGCATTCATCGGTCGTCTCCCATTTGACGACGGGCTGGTCCGAGCTGGCTATCAGCAGTTCTGCTCCAAAAGCTATGGCATGGGTGATGATAACCAGTAATACCCAGACGACAAAGAGATAGAGAACCACATATGCAACGGGGTGTTTTGAGCGGATGTTTTGGAGTACGGCTGGGACATTCACGAGGGCACCTCCAAATCGTCATCTATGACAATCAAATTATACCCAGCCGCCATGCGTGCCGCCTCGAGCAGCGGCTCGGCATTTTGCCATGTAGCCTTGTAGCCCTACGCATAAACTGCCTGGTTCCAGCTCTGCTAGATGTAGCTTGAGATAATTATGCAACCTTGCATAATTCGACCTTGCATAATCTTGGGCGTGCGTCACGCTCAAGGACATGTATATCGACTGAGGTAGCGTGTCCGCCCCGCTTGCTTGCCCCGCGCCGTGGTACGATTTTTGAGTTTGAAAGTCCCGTCGCGCTCCGGCTGCCCTTGCAGCTTGTCGCGCGGCCGCACGTAAAGGAGCCATCATGGCCGGTATGAACATGCAGCAAATGATGAAGCAGGCTCGCAAGATGCAGGAGCAGCTTGCCGCCGCGCAGGAAAACCTTAAGTCCCAGACCGTCGACGCCTCTGCCGGCGGCGGCATGGTCAAGGTGACCGTTAACGGCGAGATGGAGCTCGTCAACCTCACCATCGACCCCGATGCCCTCGATCCCGAGGACGTCGATATGCTGCAGGACATGATCATGGCTGCCGTCAACGAGGCCGTCCGCGGTGTCAACGAGCTCGCCAACAAGCAGATGGGCGCCATCACCGGCGGCCTCAACATCCCGGGCATGCCGTTCTAAGACACGCATATATATGAGTGCCAACCATAGTCTGCAAAAATTGCTCGATGAGCTGGGCCGTCTGCCGGGCATTGGTCCCAAGTCGGCCCAGCGCATCGCCTATTACCTGCTCGAGGCCGATGCCGAGGAGGCGCGCCGCCTGGCCGAGGCTATCCTGGAGGTTAAGCAGGAGGTTCACTTTTGCAGCCGCTGCTTTAACTACGCCACGGCCGACGAGTGCTCCATCTGCCAGGATTCGATGCGCGATACCACTCGCATTTGCGTGGTGGGCGAGCCGCGCGATGTCCAGGCGATTGAGCGCACGGGCAGCTACCACGGTCTCTACCACGTATTGGGCGGCGTGATCAGTCCCATGGACAAGATTGGTCCCGAGCAGTTGCACATTCGTGAGCTGCTGGCACGCTTGGGCCACGAGGACATCCACGAGGTCATCATCGCCACCAACCCCAATATCGAGGGCGAGACCACGGCGAGCTACCTGGCCCGCACTATCAAGCCGCTGGGCGTTGAGGTATCGCGTCTGGCGAGCGGCCTTCCCGTGGGCGGCGACCTGGAGTATGCCGACGAGCTTACGCTTGGGCGCGCCATCGAGGCCCGTCGCACGATTTAGGTGGCGAGCCTGCTCCTGCCGTATGTCTTCATCGCGACGCACGGGGTAGCCATAATTTCCCCGTGCGACTGTAAGTTTGTTGTGCAACAAAGATGCTTTGTATCCGCTTATCGCATGGATGCTTCCACTCGCATCCTTAATTTGCCCATTCGTTGCGCAACCTTTTGGGTTCGCTGATACACTCAAATATGGATTCGAATGAATGCGCCGCTCCCGAGCGGCGTGTTTTTGTTGGAGGAGAACGCATGCGGCCCGGTGGCACTCAGACAAAGCGCGGCGCCGCGGTGCGCATGCGACGCCGACTGGGCTTGGCGCCGCGGGCGTACGCACTGCTGTCTTGCTCGCTGGTGCTGGTCATAGCTGGCGTTTCTGCCTATGGCATGACCGTGCCGTCCATGATGCAGGCACATGCCGCACGCGAACCGCGCGTGGGGCATGAGGTCAAAAGTGACCTGGGGACCACGACTGGATATGCTTGGGCAAGTGTGGTCGCGCATATTGTGTTTGGCACCGGCGACGCGGACGGCGCCGAGGCCCCGGACAACGAAGTCACGCTTGCCAATGGCAAAACCATCGTGCTCACCAACACCAAGATCATCGATCGGTTGTCCAACAATAGCGTGGCGGCAACGGTGAATAAGGTCGAGCAGCAGAAGGAGCAGGACGCCCAGCAGTCCGGAAAGCCCGGTAGCTCGGATACTTCTGGCTCCGGCTCGGATTCGTCGAGTTCGGGCGGTGGCTCTGGGTCGGGTTCCTCTGCCGGAGGGTCTGGAAACGGCGGCTCGACGGGCGGCAACACTGACAACGATGCAAACTCCGGTGGCCTTTCCGCTGCTGAGGAAGAGAGCATTCACAGCTGGCTTGTGACCAAGTACAACATGCTCGACGGCTATGTTTCTCGTGCCAATGACGTGGTCTCGACCTATAACTCTACGGGAGATCCCAGGCCGTGCGACAGCCTGGTCGGGGAGATGTTTGTCATTCGAGCCGAGTTCGGTCGTCAGACATTCTCGCCCCGGTCAAAGTGGTATCAGCAGTATGCCAATCTGTGGGGCTGTTACACCAACCTATGTCAATGGGTCGGCCATTACGGCGATGATGACGTCGCGCTCGGTAACTTCAACAATAACGTGGCGGCGCTTGCCCTATGATGACCGATCTTGCATCCACCACACCACAATCGCTCGGTCGCGATCCCATGGTCGGCCTGCGCCTGGCGCGTGTCGACGGGTTTGAGCCGGCCATTGCGCTCGGTCAGGGCGAACTGCCTGCCTATCTGCGTCGTTTTACGATGCTGTTTGCCGACGATGCCACCATGCGCCGTGGCGGTATCGGCCGCGTGACACGTGCCGTCAACGCCCAAGGCGAGGCCGTGGCACTCAAACAGCTCATCTTGCCGACGCGCGATGAGTTTGACGACGATGCCGCTCACGAGGCGCTGGTCGCCAAGTTCAAGGCGGCGTTTCGCGAGGAATACGAATGCCATCGCGCCCTTTCGGGCCTTAAGGGCTTTCCCCGCCTCTATGGCTGGGGCGAGGTCGACGGTGTGCCTGCAATTGTCATGGAATGGGTCGAGGGCGAGACGCTTGCCCGCTTGCGTTCGCGACTTGCCGTGGACGATGCCGGACGCCTGTCGCCGCTTGTGGCGGCGCGTCTGGGTCGCGACCTGTTCGATCTGCTCTGCCGTATGAGCCTGGTGGGCGAGGGCTTTGTCCATCGCGATATCTCGCCCGCTAATATTATGGTGCGTACGGCGCGTCTACCGCTTGACCGGCAGCTTGCCGAGGGCACCTTTGACCTGTGCCTGATCGACTTTGGCTCGTCGCTGGCGCTTGAGCCTGCGTCGGCCGTGGCCGGTACCGGCGGCAAGGCGTCGTTTACGGAGCGTTATGCCACGCTGCGTCGCGCGACGGTTGCCTATGCCCCGCCCGAGATGCTCACCGACGATATTCCCGACCTGCGCGCTTTGCGTATGTCGCCGGCGATTGACGTCTATGCCGCGGCAAGCACGGTTTACGAGCTCATTGCCGGCATCGCGCCATACGAAGCCGCGCCGAGCACTTCGGGCACCTCGGGTTCGCGCAAAAAGACGCGCGACATCGCGAGCCCCTACCGTCTCAAGATGGACACGCGGCCCGACTATCCCATTGGTGCCCATGCGCCCGGTTGCGATTTGACGCAGCTGCTTCATCGCGAGCCCGATGTGGCGCTCGCCGCGGCCGAGCAGGCCCAGCAGCTGGGGCTTGAGCCGGATTCCGAGGAGCTACGCGATGCGCTGGCGTTTGTCGATGCCCAGCTGTTCAACGTGGTGATGGCCTGTCTGTCCAGCCATCAAAAAGATCGTCCCGAGCCGGCGGCGGTCGAGGCGGCGCTCTCGGCGTTTTGTGACCACTATGCGCAAAATGTCGGTCGTTCGCTCCGCGGCGAGCCGCTCACGCCGTGCCCCATGGATGCGTCCGGCCGCGCGGTTCGTCGCGCGCTGATGGTCGGCGCGGCGGTCGTCTGTGGCGTGGTTTGGGCTGCGGTCGTGGTTTCGGCCGCGCTGCTGGCGTCGGGCGCTCGCGTGACGGCGACTTTGGGATCGCTCGTGTGGCCTGGGTCGCTACCGGGTGTTATTGCCGCACTGGCGCTGGCGCTGCCAGGCATGGCCGGCGTTGTCGCGGGGGCACTTGCGCGCGATCGACGCTCGGGGTTCCTGCAGGGTGTGCTTGCGCTTTCTGCCTGCGAGGTTCCGGTACTGGCTGTGGCTGCATGTAGCGTATTTTCCCAACGCGCCGTGATGGGCGGCCTTGTTGCCGCTTTGGTTGCAACCTATACGCTTACGTGGTTTTTGCTTGCGATGGGCTTTGCCTTTGAACTTCCCGTTTCGGCACCGCGACGCACAAAAGCCCAGATGGCGACTCCGCTTGCCGGTGGAGCCGCAGCTGCCCGTACTTTTGGCGGACCTGTCGAAGTATCGTCCGATTCTATTTCTACGACCAAGGAGGCCTAGGTCATGGCATCTCAAGTTGAGCTCACCCCATGCGGGGCCATGTTTGACATCTTTAAGCGCGCGGCGCATCTGAGCCATATCGAGCTGTGCGGCTTGGTGCTTTCGTCCCGTCCGCTCGCCGACGGCCGCAGCCCGCAGAGCCGAGCCGCCGATCGCTCTTGGGTTTCCCGCTTTATCGTTCGCGCGCCGGTCGGCACGCTTCAGCAGCGCTACTTTGCCGAATACGGTACCTCGGCTGCGCGTATTATGTCGCAACTGGCCCTGCGCCAGCGCAATCCCATGGACTCCACGGCTGTGATCAATATGGCGTGCGGTCCTGCAGGTGAACCGATGGTACGCGCGCTCGAAGAGTGCCATCAGGACACGAATCTCTATCGCAACGCGCTCGATCGCCTGTCCCAGGCGGCGGAACTCATGCCCGCCGAGCGCGCCGAGGCCGTGCTGGTGCTGTTTGTCGCCGTCGGTTGTTCGGCGGATGTGCGGTCCTCGGTGAACTATGCCATCGACTACGCGCACGCGACCTGTGGCGGAGGCACCTCCACGCCGCGTTCGCTTGGCATGTCGATGACCGCGGGCGAACGCGAACCCGCTCCGGCGCACCCCTTGGGCTTGCTGCGCGTACAAAACAGTTTTGTCGTGAGCGCCCCGCGCTGGATTCAGCCGAGTGAGCAGGGTGTTGAGATTGGTGCGCTGGCCACTGGTGAGGGCGATATTACCGACGTCGGCGACGATGTCTCGGCCCGCCATGCCCATATCTGGTGCGATGCTCAAAATATCTGGCACGTCGAGGACTTGTCGTCCACCAACGGAACCGTGGTGGTAAACGGGGCCACGCGCGTCTGCATTCAGGTCGAGCCCGGCCGTTCCGCCCAACTCAATCCCGGCGACGAGCTCAAGCTCGGCGAATCCACTACCTACGCCATCCTCTTCGGTGCCCTCTAGCCGGCAGATAGGGACGTTTCTTTTCTGCCGGCACTTGGGGACACTCCTCGGCGCGCCAGAGCCAGTCGCCCGGGGATGGAGGGGCCATTTTGGCCCTTGGCGGTCAGTCGGGGCGAAACTAGAAGATCTTTCCGATTCGCGGCTGTTCATGCTTGTAGAGCATCTAAAACAATAGGATGTTATTCTGGAATATGCCGGGTGCGTGAACTTGCCTGTCTTAGCCTTAATAAGGTATAGGGGAGTTTGGCTCAGGGGTTCCGTCTTGTTCTTCAGCGCAGTATTGTGGGACAGATTTGCTGAGATTGGCGCCTTACACCGCAGAGCGCACGGAAGGCTCTCGATTTGTGTTCTGGCCCCAGAATACAGGGCCTGATACTTACCAACTGTGGCATGGATGTAACATCTGTAGAAATCAACCCTTTTGTTGTCGACCTTTGTAAGAAAAACACTGCCATCAACTCTTTGGATGACGAAACTAGGGTGCTTGAGGGGAGCCTTTACTCCCCTCTGAGAGATGACTCATGTTTTTCGCTTGTCGTTGTGAATCCTCCGTTACTGCCGATTCCGGATGAGATTCCTTATCCCTTCGTTTGAGATGGAGGACAATCGGGTCTGGATAAAACACTTCGTATTCTTAAGGGTGGCGATACGCATTTAGAGAAAAACGGTAAATACTGCTAATAGGGGTGACGACGATGGTGCAGGGGCGACCCGCGATGCTCTCATCAATACGTCGGATACTTGGGAAATCAGGTCTAGATGCATGTATGATGATGCTGTGTGGCTATTCAATTAATCCGCGTTCCGAATGGGTGCAGGGTATAGCTGCGACATCGTATGCTTTTGACCCGGCGCGATACTCAGATATTTCTGAGGCGGTTGACGAAGTTTATACGCACTATGCCGCGCAAGGCGTTTCGGAAGTTTGCACATCTACGTTACGGGCTTAGGTTTCTTCAAGCGAGCAGGCCGGTTGCGTTATTTCGAGCGATTTTTCTAGTCTAGACGACAAAAGGCAAAGGATTTGATGGGTATAAAACGCGGACGTTTGTGGGCGGATGCTCAAATCTATTGTGGCAATCGGGCGGTTGAAAAAGATATTTCAACCGCCCGATTGCCACAATAGATTTGAGCATCCGCCCACAAACGTCCGCG
>DXLU01000022.1 GCA_019414565.1 Collinsella sp. | reverse complement strand
CCGCGCGGGCGCCCCCGGTTACCCAACCTCTTCGATAGGAGCTTTTCCCACATGGCAGACATCGCATTCGAGAAGGACCTCTCCGTCGCCGAGACCGGCATCGGGGGCCTCAAGGTCGTCGACCTCGCCGTCCACGGCGACTCGCGCGGCTGGTTCAAGGAGAACTGGCAGCGCGCCAAGATGTGCGCGCTCGGGATCCCCGACCTCCGCGTCGTCCAGAACAACGTCTCCTACAACGACAGCCGCGGCGTCACGCGCGGCATCCACGCCGAGCCCTGGGACAAGTTCATCTCCGTGGCCCGCGGCAGCGTCTTCGGCGCCTGGGTGGACCTGCGCGAGGGCAGCGAGACCTTCGGCAAGGTGTTCACCTGCACCCTGGACCCGAGCAGGGCCATCTACGTCCCGCGCGGCGTGGGCAACTCCTTCCAGGCCCTGGAGGACGGCACCGCCTACACCTACCTGGTGGACGCCCACTGGTCGCCGGAGCTCAAGAGGACCTACACCTTCGTGAACCTCGCCGACCCCGAGCTCGCCATCGAGTGGCCCATCCCGCTCGACGAGGCCACCGTCTCCGATGCCGACCTCAACCACCCGATGCTCAAGGACGTCGTCCCCATGGCGCCGAAGCGCACCCTCGTCACCGGCTGCAACGGCCAGTTGGGCCATGCGGTCCGCGCGCTGGCGGAGGAGCGCGGCGTCGCCAAGGACTTCGACTTCTGCGACATCGACACCTTCGACATGTCCGACCCGGACGCCTACTCAAAATACGACTGGTCGCTCTACGGCACCGTGATCAACTGCGGCGCCTACACGGCCGTGGATAAAGCGGAGACCCCCGAGGGCCGCGTGACCGCCTGGAAGGCCAACGCCGCCGGTCCCGCCCTTCTCGCACGCACCTGCGCCGAGCACGGGATCACCCTCGTCCACGTGTCCTCCGACTACGTCTTCGACGGCACCGCCGAGGTGCACGACGAGGACGAGCCGTTCTCCCCGCTGTCCGTCTACGGCCAGACCAAGGCCGCCGGCGACATCGCCGTGGCCGGGTGCCCCCGCCACTACATCATGCGCAGCTCCTGGGTCATCGGCGAGGGGCACAACTTCGTCAAGACCATGAGGGGGCTGTCCGACCGCGTCGCCGACCCCGAGGACGGGCTCGCGCAGGTCACGGTCGTCGACGACCAGCTGGGCCGCCTGACCTTCACGCGCGACATGGCCGAGGCCATCTTCCACGTGCTGGGGACGCACGCCCCCTACGGCACCTACGACTGCACCGGCTCCGGCACCGTCAAGTCCTGGGCCGATATCGCCCGCGCCGTCTTCGAGGCCGCCAACGGCAACGGGGACAGGGTCGTGCCGGTATCGACCGCCGACTACTACGCGAGCGCCGAGGGCCCCGTCGCCCCGCGCCCGGTCCACTCCGCGCTCGACCTGTCCAGGCTCGAGGCTGCCGGCTTCCACATGCCCGACTGGGAGGAAGAGCTGGGGGAGTACATCAAGACGCTCTAGGCGCTATTAACTTTTCGAGAGTAAAAGCCGCCGTTCTTTAACGGCGGCTTTTCTTGTTGGTGGCTATCTGCGCAGTGGTGCCAATAGTATTTTGCGGAAGATCTACCTCTCGCTTGGCTTGGAAGTAGGGTGGCCGGGCTGGTCGTCGTAGGCGTATTTGCTGTACACGTTGACCTCCCACTGCTTTTTTTCGACCTTTGCTACAGAATCTAGGATGAAGCCGGTCGCAAGGCTCTGGCCGCACAGGAACATAAACGAGGCGGCGAGCATAGCGGTGGGGAAGCGCGGGACGAGGCCGGTCTGGAAATATTCGACAACGATGGGCATGCCCAGGGCGAGGCCGAATACCGCGAACAGAAGCGCTACGAGGCTGAAGAACTTCAGCGGGCGGTAGTCCTTGAACAGCGTGCCGATCATCGCAACGACTTTAATGCCGTCGCTCACTGTGTTGAGTTTGGACTCGGAACCCTCGGGACGGTCGCGGTACTCGATGGGCACATCTTTGATGCGCCAGCGGTGGTCGACGGCGTGGATCGAGAGCTCGGTTTCGATCTGAAAGCCCTCGGAAAGCACTGGGAAGGTTTTAACGAACGGGCGGCTCATGGCGCGGTAGCCGGTCATGACGTCATCGAAGCTGTAGCCATAGATCCACTTGATCATGGCGCGGACCAGATTGTTGCCAAAGCCGTGGAAGGCGCGCTTGTTTTCCTCGGCGTAGGTGCCGTTTGAAAGGCGATCGCCTACGGTCATGTCGGCCGTACCGTTAAGGATGGGCTCGCAGAGGGCCTTGGCCGCCTCGGCGGGGTAGGTGTCGTCGCCGTCGACCATCAGGTAGCAATCGGCGTCGATGTCGCGAAACATCTGGCGGCATACGTTGCCCTTTCCCTGACGGGGCTCAAAGCGGACCGTGGCGCCGTGCTCGGTGGCGATGCGTGAGGTATCGTCCGACGAGTTGTTGTCATAGACATAGACCGTCGCTTGCGGAAGCTCGCGGTGAAAGTCGTCGATGACTTTGCCGATCGTGGGCGCTTCGTTGTAGCAGGGGATGATGACGGCGATGGATTCAGAATTCACTCAATGCTCCTTATACGTTCAATCCTTGAAAGTATAGCCGTTTGGGCTTGGCATCCTAAGATGTGGGTTAGTTCTCCAGTTTTGTTGCGCGAATCGTTTGCATGGCCGTCGGGTCTATACTGTTCGTTTGTCAACGATTACGAGTAAAGGAGTTGCATCCGTGTCGGATCAGACAAAGCAACAAGAAACTCGCAGTCTGCCTGCGACGTTTGCTAAGAACGAATTTGAGAAGGACGCGTTTATCCTTCGTCAGCTGGTTACCAAGGATTTTAAGATCAAGTATCGCCGTAGCGTTCTGGGCGTCGCATGGTCGGTGCTCAACCCGCTGCTGATGATGATCGTCATGGCCATCGTGTTCTCGACGATTTTTGGCCAGGGTCGCAATGGCTCAATGACGCCCGAGATGTACCCGCTGTACTTGATCGTGGGTAACATTACCTTTGCCGTCATGTCCGAGTCTACGAACCAGGCCCTGACGTCGATCGTGGGCGCTGCCCCTCTGCTCAAGAAGGTTAAGGTGCACCGCTGGGTCTTCCCGGTGCAGAAGGTGCTCTTCTCGCTGGTCAACTTTGCCTTCTCGCTGGTCGCCGTCGCCATCGTCATGCTGTGGTTCCGCGTTATGCCTTCTTGGCACCTGATTCTGCTGCCGGTTTGCCTGCTGCTGCTTATGTGCTTCTGCATGGGCCTGGGCATGATGCTCTCTGCCCTTACGGTCTTCTTCCGCGACGTTATGCATCTGTGGAGCGTCGTCATTACGGCGTGGACTTACATTACGCCCATCTTCTGGACGACTGACTATATTGCGCAAATGCCGCATCTCGTACGTATCTTGATGTATGCGAACCCCATGTTCAACTACCTGCAGTTTATGCGCGATATCTTCCTGTTCCAGACTACGCCCTCGCTTATGACGTTTGGTATGTGCGTTGCCTGGGCGGTTCTTGCGCTTATTATTGGCTATACCGTGTTCCATAAGTCCGAGCGCAAGTTCATCCTCTACATCTAAGGAGTGCTGTGATGACTGAATCTGTTGTTGATTACAGCGAGCAGCCTCTGGCTGTCGAGGTCGACGACGTCACCATGATCTTTAACATGGCGTCCGAGTCGCTGACCAACCTCAAGGAGTACTTCATTAAGCTTGCCAAGCATGAGTTGTTCTTTGAGGAGTTTAGGGCGCTTAAGCATATCTCGTTTGATATTCATCGTGGCGAGGTCGTGGGTCTGGTCGGCACCAATGGCTCCGGCAAGTCTACGATGCTCAAGATTATCGCTGGCGTGCTTGAGCCAAGCGAGGGCAGCGTTAAGGTGCACGGTAACATCGCGCCGCTGATTGAGCTTGGTGCTGGTTTTGACCCCGAGCTGACCGCCCGCGAGAACATCTATCTGAACGGCGCCCTGCTTGGCTATACCAAGGAGTTCATCGATGCCAACTTTGACGGCATTATCGAATTCGCTGAGCTGCAGAACTTTGTCGATATGCCGCTTAAGAACTTCTCCTCGGGCATGGTGGCGCGTATCGCCTTTGCAATCGCGACGATTACCGAGCCCGATATTCTGATCGTTGACGAGACGTTGTCCGTCGGTGATGTGTTCTTCCAGCAGAAGTGCGAGGACCGTATCCAGCACTTTATCCAGAGCGGCGACGTGACGGTTCTGTTCGTTTCGCACTCTATGGAGCAGGTTGAGCGCATCTGCCAGCGTGCCGTTTGGATTGAGAAGGGTGACCTTCGCATGGACGGCCCGGTTGATGAGGTCTGCAAGGCGTATCGCGAGCAGTTCAACTAGGTTATAATTACTTGTGCCTGACAGGCTTGCGCTTGCTTGGGCGTGCGGCTATTTGCTCCATTAGCTCAGTTGGATAGAGCAGGGGACTTCTAATCCCAAGGTCGACGGTTCGAATCCGCCATGGAGCACCATCGTTTATTAAGCCCAGACCGCTTGGTGGTCTGGGCTTTTTCACATGCCGGTGTTCTTTGTTCTTGCCGGGTATACGTTTAGGCCGAAGCCGTGGCGTGAGCTGCTATTGTGCTGCTGATGTGGATTGGTTATACGGCGCGCCAAAGGGGGCTGGAGCCGAGCGTGAGCAAGCCTCTGCTTATGACGCTGCCAGCATCGTGGTTCTTCGCGTCAATCGTACGCTGTGCCTGCGATATTGGATTGGCGTACGTGATCAAGAAGGCGTAACAAAAGCGGGGAGGACCAACTTGGCCCTCCCCGCTGTATCTAGTCTGCCTTCAGGCACTCGGGCAAGACGTTTGCAACTGCATTCATCGCCTGCGGCCTCAGGTACTGCTCATTGAGCTTTACCTTTCTGTAGGCGTAGCGAGTGTCTGCCGAGTATTTGATCAACACATCGGTGAAGAACCGCTCCCAGCTCAGGTAGTCGCGGCTTTCGATATAGCTTGAGGGATCCTCGAGGATTTTTAAGATATCGTTACTGGGAATGAGGCCAGATTGCAGGAGTGTCCACTCGAATGATTCGGGGAGGAACAAGCGTACGTTCTTGTAAACGCGCTGTCCGAGCACCTTTTCGATGTAGGGACCAAATGCTGCTCCGTCTCCAATAGCAAGGATGTTTTGCTCGGGACATTCGTGAATCGTACGTTTTAGATTCGCAACGCCGGTGGCGGTATAGCAGGGGATCCCGAGTCGGTTGCAAAGAGCGTCGTAGAATTGATAGCCAGATTTGCTATCCTCGACAACTACGGCGTCGGGTACCTCGAATCCAACATTTAGATCCTGATACAGCATACTTGCCGTGTGGTCATATAGCGGCTTGGTCACCGAGTAGAAGCGCCTGTCGCTCTTGCGGCCATTGATTGTTTTACTTGTCGTGTTGACTAGCTTCAGGATCTCATCAACGCTGTAGGGGAGCTCGTTGGCATCGCGACGAGATATCAGAACAAAATAGTTGGACGAGCCGTTGACGGCTTTGGCGAAGTCCTTTGAGTAGATAAACTCGTTACCCTCATCTAGAAAGACGATTGAATCTTCGATGATCGATAGCTCGCGCTCCCAGCGTCTGCCGGAAAGCGTTTCGCAAGGCACGTCGCAACTGAGTGCAACGCCGCTTTCCGGTCCTCGGTCGTTGTAGTCGCGAATCATCGAGATGAGCGTCGTTTTACCCGTGCCGCTGTTGCCGCGTATAAAGGAAATATTGCGCTTAAACGTGAGTGTGTATTTGACCTTTGCACGCTCTACGACAACGGTATGCGTTCCCTTCATTACTCATCAACATCCAAAAAGTCATTCGTGGCGCCGACAAACTCCTGCATGTTTCTGACGATGCGGCCATCGTTTTCAATGCGGATTTCAAAGCTCTTCCAGGGGAATTTCATGATGTGGTATAAGGTCACCATCACATCCTGCTCTTTGCCGATCTTGAGTAGCCAGCGGGCACAGTTGTCTCCGCAGGTGGATGCGTTGAACACCATATTTGGGAGATTGCGCACCAGCAGCAGCGTCTTAACGCCGCCGGACAGTTCGAGTGGGGTGATCGAGCCCAGCTGTTTGCTTACGATGTTGTGGGGACCGATGAGCTCTGATCCGTCCACGCTTTTAATAATCTGTGCGGCCATAGGGTCTTCGAACCATGAGTCCAAGTATGAGTTCCTAAAATAGGTTTCGGTATCGTAGATGGAACCGGGGTAATCCCCCAGATGGATGCTTAACATGCGCGTCTCCAGACGTTGTGTGACTGCAATGATTATATGCCAGTAATAAAGTGCCGCCAGTAGCGAGGTTGCTGCTGGCGGCACTGGCATTATTAGCGTGTGAATCGCGTTGATGGATTTGCTCGCGAGGCTACTTTTCGAGACGTTCCCTCAGCAGCTCCAGCGCGTGGGCGTAGCCTTGCAGGCCCTCGCCGGTGATGGTGGCGAAGCAGGCTAGGCGGGCGTAGCTCACCTGGCGGAAGTCTTCGCGCGTCTCTACGGCGCTGATGTGCACCTCGACGGCAGGGATGGCAACGGCCTTGAGGGCGTCGAGGATCGCCACGCTCGTATGCGTGTAGGCAGCCGGGTTGATGACGATGCCGTCGACCTTTCCGTAAGCCTCCTGGATCTTGTCGACGATGCTGCCCTCGTGGTTAGACTGGAAGACATCGACCTCGTCGAAGCCCTGTGCGGCACCCGCTTCCTGGCAGATCTGCACTAAGCGATCGTAGTTGTCGCTGCCGTAGATGCCTGGCTCGCGAATGCCGAGCATGTTGAGGTTGGGGCCGTTAATGACGAGTGCTTTCATGGTTGCTTCCTTTGCAGTTGAAAAACCACCACAAAGGTGCCTGCCCCCTTTGTGATGGTTTTGGTTAGAGAGCGGGTGGGAGGGTGTCGAGGAGGGCATGGGCGGTGTTGGCGGCGCAGTCGCGTGAGTCGATGATGTAGTCGGCCCAGGCGCGGTAGCGCGGCATACGCTGCTCGGCCAGCTTGTCGATGCCGTCGCGCGCGGTGATGGGGCGGCCCTTGTGGGCGAGCTCGTCGAGCTTGCGGTTGAGCATCACGATTTGGCTGTTTTGGTGCAGCAGAGGGTAGTTCTCGTCGCGCGTAACCACGCCGCCGCCGGTGGAGAGCACCAAGCCGCTGCGCTTGGAGATGTCGGCCAGCGCTGCCGTCTCCTGCTCGCGGAAGGCCGCCTCGCCGCACTTGATGATAAAGTCGGCGCAGGGCATGCCCAGGCGCTCCTCGAGGGCGCGATCGAGATCGATGTGCTCGCGGCCCGTGAGCTGGGCGATCTGCTCGCCCACGCGGGTCTTGCCCGAGCCCGGCATGCCGATCAGCGCGATGTTCTGTTCGCGGCGTGACAGGCGCTCCGTTACGTCCAGGATCCTCTCGCGCGGGGTGGCTTTGCCGGTATAGCGCTCGACAGCTTGTGCCGCCTGGGCAACAAGCATAAGCAGGCCGCCGATGCAGGGGATGCCGCGGCGCTCGGCCTCGAGCATCAGGCCCGTGCGGGCGGGGTTGTAGACAATGTCGATGACGCCCTCGAGCGCATCGAGGCCTTCGAGCGTGCAAGGCGCGTCGGGGCAATGGGGGAACATGCCGGCGGGCGTGCAGTTGACGAGTAGGGAGGCGTCGGACTGCTGCGCGATATTGTCGTAGTTGACCTCGCTCGTGCGACCCACGGGTACGACGATGGCGCCCATGTCTCCCAGCACCATACTTGCCGTGGTGCCGGCGCCGCCGGTGGCACCGAGCACGAGGGCCTTCTTGCCGGCAACCTCAACGCCCAACTCCTCGACCAGGCACTGGAAACCGAAGTAGTCAGTATTATCGCCGTGCAGGCGGCCGTCGGGCAGGCGCGTGATGGTGTTGACGTTGCCCATGCGCTCGGCGAGCGGGCTCAGCTCGTCCAGGTATTCTATGACGGCGCGCTTGTAGGGGATGGTCACGTTGGTACCCTCCCATTCGTCGCCCGTCATAAAGGCCGCGAGGTCCTCGGGCTCGCGCTCAAATCGCACGTACTCGAGCCCAGCGAGCTCCTTGTAGATGGTCGGGGTGTAGCTGTGGCCCAACACGCGGCCCAGTACGCCGTAGGGGCGGGTTGCGGCGGTATCGGTCATCTAGAGCACCTCCGTGTAGCTGCCAAAGTAGGTGAAGCTCTCACACACGTCGTCGATCGAATTGAGCAGGTCGTCGAGGGCCTTGCTGCCAAAGGGGCAGTCCAGGTCAAAGTAGAACATAAACTCAAAGTCGCGACCGGGGATGGGACGGCTCTCGAGCTTGATGAGGTTGATGTTGAGCGCGTAGAAACGTTCGAGTACGCGATAGAGCGCGCCCGGCTCATTGGCCGTGGTGATCATGAGCGAGGTGCGATTAGCGCCGGGGTAGACGCGCGGCTCGCGGCTGATGACGACAAAGCGCGTGTAGTTGTTGTCTGAGTCTTGGATATTGGGCTCCAGCACCTCCAGGCCATAGAGTGCCGCGCAGCTGCGCGATGCGATGGCAGCAACATCGGTGCGCTCGGAGCTGGCGACCATTTCGGCCGACATGGCCGTGTTGGGGTACTTGGTGGCGTGCAGGCCGTGCGCCTCGATAAAGCTAGCGCACTGCGCGATGGCCTGACCGTGGCTGTAGACCTCGCGTATGTCCGCGAGCTTGGTGCCGGGCTTGACGAGCAAGTTGTGGTCGATCTTGAGGCGAAGCGAGCGCACGATGTGAAAGTCGAACTGGGCGAGCAGGTCGTAGACGGCGTTGACCGAGCCGGCGGTGGAGTTCTCGATGGGCAGCACGCCAAACTCGCAGAAGCCGTCGCGCACAGCGCGCATAACGCCTTCGAAGGTCTCGAAAAACGCGATGTCGGGCACGTCGAAGAGCTTGCACGCGGCGATTTGACTGTAAGCGCCCTCAACGCCCTGACAAGCGACGGTGGCCGTCTGGGGGAAGGGTGTGTCAAAGGCCACGGCCGTGGCGTGGGCCTTTTGCGAGACAGTGATGCCCTTGAGTTCGTTGATGTAGCGCTGCTGCTCGGCCTTGCTCATGCTCATGAGCAAGCGGAACAGGGTGATGGTCTGTGCCTCATAGCGCTCGGGCGCGCGGCTGGCGAGGTTGTTGAGCTTGGAGCGCTCACGGGCGGGGTCGAAGACGGCCTTGCCCATCTCGATTTTTGACTTGGCGACCTCGGTGGCAATGTCCATGCGCTCGACAAAGCTGTTGAGGAGCGTGGCGTCGATGCCATCGATGGCCTGACGAATATCGGCAAGGTCCATGGAGACCCCTTTCACGAGTCGGTGATTTTTCTGGGACGGGGATTAAAAAATCATTAGGTACACAATGATTTTTTAATCCCCGTCCCAGAAAAATCACTGGGTGGGCGTGGGGGCCGGAGTTGGCCCCCGGAGATTTTTAGAGCTGGCCTGCGTCCTCGAGGAGAGCGTCCCAAATCGCGAGGGCGGCGGCTGCCTCGGCTACGGGGACAGCTCGGGGGACGATGCAGGGATCGTGGCGGCCGTGGACCGAGAGCTCGGCATTTTCCATAGCGTCCATGTCCACCGTCTGCTGCTCGCGGCCAATGGAGGGCGTCGGCTTTACGGCCATGCGCCACATGACGGGCGCGCCGGTCGAAATACCGCCCAGGATGCCGCCGGCGTTGTTGGACTCGACCTCGATCTCGCCGGTCTCGGCATCGATGCGATACGGATCATTGTTCTCGCTGCCGCGCATGGCGGCCACGGCAAAGCCCATGCCAAACTCCACGCCCTTTACGGCGGGAATGCCAAACGCGATCTGCGCGATGCGGTTCTCGATGCCGTCGAACATGGGGTCGCCGATGCCTGCGGGAAGTCCGTAGATGCCGCACTCCACGATGCCGCCGATGCTGTCAAGCTCGTCGCGCGCGGCTAGGATCTCCTCGCGCATGCGGCCGGCTGCGGCGGCGTCAATGCACGGCAGATCGTTCGTAAGGATCGCCTTGCGGTCGGCCTCGCGATAGACCATATCGTCCATCGGCAGGTCGGAGATGCCGCCGATCTGCGCGACGTGCGCCATTACTTTAATGCCGCGGGCCTCGAGTGCCTGCAGCGCAATGCCGCCGACGATGCACAGGGGTGCCGTTAGGCGGCCGGAGAAATGCCCGCCACCGGCGACATCGTGCATGTTGTGATACTTCACGCGCGCAGGGAAGTCCGCATGTCCGGGGCGGGGCTTGCGGCGCAGCTCGGAGTAATCCTTGGAGCGCGTGTTAGTGTTCTCGATAATTGCCGCGACGGGCGCGCCGGTGGTGTGTCCATCGACCACACCGGCGATGATGTGCACGGCGTCGGCCTCGCGGCGTTTGGTCGCGGTCTCGTCGCGACCGGGGGCACGACGGTCGAGGAAGGCCTGCAGCTGCTCCTGGTCAACAGCGATGCCCGCCGGAATGCCATCGAGGGAGCAGCCGATGGCGGGGGAGTGCGACTGGCCGAAGATGCTTAAGTGCAAGACGTTGCCAAAGGTCGAGGACATGCTATTCCTCCTCGAGTGTGACCTTGCCGCCCAGCAGGCGGTAGTGGTCGAAGAAATCGGGATAGGACTTGTTGACGGCCTCGGCGCCGTGGATCACGACCTCGCCGGTGGCGCGGCTCGCGGCGATAGCGGCCATCATGGCGATGCGATGGTCGTTGTGCGAATCGACCTCGCCGCCGGTGAAGGCATCGACACCCTTGATGATGAGGTCATCGCCGGCAATGCGCACCTGCGCGCCCAGCGCGGTGAGCTCGCGGGTGGTCGTGACCAGGCGGTCGGATTCCTTGATGCGCAGACGGGCGCAATCGCGGATAAAGGTGCGGCCCTGTGCCAGCGAGGCCACGGCCGAGATGACGGGCACCAGGTCCGGAATGTCGTGGGCACTCATCTCAAAGCCGGCGAGCTTGTCGGACTGCACGGTGGCGGCGTTGGTGGAGCGCACGATGCGGGCGCCAAAGCGCGAAAGCGCGGCAAGCACGTTACGGTCGCCCTGTGCGGAGCTCAGTGACACGCCCTCGACGGTGATTGGGTCGGTGCCGATGGCACCGGCGCACAGCCAAAAGGCGGCGTTGGACCAGTCGCCCTCGACGGCTACGCTGCCGGGCGTGCGGTACGAGCCGCTGCTCACGCGGAAGTTCGTGACCTCGGGCTGGCCGTCCTTGGCCGGAATGCGCTCGACGTTGACCTCGACGCCGAAGGCCTTCATGGCCTGTATCGTCAGGTTGATGTAGGGGCGGCTCTCGATGAGGCCGGTTACCTGCACGCAGGAGGGCTGGGCCAGCAGCGGGGCTGCCAGCAGCAGGCCCGAGATGTACTGCGAGCTCACGTTGCCCGGAAGCACAAAGGTGCCCGGGCGCATGCGGCCGCTCGTCTTGAGCGGAAAACCGCCCAGACCCTGTAGGTCGCAGCCGGCGGCGATGATCTCGTCCGAGAGCGGGGAGAGCGGGCGGGCGCCCAGGCGGCCCTGGCCTACGAAGGTGGCATCCGCACCCAGCGCGCAGGCGACAGGCAGCATAAAGCGCAGCGTGGAGCCACTTTCACCGCAGTCAAGCGTGCCGCCGGCAAGGGCCTTGAGCAGGCCAAACTCAACACTCTTCATGGTGGGGTGGACCTGGGAGCCGTCCTCTACGGTCTCGATGCGAGCACCCAGTGCCGTAAGGCAGCGCACCGTGGCCTCGATGTCGGCGCAGGTGGTGTTGCAGGTGACGTGCGTCTCGCCGTTGGCAAGCGCAGCGCAGATGATGAGGCGATGCGCCATCGACTTGGACGCGATGGCGGGAACGGTGCCCTTGAGCGGGGACGGGGTGATGCGGGCTAGCATGCGGATGCGTCTCCCTTCTGGCCGAGGCCCTCGGCAATGAGTTCGTGGAAAGTGGAAAGCGGCGTGCGGTTGATGCTGCAGCGGCCAATGCCGTGCGGAATCACCAGGTCAATGGTGTCGCCCGCGCGCTTCTTGTCGTGCAACGCCTCGGCAAAGACGGCATCGACATCTAGGTCGCAGCGGGTCTTGAGGCCATGGCGGGCGCAGAGCTCCTCAATACGACCGGGCAGTGCAGCATCGCAAATGCCGTGCAGAGCCGCGGCGCGCGTGATGATGCCCATGCCGATCGACACGCAGTTGCCGTGTCCCAGTTCAAAGTGCTCGCAGGCCTCGACGGCATGTCCGGCACTGTGTCCAAAGTTGAGGAGCTTGCGCTGGTTGGTCTCGCGCTCGTCAGCGACGACCACGGCGCGCTTGATGTCGATGTTGCGGGCGATGATGAGCGCCACGCGGGCCACGTCCTGGTTAAGAAGCTCCAACGTGAGAGGGGTCTTCTCGAGCTCATCGAAGAGCTCCGGATCGGCGATCACGGCGTGCTTGACGACCTCGCCGCAGCCGTCGGCGAACTGCTCGGGCGTGAGGGTGGCCAGGCACCCCACGTCGGCAATAACCACGCTCGGCTGCCAAAAGGCGCCGGCCAAGTTCTTGCCGGCAGCCAGATCGATGGCGGTCTTGCCTCCCACCGACGAATCCACCATGGCGAGCAGGCTCGTGGGGATCTGCACAAACTTGCAGCCGCGCATGTAGGTGGCGGCCACAAAGCCCGCCACGTCGCCCACGACGCCGCCGCCGAGTGCCACGATCACGTCGGAGCGCGAAAGCTCGTGCTCGGCCACAAACTCCAAAATGGCAACGTAGGTCTCGGCGCGCTTATGGGCCTCGCCGGCCTCGAAGGTGCAGATGCTCACCTCGTAGCCTGACGCCTCCAGGCTCTGCTTAACGGGCATCTGGTAGAGCGGGCCCACGTTGGTGTCCGTCACGATGACGGCCTTGGTGCCGCCGGCAGTGGCACGCACGAGCGGTCCCGCCTGCTCCAGCAAAAACGTGCCAACATGCACCTGGTAGGGGCGTGCAGTGTCGATATCGATGGTAATCGCCATAAGCTTCGGTCCTTTCGACCTGGCGTGATGGGTTGTCTAGTGGGAGGCCTCGTCGTCGAGTGCGCGCTTAATGCGGTCGCCCTCGGCAAGGAGATTCTCCAGATAGCGCTGGTCGCGGTCCTTGAGCGCACGGCTGTAGGCGCCAAGCGATTCGATCAGATGGTCGATCTCAAAGGCGAGCGCGTCGGCGTCGTCGATCATGAGCTCGGACCACATTTGCGGGTTGAGGTGCGCCACGCGGGTGAGATCGCGGTAGCTGCCGGCCGAAAAGCCGTGGTGGACCTGAGCGGTCGGGCTCTTAACATAGGCGTTGGAGACGACGTGCGCGAGCTGGCTCGTAAAGGCGATGACGCGGTCGTGCTCGGCGGCGCTGGTCACGCTGAACTTGCCAAAGCCCAAGGGGCGTACCATCTCGCGCATCTGGCCCAAAAGCTCCAGTTTGAGCGCATCGTCCACCGCGGGCGGTACGAGCACGAGCGGGGCGCCCTGGAACAGGTCGGCGCGGGAGTGCGCATAGCCCGAGTACTGCGTGCCCGCCATGGGGTGCGCGCCCACAAAGTAAAAGCCGTGCTCGCGGGCTAGCTCAAAGGCGCGCTCGCACACGATGCCCTTGACGCCCACCGTGTCGATCACCACGGGGCCCATGATGGCCTCGGTGTCGGTGGCGTCGGCGAGCGCCTGGGCGTGCGCCTCGAGCCACTCGATGCATGCCTCGGGATAGCAGGCAAGGACGATGATGTCGCATTCGCCGAGCGTCTTGTCGTTAAGCTCTCCGGCGACAGTGCCCATGCTGGCGGCCGTCATGACATCGTCATCGGGGTCCCAGGCCAGCACGCGGACGCCCGCCTGCGCATAGCCGCGGGCAAAGCTGCCGCCGATGAGGCCCAGGCCGACGATGCCGGCGCACTTGGGGCCGCCCTGGTTAACGCGCGCGTTTCTCACGGTACCCATGGGCTACTCCATGGTCTCTTGGCAGACGACCTCGCGGATGGCCCGGATGCGGCGCATGGTGTCGTCGAACTGATCGGGGGTGAGGGCCTGGGCGCCGTCGGACCATGCGCGGCTGGGCTCGTCGTGGACCTCGATCTCCAGGCCGTTGGCACCGCAGGCGGTCGCGGCGAGCGCCATGGGCTCAACGTAGCGGGTGTAGCCGGTGGCGTGGCTGGGGTCGGCGACGACGGGCAGGTGCGACAGGTGGTGCAGCACCGGCACGGCGTTGAGGTCGAAGGTGTTGCGGGTGCGGGTCTCGAAGGTGCGGATGCCGCGCTCGCACAGGATGACGTTGTCGTTGCCCTCGCTCATGATGTACTCGGCGGCCATGAGCAGCTCATCGATCGTGCCGGACATGCCGCGCTTAAGCAAGATCGGAGTCTTGGTCTTGCCGACCTCTTTGAGCAGAGGGAAGTTCTGGGCGTTGCGGGCGCCGATCTGCATGACGTCGATCTTCTTGTCCAGGAAGACCTGCACGTCGCGTGGGTCCATGATCTCGGTGACGATCGGCATATCGAGCTCGGCAGACGCCTCGCACAGCAGGTCCAGGCCGGCGGGGCCCATGCCCTGGTAGGCGTACGGGGAAGTGCGGGGCTTGTAGGCACCGCCGCGCAGCATCGTGGCACCGGCGGCTTTCACGCGGCGGGCGATGCGGATGAGGTTCTCGCCCTCGACGGAGCACGGGCCGGCGATGACCTGGAACTGATCGCCGCCGATCTTGACGCCGTGGCCGCAGTCGATGACGGAGTCCTCGGGGTGGAACTTGCGGTTGGCGCGCTTGAACGGCTCGGAGACGCGCTGCACGCGCTCGACGACGTCCATGGACTCGAGCAGGAATGGGTCGATCTTGGTCGTATCGCCCACCAGGCCGATGATCGTCTCATTCTCGCCGCGCGAGACATCGGTCTTCAGGCCCTTTTTCTCAATCCAGCTGACGATATGGCTGACGGCCTCGTCGCTGGCGCTCTGCTTTAAAATTGCAATCATGGTGTGCCTCTCACCTCGATGGATAACCCTAGTAAAAACGGCCCGCATCGCGAGCCGTGTATATATGGTGCATGAGAGTTTATACTATCTGATTCGCTTTTGCCTTCTAAAGTGAGCCGTTGCGCCGCGTCTTCCTCGGAATTGCAAAGCTTTTTCTTTTATTTTGATAGCCCGTGGTGCACTTGGGTATAATGCCAAACGTTGGCCCTATTAGCTCAGGGGATTAGAGCGTCTGCCTCCGGAGCAGAAGGCCGTTGGTTCGAATCCAACATGGGGCACCATCGAACGTGAGACCGTCCGAACCTCGCGTGGTCCGGGCGGTTTTTCTTATACCGACGCGACGTGATGGGACGTGGTATGGCAGCAACGGATATCGAGCGCGGACTCTCGACCGCCGAGGTCGAGGAGCGCATCGCCGCCGGTAAGATCAACCGCAACAAGGAGCTCAAGACCAAGTCGGTCAAAGAGCTCATCATCGAGAACCTCTGCACGCTGTTCAATTTGATCAACGTGATTTTGGCGTTCCTAGTCATTTTGACCGGTTCGTTTAAGAATCTGACGTTCCTGTTCGTAGTGTTCCTCAATACTGCTATTGGCGTCATCCAGTCCATGCGTTCCAAGAAGATGGTCGATAAGCTCACGCTGCTGACCTCCAAGAAGGCCATTGCGGTGCGCGACGGCGCCGAGGTGGAGCTCGACCTGGACCAGATCGTGCTCGACGATATCATCCGCCTGGGGCGCGGCGACCAGATTCCCGCTGACGCCGTGGTGGTTTCGGGCGAGGCGCTCGTGAACGAGAGCCTGCTGACGGGTGAGAGCGACCTCATTAAGAAACAGCCCGGTTCCGAGCTCATGAGCGGCAGCTTTATCGACTCGGGTCTGCTGCGCGCCCGCGTGATCCATGTCGGCGCCGACAACTACGTGGCCAAAATTAATAACGAGGCCAAGTACGTCAAAAAGGTCAATTCCGAGATCATGAACGCGCTTAACGCCATCGTGCGCTTTGCGAGCATCATCATGATCCCGCTCGGTTTGGCGTTGTTTGCCTCGAACGTGAGCGAGCTGTGGGATGCCGCGGGAACCCCAGGCAATAGCGCGCTTTCGTGGTGCTTCTCCGAGCTGTTGGCTGGTCATGTGCCTTCGTCGGCGCTGCTGTCCACGGTGGGCGCCCTGCTGGGCATGATCCCGCAAGGCCTGGTGCTGCTGACCTCGTCGGTGCTCGCCATCGCCACGGTGCGCCTGGCCCGCCGCAAGGTGCTCGCGCAGCAGCTCTACTGCATTGAGACGCTCGCGCGCGTCGACGTGCTGTGCCTGGACAAGACGGGCACCATCACGTCGGGCCGCATGGAGGTCGAGGGTACCTATCCGCTGCCGGTCGAGGGTATGGGTGCGGGGGAGGGCGACGCCGCCGTTCCCGTCGATACCACGGTGCTCGATTTTGCGCTGGCTAACGTCGCACGTGCGACCTCGGCCGATGCCAACGAGACCTGTCAGGCGCTGCTCAACTATTACGCCGACCGTCCGGTCGAGGTGTCCGAGCCGCTGTCGGTCATTCCGTTCTCGTCTTCCAAAAAGTGGAGCGGCGCGTCGTTTGCACAGGGCTCATATGTGATGGGTGCGGCGCAGTTTGTGCTCTCTGATCGTGCGTTTGCCCAGGTCGAGAACCGTGTCGCCGAGCTTGCCGATACCTGCCGCGTGCTCGTGGTGGCGCTCGTGGACGGCTTTACGCCCGATGGCGATATGGTGGGCGAGGCCGAGCCCGTGGGCTTTGTGACCATCCGCGACGAGATTCGTACCTCGGCGGCCGAGACCATCGGCTACTTTAACGAGCAGGGCGTGACCCTCAACGTGATCAGTGGCGACGACCCGCGTACGGTGTCGTCGATCGCACGCGTGGTGGGCGTGCCGGGGGCGGACGCTTATGTGGACGCCACGACGCTCGATACGCCGGCCAAGCTCGATGCCGCAGTGGACCGCTACCATGTCTTTGGTCGTGTGACCCCGCAGCAGAAGCGCGAGCTCGTGCAGGCACTCAAGCGCCGCGAGCACACCGTGGCCATGACGGGCGACGGCGTCAACGACGTGCTGGCGCTCAAGGAGGCCGACTGCTCCGTCGCCATGGCGGCCGGCTCCGATGCCGCGCGTAACGTGGCCGAGATCGTACTTGTCGACAACGACTTTGCCTCGATGCCCGCCGTGGTGGCCGAGGGCCGTCGCTCCATCAACAACCTGCAGCGTTCGGCTTCGCTGTTCTTGACCAAGACGCTGTTCTCGATGGGGCTGGCGGCGCTGTGCATTGCGCTGCCGTCGTACCCTTTCGAGCCGATTCAGATGACGCTCATCAACTTCTTCTGCATCGGCGCGCCGGGCTTTGTGTTGGGCCTGGAGCCCAACAATGCTCGCGTGAAGGGATCGTTCCTGACGAACGCGCTCAAGCGGGCACTGCCGGCGTCGATTGCGGTCATTTTGGCCGCGGCGCTCGATATCTTTGTGGCGCGCGTGTTTGGCTTTAACCAGCTCACGCTGTCTACGATGTGCCTGCTTACTTCGTGCGCGGCGAACGTCAGCCTGATCTGGCGTATCTCGCAGCCCCTCACGCCCTTGCGTGTGGCGCTCTTTGTGTTTGTAGTCGTCGGCATCCTGACGGGCGTTATCGGATTCCCGAAGCTGCTGTCTATTGCCAACCTGTCGATGGGCCAGATGGTTATCTTGGCTGTCATCGTGGTCTTTACCTGCTCGGTGTTCTTTAAGCTCGCCACGATGATGGAATCGCTCAAGCCGCGTCGTCGTCATGCCGCAACTGGTTTTGGCCGCGGTGTGCGCGTCCGCTTGGGTCGCGGTGGCGGCAAGGTGAGCTCGACGGGTTCGACGGCGGAGCGTTTTGCCAAGCGCGTCGCCGCCGACATGGCACAGCGCCGCGAAGCTCGCACCGTTCGCGAGGCCGAGGTCCGCGCACTCGAGGGCGTGGCCCAGGCCCAGCCCAAGAAAAAGAAGGGTAGCGGAGCCAAGCGCTCTCGCGTAACCAAGTCCGCCCAAGGCATCAAAGTCTCGATGCCGAGCAAAAAGAAGAAGTAACTACGCGCCCTGGCGATGTTGAATTGGTGCCTTGCTCCTGTGGGGCCGTGGCGATGTTATGCTCTAACCTCGATTATTTGAATTGCTTCGAAAAGAGGATGCCGTGATCTGCCCGCATTGCCTTAAGACTATCGAGGACGGCGCCTCGTTCTGCCCCTACTGCAACGCCTACGTGGGTCCGGGCGATGGTCCCGAGCACACCGAGTTCGTGTTCTGTGAGGGCTGCGGTGCCCGTCTTTCTCCGCATGATCGTACGTGCCCCAAATGCGGACGCCCCGCTCCGGGTATCCTCTCCGAGGACGCGGCCGCATCCGACCTGGCAGCGGGCCGCACGGCGGGCTTTCCGCGCCTAACGCAAGAGCAGATCGATACCGAGGTGCCGCATGCGCCGGCCTCTGCCGCTGCGGTGCTTTCGGACGCCGCCGACCCCAATGAGACCTGCGTGCTGCCGGCTTTCGATAAGGATTTCGGTATCCCCAAGGTCGATATTCCCATGCCCGTTTCCCTGCATGACGATGCTCAAAAACCCAAGCGCAAGGTGCACCCCGACGAGGACGCCTATCACAAGCACAAGCGTCATATTCCCAAGCCGCTTATCGTAATCGCGGTCCTTGCCGTCGTTTGCGGCGGTGCCTATTGGTTCGTGACGACCGATCCCATGGGTGTTATGCCCGGCTTCTACGACCAGTTTGGCCAAGCTGCACAGACCACCTTCCCCACGCGCCAAAAGGGCGAGGCCACTGAGGACGATACCAAGCAGGACGATTCTGCGGAGGTGGTCCAGGAAGAAACCGTGCTCACCGATGATCAGCTCTATACCAGGCTCGACGGTCTGTATCAGACCATCGTGTCCTACGCTGACGAGGACCAGATCGGCGAGGTCATCGATTCCTTTAACAACGGCTATCTCCGAACGCCGCTGTCCACCCGTCAGGAGCTGTCGCAGAGTGCCTACGCCCTGCGCGACCAGATCAAAAAGACGCAAGATGAGCTCAACAACCTTAAGTACCAGGACGATACGGTCTATGCGGATGACATCGCCCACTTAAAGCAGCTTGCCGAGTGGATGTACGAGCGTGTCGACGTGATCTGTCAGAGCTGGGACATCTCGCTGGCCATTCCCGATGGTGAGTCGATGAGTTCCCACCAAAGCGATATCCTGGCGCCCATCGCGCAGGGCGGCAACAGCGCACTGAACCAGTACGACGCCAATGTGGGTTCCTGGAAGCCGCAGCAGCGTTCCTAAAATTAGTTCGCCATAGTCGGCATAACCTACGTGCGCAATTGATGTAAGCGCATGCTTATTGCTACAATTCGTACAAATATGCTTTAAACGCACGAGGAAGGAACCACATGTTTGGTTTTAAGAAAGAGCTCTACACGCCCGAGTATCAGCTTGCCGGCGACGAGTGCGCCGTTATCGAGACGTCGAAGGGTACCATCAAGGTCAAGTTTGACGGCGAGGGCGCTCCCATTCATGTCGCGAACTTCTGCGAGCTTTCTACGATGGGCTTCTATGATGGCCTTAAGTTCCATCGCTATGTGCCCGGTTTTGTCATCCAGGGCGGCGACCCCAATACCCGCGATATGTCCGGCGCCGACGTCGCCGCTGGTCTTGAGGGCCCCGACGGCATGCCCGGTACCGGTGGCCCCGGCTACTGCATCAAGGGCGAGTTTGCCACCAATCCGCGCAACAGCCATGTCGATGGTGCCCTTGCCATGGCACGCTCCATGGACCCCGATTCCGCGGGTTCGCAGTTCTACTTCTGCCTGGGCGCCCAGCATAACCTCGATTCCGGTTACACCGTCTTTGGTACCACGGTCGAGGGTCTCGATGTGATTTCGCAGCTGCGTGCCGGCGACGAGATCGTCCATGTCGAGATCGTTCACGAGTAAAGGGGACTTCCTTGAATAGCCAGCTGATCCAACAGGGCCGCGCCGCTTACCGCGCGGGTGATTTTTCCGCTGCAGCCCAGATGCTTGGGGCGGCAAAGACTCCCGATGAGATTATGGGCGAGGCCGATCACCTTCGTGGCAACGCCTTGATGCACCTGGGCATGTATGCCGAGGCCGCCGAGGCTTATGCTGCCGCCCTCAACGACGGCACCTACGGCAAGCGCGGCGCGCTGCTCACCAACCGCGGCAAGGCGCTCGCCGCCGTGGGCGACTACACGACGGCCGCCCAGGCGTTCTCTGCTGCTACGCAGGATGCTTCCTATGCCACGCCGTTCAAGGCCTATCTGGGCCTGGGCAATGCGCTGTTCCAGTCGGGCGATTATGCCAACGCAGGTACTGCCTTCCGTCAGGCTGCCATCGACGGCGCCAATCCGGCTCCTGCCGCCGCACTGGGCGAGCTCGGTCGTTGCTTCATTAAGCTCGGCCGTCCGGCGGATGCCGTGGAGACCTACCGTACGGCTATCGACTTTGCCGGTCCCCGTGACGACACGCGCGCGCTCAACGCCGGCATGGGTCAGGCGCTTTCTGCCGCCGGCCGTCCCTCCGACGCACTCGACGCCTTTAACGCCGCTACTGCCGATGGCATCTACCAGCTTACCTCCGAGCAGGCCGATGAGCTTGCCCGCGTGCACGATTCGCTTGCCGCGCTGTCTGCCCAGACGGCTATGGCCACGGCTCCGGCGCCTGCGATGGACGCTCCTGCCGTCGATCCGCTCGATCCTACGGGCGCGACCGGTCAGTTTATGCCCGATCCCTCGGACACCGGCTTCTTTACACTGTCAGAGTCCGAGATGGTCCAGCAGGACCGTCAGGATCGTAAGCAGGCCAAGGTCCGTCGTCGCCATCGCCACACGGGTCTCAAAGTCTTCATCGTGCTGCTTCTGCTCATTTTGATTGCTGCGGGCGGTCTGGGCTTTGCCTACACGCGCGGCTTTGGCTTCCCCTCGCAGGAGTCGGTTATCACCGATCTGTTCCAGGCTGCCGGCGACGGTGACGCCGCAAAGGCCGAGTCTTGCCTGGCCTCGAGCCTGTCCGAGGACGCTAAGTCGATGATCATCTCCTCGATTCCGCAGGGTGCCACCGTGTCCGTCGAGGGCATGGATCAGTCCATGACCGAGACGACCGCCAAGGTGAAGGCATCGCTGTCCAAGGGCGGCGAGCAGGAGTACACCGTCAAATTCGTGCGCTCCGACAACCATATCGGCTGGGCCGTTTCTTCGCTTGATATGGATTTCTCGGCTGCTGACAACCAGTAGTGACCTTATGGGATTTAGCTTTGCCCGGCGCTTCACCGCAAGTGAGGCGCCGGGCTTGCGCTAGTATGATGAGCTAGTAGTTTTCCAGCAATCATCCAACACATCAGGAGTTGCGTTGTTTTCTTTGATGGATATGTTCTTCGGTAGCTATGCGGGCGATCTTGCCATCGACCTCGGCACCGCCAATACGCTTGTCTCCGTGCGCGGCAAGGGCATCGTCATTCGCGAGCCCTCTGTTGTCGCCATCGACAAGAACGACGAGCGCATCTTGGCGGTCGGTATCGAGGCAAAGCGCATGCTCGGCCGTACGCCCGGCAACATCGTGGCCGTTCGTCCCCTGAAGGACGGCGTCATCGCCGACTTTGATGTTACCGAGGCCATGCTTCGCTACTTTATCGACAAGGCGTCCGAGAAGCGCTATCCGTGGACTCCGCGTCCGCGTGTTGTCGTCTGCGTTCCCTCCGGTGTCACGTCGGTCGAGAAGCGCGCTGTCTTTGAGGCCACGATCCAGGCCGGTGCCCGCCAGGCCTATCTGATCGAAGAGCCCATGGCGGCTGCCATCGGCGCCGACCTGCCCGTCGAGGAACCCACCGGCTCCATGGTCATCGACATCGGTGGCGGTACCACCGAGGTTGCCGTTATCGCTATGGGCGGCATCGTCGTCTCGCAGTCCATCCGTATTGCCGGCGACGAGTTCGATCAGGCCATCCTCACGCACGTTCGTGATGCCTACAACCTGGCCATCGGCGAGCGTACGGCAGAGGACATCAAGATCAAGGTCGGCTCCGCCGTGCCGCTCAAGGATGAGCTCGACGTCGAGGTCAACGGCCGCGACGTGATCACCGGTCTGCCCAAGACCGTGCGCATCGAGAGCGAGGAGATTCGTCGCGCACTCAACAAGCCGCTCGACGAGATGGCCAAGGCCGTCAAGGACGCACTCGACGCTACGCCTCCCGATCTTGCCTCGGACCTTATGTACTATGGCATTTTGCTGACCGGTGGCGGCGCGCTGCTGCGCGGTCTCGATGTGCGCCTGCGCGATGAGACCGGCGTTTCGGTCAACGTCAGCCCCACGGCGCTCGATAACGTTGTTAACGGCTGTGCCCGCGTGCTCGAGGCCAATGCGTTTGATGGCGGCTTCGTCCAGACCAATGCTTAATTTCCAAAAGGTGGATTCCATTTGGCACGATCTTCGGGTTTCTCCACAAATCTGAATACCAAGCGACAATCAACGGGTATGCGCCCGTTGATTGTTTTCAGCCTGATTTCGGTGTTGCTGCTCACGTTTTACATCCGCGAGGGCGAGGCAGGACCGATTCATGCCGTGCGCTCGGGCGTGACGACGATTACCTCGCCGGTGCGCTTTGTGGGCTCGGCTGTGGCGGCTCCCTTCAATGCGATCGGTAACGTGTTCTCTAACCTTACGGCGTCGCAGGACACGCTTGACGAGCTTAAGAAGCAAAACGAGGAACTGACCTCTAAGGTTGCCGAGCTCTCCGAGGCTCAAAAGACCGCCGAGCGACTGGAGGGGCTGGTCGGCCTGCAGTCGACCTACAACCTCAAATCAACCGCAGCTCGTATCGTCGGCGCTTCGGGCGATGCCTGGACCTCGACCGTCACCATCGATAAGGGTTCTGCCGACGGTCTTACCATCAACATGCCTGTGACGAGTTCTGCCGGTGTCATAGGCCAGATTATCGAGGTCTCGGCCAAGACGTCCACCGTGCGCCTGATTGGCGATGAGAACTCGGGCGTGTCCGCTATGGTGCAGGACACGCGCGCCCAGGGTATGCTGCAGGGTCAGGCTGACGGCACGCTGCGTCTTGAGTACGTGAGCGTCGACTCCGACGTTAAGGTTGGCGACATCATCGTGACCTCGGGCATTGGCGGTGTGTTCCCCAAGGGCCTTCCGCTCGGCACCGTCTCGTCGGTTGAGAAATCGGCAAACGACGTGTACTACACCATTGTGGTACGCGCCCAGACGACGGCCGAGAACAACGAGGAAGTGCTGGTCATCACCTCGCTGACCGACGAACAGTCGGCCTCGGATGAGGACGTGAGCACCGCTAATAGCACGCCGCAGGGAACGTCGCGCGATGCTGCGACCAAGACGAAGGACGAGAGCTCGGATGACGGTTCCGACACGTCCGAGACGACCGATTCCGGCTCGAGCGAATAGGGGGCATGTCCATGGATCTACACGAGCAGGGGATGAGCTCCCGCACGTTTGTAATCGCCGCCATCGTGTGCGTGCTGCTGCAGGCAGGCCTGGCACCGCAGATCTCCATTGCGGGCGGTCGCGTCAACTTCATGATTATCCTGGTGTGCCTAAGCGTGTTCTCGGGCGACCCGACCCGTGCCGTCGTGTGCGGTTTTTGCAGCGGCTTGTTTTATGACCTGTCCGCTGCCGTGCCGGTGGGCGTTATGTCGCTCCTGCTGACCGTGGGTTCTTTTGCCCTGGTGCACAGCGCCGTCGGTCAGACGGGTGGTACCCCGAGTGCGCGCGGCATCACCGTGGGCGCCTTTGCGCTCGTCATTAATGTGATCTACAGCATCGTCTTGCTGTTTATGGGTTTGGAGACGAGCTTTGTCGTGGCGATCTTCGGCCATGCGCTGCCGTCCTCGATCCTGACGGGTCTGGTTGCCATTCCGTTTTTGATGTCCGGCGTCGTGCCACAGTCTGGCTATGGATTCTCCGCACGTGGCGGACGCCAGACGGGCATGCGCTTTAAGCCCAAGACCCGTAAGCTCAAATAGGGGAGGCCCGTAGATGTCTTCCCAGATGACGGTTATTATCGCCGGTATCGTGCTGGTTGTGGCCATCGTGGTCGCGCTGGTCATCATGCGTCGCGGCGATTCCCGTTTTACCTACGATACGCAGCATGGAACGGCCCCGCGCGCCACCGAGGGCGAGGGCAATACCGCGGCGACCGCCTTTAAGGGCCGCTTCTCCATCCTCACCACGGGTGTGGGCGCGATGTTCGCGGCGCTTGCCGTCAAGCTGTGGGGCATGCAGATGGTCTCGTCGGACTATTATGAAAAGCAGGCTAATAGTAATCAGACGCGCACCGTTACCACACCCGCTGTGCGCGGCCGCATCCTCGACCGCAATGGCGTGGCACTTGTCCAGAACCGTCCCTCACTTGCTGTCGTGGCCTACCGCGACCTTGCCGAGGATGAGGTTCTGGTTCGCCATCTTGCCAACGTGCTCGGTATGCCCTACGTGGCGGTTCTGCGCAATATTCAGGACAATTCCGAGGGCGCCCAGAGCCTGCATACCATCGCGACGGACGTCCGTCGCTCCACGGTTGCCTATATCAAGGAGCACGCCGGCGAGTTCCCGGGCGTCAAGATTGCCGAGCGTACCGAGCGCCAGTACCCGTACGGCGAGACGGCCTGTCACATTTTGGGCTATACCGGCACCATTACCTCCGAGCAGCTTGAGGCCCAGAATAAGAAAACCTCTGGCGACGATGATGCTTCTGCTGGCCGGATTACGTACCAGTCGGGCGATATCGTGGGCCAGGCGGGTGTTGAGAGCTACTACGAAAACCTGCTGCAGGGTATTCGTGGCGAGCAGACCGTCAAGGTCGATGCCTCGGGCAATGTGACCGGTCAGGCCGGCGCCGTGCCCGCCAAGGCCGGCTCCGACATTAAGCTCACGCTCGACCTCAAGATCCAACAGGCCTGTGAGACGGCGCTGGCGAGCGCCATCGAGCTTGCCAAGACCACTGGCTACAGCAATGCCGGCAACGGCGCTGTGGTGTGTCTCGATCCCAACAACGGCGAGATCCTGGGCATGGCGAGCGAGCCCAAGTTCGATCCGTCCGTCTTTATCGGCGGCGTCTCAAATGACGTGTGGACCGAGCTCAATGATGACAAGGGTTCGCACCCGCTGCTCAACCGCGCCATTAGCGGACAGTACATGTCGGCCTCGACCATCAAGCCGCTCTCGGCACTGGCCGGTCTTGAGTTTGGAACCTACACTTCAACGCAGACAACCAACTGCACGGGCTATTGGACGGGCTTGGGCAAGGCTTGGGGCAAGCGCTGCTGGCTGACGTCTGGACACGGCACCATGACGCTGCAGTCGGGTATTGCCAACTCGTGCGACCCCGTCTTCTACGATATGGGCAAGGCGTTCTTTTATGACGAGCAACATTCCGAGGGCCTGCAGGAGGTCTTTCGTCGCTGGGGCCTAGGCAAGACCTGCGGTATCGATTTGCCGAGTGAGGGCGCGGGCCGTATTCCCGATGCCGAGTGGAAAGAGTCGTACTTTACCGACGCCTCTGCCGAGGACCGCAAGTGGAATGCCGGCGATATGACCAACATTGCCATCGGCCAGGGCGACATTTTGGTGACGCCTCTGCAGATGGCATGCGCCTACATGGGCCTTGCCAACGGCGGTAAGCAGTACGTGCCTCACGTGTTTTTGTCTGCCGTGTCGCGCGATGGCGACGGCGATGCCTATAAGTACAACGGCAAAGGCAAGAAGAAGCGCTTGGAGGCCAAGATCAACAGCGATTCGGATTTGGCTCTTGTTCGCAACGGCATGCACGACGTGATTTACACGGCATCGACGTCCCTGGCGGCTCACTTTGGCACCCTGACGCCGCAGGTATACGGCAAGTCGGGCACGGGCGAGAAAAGCGGCGAGGACGAATACGCGTGGTTCTGCGCCTATGCGCCGGCCGATGATCCCAAGTATGTCATCGCTACTGTCCTGGAGCAGGGCGGCGGTGGCTCAGATACCGCGATGCATGTCGTGCGCGACGTGCTCGGCGCGATTTATGACGAGCCCGATACCTCTTCGGCCTCGGGCGATTCTTCGGTTCGATAGGAGGTTGCGATGGATTTTTCTCCGGCGGATCTGTTCCGTTCAACCAAGACCGGCTCTCGCAGCAGCCTGGACCGCGTCAACAAGCAACTTTCGGCCTCGCGCGGTACGTTTCGCCAAAAGGTGCATATCGGTGTGCTGCTGGCTACCGTCGCGCTCGTTGCCTATGGCGCCATCATTATTTGGTCGGCGTCACAGTTTAAGGCCGACGCCTCATTCTCGCGCCACCTGCTGGGCATTGGCATTGGCGCGGTGCTTGCGGTGCTCGTCTGGCGTACCGATCTGCGCGGCATCTCTAACTTCTCGACGGCGCTGCTCGTCATTGACCTTATTGTGATCTTCTCGCCCAAGATTCCGGGCCTGTCCTATACGGGCGGTCTGGGCATGACGGGCTGGATCAAGATTCCCGGTATCGGCTTGACATTCCAGCCGGTTGAGCTTGCCAAGCTCATCACCATCTTCTTTATCGCCACGCTTGGCTCGCAGTATAACGGCCGCATCGATACCGTTCGCGACTACGTCAAGCTCTGCGGCATGCTGTCCATTCCGTTTTTGGCCGTCGTCGCCATGGGCGACCTGGGCTCGGGCCTGGTCGTGCTGGTCTCGGGCGCCATCGTCATCTGCATGAGCGGTGCACGTCGCGAATGGGTGCTGTCGACCCTGGCCCTGCTCGTGGGCCTGGTGGCCCTCGTCCTGGCGCTCGATTCGGTCTTTGATTCGTTGCTCGGCCACGATGTGCTCATCAAGCAGTATCAGATGAACCGTCTGACGGTCTTTATCGACCCCGATAATGCCGATTCGGACGATGCCTACAACCTGCAGCAGTCGTTGATCGCGGTCGGCTCGGGCGGTTTCTTTGGTAAGGGCCTGGGGCATGCGACGCAGTCGGCCGGCGGCTTCCTACCCGAGTTCCATACCGACTTCGTCTTCGCCTTTTTGTCCGAGACCTTTGGCTTCTGCGGCTCCTTTTTGCTGCTGTGCCTCTACGTGCTGCTGATCTTTTCGACGATTCGCGTCGCCTTTAAGTGTGAGTCGCTGTTCTTGCGCCTATCGTGCGTGGGCATCGTTGGCATGTGGGCGTTCCAGACCTTCGAAAACATCGGCATGTGCATCGGCATGATGCCGATTACCGGTATTCCGCTACCGTTTATTAGCTTCGGTTCGTCTTCGATGATGATTCAGCTGCTGACGGTGGGTATCGTACAATCCATATGGCGGCATCGTTCGGGCGCCGCGTAACCGCTGAAGGGGTTTGCTATGAAAATTCCCGTAGATAAGCTGACCCGCGCTTTTAAGATGGGCGCGTCCGTTAAGAAGGATTCCGATACGCCGGTGCGCGTCTCGGTCTATCTGGATTCGTCCGCCTCGCGCTTTCTGGCCGAGACGGTGCGTGACGCCTTTGTGCCGCAGACGACCTCGGGCATTGTGCGCGTCGAGCGTCTGGGGGAGGAGCGAATTGCTCCAAAGACCGATACCGATGTGGTGCTGGTGCTCTCGTGTGGTTCCGACCGCTTGGAGAGTGCCGTGCAGGAGCTCGTGATCGCCGGCGCGCCCGTGTGCGTGCTTGCCGAGTCTGCTGTGGAGGTGCCGTTTATCGAGGAGTCCACGCCCATGCTCGGCGTGGTAGCGGCAACCGATAAGACGTATCTGCTCGAGACGCTTGCCCGCTGGATTCTCGATCGCACCGACAAGGAAACGGCTTTTGCGGCGAACTTTGCCTTCATGCGCATCGCGGCGGCCAATCGCATCATCACCTCGTGCGCGCTTACCAATATGGCGACCGGTGCGCTGGTGTTTTTGCCGGGCGCCGATTATCCCGTTATGGCGCTGGCGCAGGTGGGCATGCTCTTTGAGCTCGCTGCCGTCTTTGGGCGCGGCATTAAGCCTGAGCGCGGCTACGAGGTCGCGGGCGTGCTTGCCGGCGGTCTTGTAATCCGCGCGGTCACCCGTGCGCTCGTCAAGCAGACGCCGCATATCGGGTTTGCCGTCAAGGCGCTCACTGCTGCCGCGGGCACCTATGGCATGGGCCGTGCGCTCGTTTCGCTCTACGAGCGCGATGTCGACTACAGCCGTGCCAACGAGGTAGTCACTGCCACATTCTCCCGCGTTCGCGATCTGGTGACCACGGTCGCGGGCGCTACCCGTCCTATGGCGTCCTACCAAGACGCATCCGATCTCGCAGCTTAGGGGTTTTCCGTTGCGCGTTGCATACCAAGACTGTTTTCATTTAATTGAGCCGCTGCTCGCCAAGGTCGAGAAACCGAGCCGCTATATCGATCACGAGTGGGGCACGCTTTCCAAGGCCGATGCCGACTACCGTTGCTGCCTGATCTACCCGGATGTGTACGAGGTCGGTCTGCCCAACCAGGGCATCGCCATCCTCTACAACATCCTTAACCAGGCCGAGGGCATCTCCTGCGAGCGTTGCTATGTGCCGTGGCCCGATATGGGTGACGCTATGCGCGAGGCGGGTATTCCGCTGCTGTCGCTCGAAGGTGCAGCGCCGGTCGCTTCGTTTGATATCGTTGGCCTACATGTGCCGCACGAGATGGCGGTGACGAACTTCCTCGAGGCTCTCGACCTCGCTGGCATTCCGCTGTTAGCGGCCGACCGTACCGAGGACGACCCCATTATCATCGCCGGCGGTCCCTCGGTGTACAACCCCGAGCCGTACGCGGCCTTCTTCGATGCCATCCTCATCGGTGAGGGCGAGGAATCGCTGCTCGAGACCTGCCAGCTGCATCGCCGCTTGCGAGACGAAGGAGTCCCGCGCGCGCAGATTGTTGAGCAGCTTGCATCCATTGCCGGCAACTACGTGCCGTCGCTCTATGAGGTTCGTCACGACGAGCCCTGCTCGCCGCATGGCTACACCGTGCCGCGTGAAGGCAAGGATGCGCCGACCGTGGTCTACAAGCGCGTCGTCGAGGATTTCGGCGCCACGAATCCGCTGTCGCAGTCGTGCGTACCCTATGCGCAGCTGGTCCACGACCGCCTGTCTATCGAGATCCTGCGCGGCTGCGCCCGCGGCTGTCGTTTTTGCCAGGCCGGCATGACGTATCGCCCGGTGCGCGAGCGCTCGGCCGACCAGATCGTCTCGTCGGTGATTCAGGGTCTGAAAAAGACCGGTTATGACGAGGTGTCGCTGACCTCGCTCTCCACGACCGACCACTCCTGCATTCGCGACGTGCTCGGCAGGCTCAACCGTCGCCTGGAGGATACGGGTATTCGCGTGTCTATTCCGTCGCAGCGCTTGGATTCGTTTGGCGTGGATATGGCCGAGTCGGTCGCCGGCGAAAAGAAGGGCGGCCTGACGTTCGCGCCCGAGGCCGGCAGCCAGCGCATGCGCGACATCATTAACAAGAACGTGACCGAGGAGGACCTAGACCGTGCCGCCAAGGCGGCCTTCGAGGCCGGCTGGAACCGCATGAAGCTCTACTTTATGATGGGCCTTCCCGGCGAGCGCGACGAGGATATCGTGGCCATCGCCAATCTGGCCGATCACGTGCTGGAGCTCGGTCGTTCCGTGGTGCCCAAGGCTCGTCGCGGCTCGATCTCGGTGTCCATCTCGGTTTCGGTCTTTATCCCCAAGGCTGCCACGCCGTTCCAGTGGTGCCCGCAGCTCGACTACGACGACGTCAAGCGTCGCCAGAAGCTGCTTATCACGAGCGTTCGCAACCGTGCCGTCCGCGTGCATTACCACGATGCCGAGACCTCGCTCATCGAGGCCGCGCTGTCCCGCGCCGGTCGTGACATGACGCCTGTCATCATCGATGCTTGGCGCTCGGGCTCTCGCTTTGACGCCTGGGTAGAGCATTTCTCGCTCGATAACTGGAAGGAAGCTGCTGCCAAAAACGGCATCGACCTCAATGAGCTTGTGCACCTGCCCTACGAGTTGGACTGGCGCCTGCCGTGGGAGCACGTGAGCCCCGGCTGCACGCGCGGCTTCCTCGAGCGCGAGTACCGTCGCTCGCTCGAGGGCGTCACGACTCCCGACTGCACCCGCACGTCGTGCACCGGCTGCGGGATCTGCCCCACGCTCCACGCCAAGAATGTATTGATGGGTGATCGCGCATGAGTGAGCGCCTGACCGACAACCCCTCGCTCTTTAGACTTCGTGTTCGCTATGGCAAACGCGATCGCCTTAAGTACCTGGGCCATCTCGAAGTAATCCATACCATAGAGCGCATCGTGCGCCGTGCGGGACTTCCCTATGCCGTCACGCAGGGCTTCTCTCCGCACATGCGCGTGGGCTTCTCTTCGGCGCTACCGGTGGGTACGTCGTCGACCTGCGAGTGGTATGACCTGTTTATGACCGAGTTCGTGGCGCTCGACGAGGCGTTTGGGCGCCTCGCAGCGGCGTCTCCGGCCGATCTGGCGCCCATCGAGGCGGCGTACATCGACGTGCGCACGCCGGCGTTGACGGCGCAGCTTACGCGCCTGTCGTATCGCATCGACCTGCACTTGGATCCCGAGGCGCCCGTAAGCGCCGACGAGGTGCGTCGTGCGATCGACACGCTGCGCGCGGACCATGGCATCGACTACGCGCGCGGAAAAAAGAGCAAGCGCTTGGATTTGGATCATACGCTCGTGGGCTATGAGCTCACGGCGGGGGAGCGCCCGGATCATTTGGTGCTCATGCTCGAAACCCATGCCGATAACGAGGGCTCCATGCGTCCGGAAATTTTGCTTTCTGCAGCTGATGTTTTGTTGCAGGGCTTGACCCCGGGCGTGGATGCACCTATTGTTTCCACCGGTATGCAAGACCTCGTGACCATCTGCTCCTACGATGTCGAGCGTCAGAATCAAGCATGCGAGGACGACGAGGGCCGACTCGTCAGCCCCATACCTGTGCGAACTTGTGGATTTGCTCCACATACTCGTTGACGGGGGTATTTTCGCCTGCTACTATATTCGGCTGTTGCACTAACTGATGCATGAAGGGCAAGTAAACATGTACGCAATCGTTAACACGGGCGGCAAGCAGTACAAGGTCGCCACCGACGATGTCATCACCGTCGAGAAGATCGAGGGCAATGAGGGCGACAAGGTCACCCTGCCGGTTATCTTCCTCAACGATGGTAAGAAGATCGTCACCGATCCCGACAAGCTGGCCAAGGCCAAGGTTACCGCTCAGATCGTTGAGCAGTTCAAGGGCGAGAAGCAGCTGGTCTTCAAGTTCCACAAGCGTAAGCGCTATCGTCGTCTGAAGGGTCACCGTCAGCAGCTCACCAAGCTGAAGATCGTGAAGGTCCAGGCTACGTCCCGCGCCAAGAAGGCTGTCAAGGCAGAGGCCGAGGCTGTTGCCGAGGCTCCCGTCGCCGAGTAGATTACACTCGTAACGAAAGAGTAGGTATACACAATGGCACACAAAAAAGGACTCGGTTCCTCCCGTAATGGCCGTGACTCCCGCGGTCAGCGCCTTGGCACGAAGCGCTATGCCGGCCAGACGGTAACCACGGGCACGATTCTCGTCCGTCAGCACGGCACTCACATCCACCCGGGTGAGAACGTTGGCCGTGGCAAGGACGACACGCTGTTCGCGCTGGTCGACGGTACCGTTGAGTTCCACAAGGGTATCAAGCACAGGGTCAGCGTACGCCCGCTCGCGAACGCGTAATTCACCCTTCATAGAGCACATATGTGGGAGGCACTTGAGTTTTAGGATTCAAGGGTCTCCCTCTTTTTTGTAGGAGGCGATTCTGTTGTCACAGTTCACCGATATCAGCCGCATTAACGTGTGCGGCGGCGACGGCGGAGCCGGATGCATGTCGTTTAGGCGCGAGGCATTTGTTCCCAAGGGCGGCCCCGATGGCGGCGACGGCGGTCGTGGCGGCAACGTCGTCATCCAGGCCGACGCTCAGCTTTCCTCGCTGATCGATTACCGCTTTAAGCATCACTTCCGCGCCGAGCGCGGCACGCACGGGCAGGGTGCCCGTCGTAACGGTAAGAGCGGCGAGGACCTGATTCTCAAGGTTCCTATGGGCACCGTGGTGCGCGAGCTCGATCCCGAGACGCAGACCCCGATGTTCGAGATTGCCGACCTGGTACACGACGGCGAGCGCGTCGTCGTGGCGCCCGGTGGCGCCGGCGGCCTGGGCAACACTCACTTTGTGACGTCGGTGCGTCGCGCGCCCGCGTTTGCCCAGCTAGGAGAGCCGGCCGAGGAGCACTGGATTGAGCTCGAGATGAAGCTCATGGCCGATGCCGCACTCGTGGGCTTCCCCTCGGTGGGTAAGTCATCGCTCATCGCGCGCATGAGTGCCGCCCGTCCTAAGATTGCCGACTACCCGTTTACCACGCTCGTGCCAAACCTCGGCATGGTGCGTGCCGGCGAATATTCTTACGTCGTTGCCGACGTCCCCGGCCTTATTGAGGGCGCGAGCGAAGGCAAGGGCCTGGGTCACCAGTTCCTGCGCCACATTGAGCGTACGGCCCTGATCATGCATGTCGTCGACATGACGGGTGGTTTTGAGGATCGCGATCCGGTCGAGGATTATCGCATCATCAACCGTGAGCTCGAGCAGTATGGCGCAGAGCTCTCGGAGCGCCCGCAGATCGTTGTCGCCAACAAGTGCGATGCGCCGGGCACGGCCGACAAGATTGCCGACCTTAAGCGTGCGGCGCTCGACGATGGTCATATGTTCTTTGCCGTGTCTGCTGTGACGGGCGCCGGCCTCAACACGCTGATGCTTGCCGTGGGCGAGCAGGTGGCTAAGCTGCGTGCCGAGTTGGCTGTCTCCGATGAGCCGGTCGTTCTGCGCGACGATGAGTGGGAGCGCCGTCGTCTGCAGCGCGAGAAGCGTTTCCGCATTGTTCAGGAAGAGCCCGGTGCCTTCCGCGTGGTCGGTCGTGCCATCGAACGCATGGTCATCCAGACCGACTGGGAAAACGAGGAAGCCGTCATTTACCTGCAGCATAAGTTTGCGCGTATGGGTGTTGACGACGCGCTCGAGAAGGCCGGTTGCCGTGCGGGCGACGAGGTCCGCATTTGCCAGCGCGCCTTTGACTTTGAGGGCGCCGAGGACTTCTCGGAGTACGAGGAGCTCGAGGATGCTGGCGAGGACGTTGCCGTTGAAGCCATTGACGTGGCCGATGCTGCGGATGAGGGCGTCGAGGTTGTCGATGCGGCGGATGCCGCGGGCGATGCCGAGACCTCGGAGGGCGAGTAAGCCATGTCGCTGCGCGGTGGAATCGGTCTGCCCGAGCTTCCTCTAGAGGATGGGCAGGAGTTTAGGCTCGGCATTATGGGTGGCACCTTTGATCCCATTCATTACGGGCACCTGGTGACCGCCGAGCAGGCGCGCGAGTCGCTCGACTTGGACGCTGTGCTTTTTATGCCGGCGGGTTCTCCTGCCTTTAAGCTTGACAAGCCGGTGACGCCTGCCGAGGACCGTTATGCCATGACGGTCCTCGCCACCGCCGCGAACCCGGCCTTTTTGGCGAGCCGGTTCGAGATTGACCGTCCGGGTGTAACCTATACGGCCGATACGCTTCATGCCCTTCGCGACTTTTACCCGCCGCAGGTAAAGCTCTACTTTATTACGGGCGCCGATGCGATTATCGATATTGTGACCTGGCATGATGTCGAACGAATCGCTGAGCTTGCTACCTTTATTGCGGCGACGCGACCGGGCTTTGATATCGATACGGCGCGTGCCCGAATCAAAGAGTCGGGGCTGCCGTTCGACGTGCGCTATATTCAGATTCCGGCGCTGGCGATCAGCTCGACGAACATCCGTAAGCGAGTTGCCCGCGGCATGAGCGTGCGCTATCTTACGAGCGAGTCCGTGCTCGGCTACATTCGCAAGCGCAGGCTATATGCCGATTTGGGCCAAGAAGATTTTGAGTGATGGGGGTCTACGTTGTCGGTAGAGGATCAGTTTGAGGGCGATGAGCGCGCGCTGCTCAAGCGCATTCAAGAGCTGCTCGATGTTCGCATGAAGGATAAGCGCAAGCGCTATGTGCATTCGCTGGGTGTTGCCGAGACCGCACTTCATCTGGCCGAGATCTACGGCGTTGACCGCTTTGATGCCGCTGCCGCCGGCTTGATCCATGACTGGGACAAAGTGCTCTCCGACGACGAGCTGGTCACGCGCGCCCTGCATTACGGCATTAAGATTGCCGGCTCTCCGTCTGCCGCGACGCCGCTTTTGCATGGCCCTGTTGCCGCCTATGAGCTTCCGCAGCTTTTTCCCGAGCTGTCGCCGGCCGTTTTCCAGGCTGTCGACCGTCACACCGTGGGTGCCTGCGACATGACGCCGCTCGATATGGTGGTCTTTGTGGCCGATGCCATCGAGCCCAACCGCCACGGCGACTATGCCCATGCGCTGCGCAAGATGGTGGGGGAGTCGACGCTCGACGAGTTGTTCTTCTCCTGTTTTGCGCAGGGTTTGGTTTATGTGATCCAGTCTGGGCGCTATCTTTATCCCACGGCTATTTCGATTTACAACCATTACGCCCAGCTACGCTAGCTCGGGCTGTCTAGAAAGAGGTATTCCATGGCCGACGAGACCATGACCGACGAGCAGATTCTTGAAGGCGTGGAGCACAAGAGCTTCGCCGCCACGTCCGACCGCACCGCCGCCTCGCTGTCCGCGAGCGGTGTCGCCGCCGAGGATGTCGCCCGCGCCGCCGCGCAGGCCGCCTACGACAAGAAGGGCGAGGACGTTCAGGTGCTCGACCTGACCGAGCTTTCCGACGTATGCGACTACTTTGTGCTTGCCACCGGTACCAATAACCGCCAGGTCGATTCTATCGTCGACGAGATCGAGGAGAAGGTCGCCGAGGCTTGCGGCGAGCACCCGTTCTCCATCGAGGGTCGCGAGCAGAAGACCTGGATGCTCATGGACTATGGTTCGGTTGTCGTCCACGTCTTCACTCCCGAAGCCCGCGACTTCTACCGCCTCGAGAAACTCTGGGGAGACGCCCCCCAGCTCCCCCTCAACCTCCTCTAGTAGCTCATTTGAGACGGGGTTTAGCTACCCTCACGCATATCGCCGGGCAGGTGCGGTTTTCCGCACCTGCCCGGCTTTCTTTTTGCCCAAAGGCGGTTAATCGTTGAAGCGGGATTGGCGGCCGAAGGATAGGGCAGTGTCGCCGAACTTGTCTCGGACGGCGTCGATGGCGACGGAGAGGTCGCGGCGGTCGCTGGATTGGGCTCCGCGGTCATCGATCTCGCAGAACAGGTCGGTTTGGATGCCGCCCTGGTGGTCGAAGTCGCTCATGCCGATGCCCGCTAAGCGAACATGCATGCCTTCCTGCCAGATGTTGTCGAGCAGCTCGAACGCCACCGCCACGAAGATGTTCTCATCGTCGGTCGGATGAGGCAGCCGGCGCTGTGCCGTACGCCCGCTGCCATACGAATACTTAAGCTTGAGCGTTACCGTGGCACCCGTCAGCCCCTGACGGCGCAGACGGCGTCCCACTGACTCTCCCAACAGCGCAATCGCCGCCTCAATATCCCCACGCTCAGTCAAATCTTTCGCAAAGGTGCGCTCATTGCTTACCGACTTGACTTCACGCTCTTCGTCCAAGCTCGTAACCTCGGAAACCTCGAGTCCTAGCGCGCGCTGGCGCATGCGCTCGCCGTTCACGCCAAAAATGGCAGCCAGCGTTGACTCCGTCGCGCGCGAAAGCTCTCCCAGCGTATAGATGCGCATGCGGCGCAGTCGCTCCTCGGCCGAGCGTCCGATGCCGCTCATGGCAGATACCGGCAGTGCGGCCAAAAAGCGCTGCTCGGTTCCGGGGCGCACGATGGTCAGCCCAAACGGCTTGTCCCGCTCGCTTGCGATCTTTGCGACCGTCTTGTTGCAGCCCACGCCAATGGAGCACGTCACTCCCAGCGCTGCCACGCGGTCGCTTATGCGTCGAGCGACCAGCAGTGGGTCCTCGGGTGCAAAGCGACCCGGCGTGATGTCGATAAAGGCCTCATCAATCGACACGCGCTCAACGCGTGGCGTCTCATCGGCAAGGATAGCCATGACCTGCGCGCTGACCTCGCGGTAGCGGTCGAAGTGCCCATGCGTCCAAATGGCCTGAGGACACAGACGCTGTGCCTCGGCCGAGGGCATGGCGGAGTGCACGCCAAAGCGACGTGCCTCGTAAGAACAGGTGGACACAACGCCACGAGAATTGGCATCGCCACCCACGATGAGCGGCTTGCCGCGCCACTCGGGATGGTCGAGCATCTCAACGCTCGCAAAAAACGCATCGAGGTCCATCAGGCCCACCGCCGGACCCGTCCAAGGCGGCGGCGTGACGCCTGCGGCATCCTCATAACCGTATGTATGTTCGCGTCTTTTCATGGCATGAGTATACCGCGCAGCTCATGTGGGGTGCGTGGATGTGCTTGCAAATCGTGAATTCTTGTCTAAGATATGGATTTGCCCTCGACTACACCGAAGAAGTTGGTCTCACGGACTTCACCTGCCCGCGTCGATGGCGTATTATGTTCAACTGTTTGTTTGTAGTTGCAGCCTAAAGCTGCTTGGTTGGAGGAGTTTCCTTTGGCAGTCAAGATTCGCCTTGCTCGTCACGGCGCTAAGAAGCGTCCGTACTACCGTGTCGTCGTCGCCGATTCCCGCGCCCCGCGTGACGGTCGTATCATCGAGGAGGTTGGCCGCTACAACCCGATGACCGCCCCCAAGACCATCAACCTCGATCTCGAGAAGATCGCCGACTGGCAGTCCAAGGGCGCTCAGCTCACCGACGCTGTCGTCGCTCTGGTCAAGGCCGCCAACGAGGGCGAGAAGACCGAGACCGTCGTCAAGAAGTCCAAGAAGCAGCTCGCCAAAGAGGCCGAGGCCGCTAAGGCTGCCGCTGAGGCCGCTGAGGGCGCCGAGGAGTAAATCGTGCCTGAGGTTGACGCTGCACAGCTCGAGGGTGAGGCAATGCTCTCAGATCGCATCGCCGATCTCGTCGAATATCTCGTTGTTCAGATCGTCGACGACCCGGATTCTGTGAGCCTTGAGGTCATCGATGGTGACGACGCCTCTACGATTGAGGTTTCGGTCGCCGAGGATGACGTCGCTAAGGTCATCGGCCGTCGTGGCCGTACCATCAAAGCCATTCGCACGCTCGCCCGTGCGCTGGCCGCTCGCCTCGACACTGCTGTCGAGGTAGAGGTTCTGGGCTAGGACCTTGAGGTCCCAGTACAAAAACATCGCCCGTGTGGTCAAGCCGCACGGAAGGAAGGGGGAGGTCCTCGCGCAGCCGCTGCGGGGGCTTCCTTCTATATTAGAGCCGGGTATGCGCGTCGCCCTGACGCCGCCGGCGCTCAAGCGCGACCGCTTTTGCACGGTCGTGTCCGTCACCGATACGGGCGATGGCGATCTGGTCTCGTTTGAGGGCATTGACGACTTGACGGCCGCCGAGGGCATCACGGGATGCTATGTGCTGGCAAATCGTGACGACTTTGAGCTCGATTCGCTCGACGCTGCCTATGCCGACCTGATGGGTCGCGAGGTGGTCGACGAGCGCTTCGGTTCGCTCGGCACGATCGTCGAGATTATGTCGACGCCCGCTAACGATGTTTGGGTTGTCGAGGGCGATCGGTACGGCGAGGTACTGATTCCCGTGATCGAGCAGGTTGTGCTCGATCTTCCCGATGCAGGAACAATTTCCGTCCACGTGATGGACGGCCTGATCGATATGGACAAGTAGGGAGGACAACATGCTGATTGAGACCCTTTCGGTCTTTCCCGAGATGTTTGAGCCCGTCATGTCCACGTCGATTTTGGGCCGCGCCCGCAAGGCCGGCCTTTTTGATTTTAAGGCGTATAACCTGCGCGACTGGACGCACGACCGCCATCGTACCGTCGATGACGAGCCGTACGGCGGCGGGCAGGGCATGCTCATGAAAGTCGAGCCCATCGCCGAGGCCATCGAGGACATTAGCTCCGAGGGTCCCAAGCCCACTGTGGTGTTCTTTACCCCCTGTGGCGAGCCTTTTACGCAGCATGTGGCCGAGCGCCTGCTCAAAAGTGAGCGCCTGCTGTTTGTGTGCAGCCGTTACGAGGGCGTCGACGAGCGCGCGTATGCGTATGCCGACGAGCGTCTGTCGATTGGCGACTATGTGCTTACGGGTGGCGAGCTACCCGCCATGGTCGTTGCCGATGCCGTCGTACGCCTCATCCCCGGCGCCCTGGGCGACGAGATGAGCAACGTGGACGAGTCGTTCTCGACCGCCGAGGACGGAGGCCTGCTCGAGTACGCGCAGTACACCCGTCCCGCCGAGTTCAACGGCGAGGGCGTGCCTCCTGTGCTCGTGAGTGGCGATCACGCAAAAGTTGACGCTTGGCGCCGCAAGAACGCCATCGAGCGCACCTGCCGCTGGCGTCCCGACCTGATCGAGACTGCGCGGCTCACGCCCGAGGAGCGCGCTTACGCGCAGGAGATCCTTGACGCTTCGTATTCGCAGAGCGAGGAGTGAGTATGGTTCCTACGCAACATTCCGCGTTGAGGGGCGCTTTTGAGTGGATCGCGGTCATCGCGATCGCGCTTGTGGCCACCTTCCTGATCCGCACCTTTGTGGTCGAGCCCTTTGTGGTGCCCACCGGCTCTATGGAGGACACAATCGAGATTGGCGACCAGATCCTGGCGCAAAAGGTGAGTCTCGAGCTTGGTCAGCCCGTCAAACAGGGCGATATCGTGGTGTTTCACAACCCCGATGGCACCTCCGAGCATGATGTTCTTGTCAAGCGTGTTATTGCCACGGCCGGCCAGACGGTCGACCTGCAGGACGGCAAGGTGGTCGTTGACGGCCAAGCGCTCGACGAGGACTATACGGCGGGCATGAGCTGGCCGCTTTCGGTCCAAGCGCCCGGCGCCCAGGTGAGCTATCCCTACACCGTCCCCAATGACTGTGTGTGGGTGATGGGCGACAACCGAGAGAACTCAGCCGACTCCCGCTATTTTGGGCCGGTCGACCGCTCCGATTTAATGGCTGTGGCACTCGTTCGCTACTGGCCGCTCAACCGCATCGGCGCTATCGACTAAAAACCGCTATAGTACAGTACCTAACCGTGTAATCGTTTCGACGAGGGGATATTAGAGGCATGAACGCTTCATCGCTTTCCTTCCAAGACATCATCCTGCGCCTCCAGCAGTACTGGGGCGAGCGGGGCTGCGTCATTATGCAGCCCTATGACTCCGAGGTCGGTGCCGGTACCTTCCATACCGCGACCACGCTGCGCTCGCTCGGTCCCGCCGAGTGGCGCACCTGCTATGCGCAGCCCTGCCGCCGTCCCGCCGACGGCCGCTACGGCGAGAACCCCAACCGCATGCAGCACTACTATCAGTTCCAGGTGCTCATCAAGCCCTCGCCGGTCAACGCCCAGGAGCTCTACCTGGGTTCGCTGGCCGCCATTGGCCTGGACCCCAACGACCATGACGTCCGTTTTGTCGAGGATGACTGGGAGAGCCCGACGCTCGGCGCCTGGGGTCTTGGCTGGGAGGTCTGGCTCAACGGCATGGAGGTCACGCAGTTTACGTACTTCCAGCAGGTGGGCGGCATCGAGGTCGACCCCGTGCCTGTCGAGATCACCTATGGCCTGGAGCGTATCGCCATGTATGCGCAGGGCGTCAACTCCGTCTACGACCTGGTGTGGAGCTACCTGCCCGACGGCACGCCCATGACCTATGGCGACGTGTTCCTCGAGAACGAGCGCGAGTTCAGTGCCTATAACTTTGAGGTCGCCAACGTCGAGATGATGCGTCAGAAGTTTGACGACTACGAGGCCGAGTGCCATTCCTGCCTGGAGCGCAAACTGCCGCTGCCCGCATACGACTGTGTCATGAAGTGCAGCCACGCTTTCAATCTGCTCGATGCCCGTGGCGCCCTGTCCGCGGTCGAGCGTGCCAACTACATCCTGCGCGTCCGCGCCGTCGCCAAGGCGTGCTGCGAGGCCTATATGGCCGAGGTCGCCGGAGTCAACGAGAATGCCGACCAGGAAGGCGAGGTGGCGTAAGCCATGGCAGACGCTAAGGATTTCCTGTTTGAGATTGGTACGGAGGAAATGCCCTCCGCACCGCTGAACAATGCCGTCAAGCAGCTTGGCACCATGATCGCCAAGGGTCTCGACGAGGCCGGTCTGGCCCATGGCGAGGTCCGCGTGATCTCGAGCCCGCGTCGACTGGCTGCGCTCGTGGCCAACGTCGCCACTGCGACCGATGAGGTCCATGAGGTCAAGCGCGGTCCCGCGGCCAACATCGCCTTCGATGCTGACGGTAACGCCACCAAGGCCGCCCAGGGCTTCGCCCGCAAGTGCGGCGTGGCTGCCGAGGGCCTGGTCCGTCGCGAGGATACGGACGGTCGCGAGTATGTCTTTGCCGAGAAGAACATTCCTTCCGCCCCGGCCACCCCGATCCTGACGGCCCTGTGCGAGAAGACTATCGCCGGCCTGCAGTGGCCCAACTACCGCTCCCAGCGCTGGGGCCACGAGCACGCGACGTTCGTGCGTCCGGTCCGTTGGATCTGCTGCCTTTTGGGCGAGGATGTTGTGCCCGTGTCGTTTGCCGACGTGACGAGTGGCAACACCACGCGTGGTCATCGCGTACTTGGCCCTGGTGACCATGTGGTTGCCAGCCCCGCCGCCTACGAGCAGGTGCTCGAGGACGCCGGCGTGCTTTCTGCCGAGCGTCGTCGCGAGGCCATCCTCGCCGGTATCGCTGAGGTCGAGGCTGCCCGTCCCGGCTGCCATGTCGATACGCCCAAGAAGGTCTTCGAGGAGGTTATCAACCTCTGCGAGTGGCCGACGGTGCTCGTCGGTACTTTCGATGAGGAGTTCCTCAAGGTCCCGCACGAGATTATCTGCGAGTCCATGCTCACCAACCAGCGCTACTTCCCGATCTATGACGGCGAGGGCAAGCTCACGCGTGAGTTCGTGGTCGTTTCCAACAGCAAGCCCGAGAATGCCGAGCGCGTGATCGACGGCAACGAGCGCGTCGTGCGCGCCCGTCTGGATGATGCCAAGTTCTTCTACGAGGAGGACCTGAAGATCTCCCTCGACGAGTTCCGTGAGCGTCTGGCCAAGGTTGCCTTCCAGGAGAAGCTCGGTAGCGTGCTCGCCAAGTCCGAGCGCATCGAGCAGCTCGCGCTCGCCATCGCCCGCGAGGCTCACCTGGGCGCCCATCTTGCCGCCGACGCTGCTCGCGCCGCACACCTGTGCAAGGCAGACCTGGTGTCCAACGCCGTCGTCGAGTTCACGAGCCAGCAGGGCGTGATGGGCGGTTATTACGCGACCGCGATGGGGGAGAACGACGAGGTCGCCCATGCTATTCGCGATCACTATCGTCCCCGTTTTGCCGGTGACGAGCTGCCCGAGGGCACCGCTGGCTGCATCGTGGCCTGCGCCGACAAGCTCGATACCATCGCCGGTATCTTTGCCATCGGCGAGCCCCCGACCGGCTCCTCCGACCCCTACGCGCTGCGTCGTGCCGCTATCGGCATTATCAACATCCTGCGCGACCGTCTGCCGATCGACCCCACGTCGCTCATCGACTTTGCCCTCGAACTCTACAGTGAGCAGGGCATTGAGTTCGACGCCGCCGAGGTCGCCCAGCAGGTTCGTGACTTCTTCCATGGCCGCCTGGTGAGCATGGCCCGCGACGAAAAGATTCCGGCCGATACCGTCGCCGCCGTCTCCGCGGTGCATATCATCGCCCCGTCCGTCTTCTTCGCCCGCTGCGCCGCCCTCGACGAGGCCCGCAAAAACGACGCTGAGACGTTCGACAACCTGGCGACCGCCTATGCCCGCGCCGCGCATATCTCCAAGCCCGAGCTGGGTGCGGAGTATGACCGCAGCCTGATGGGCGAGGTCGAGCTTGCGCTCGCCGACGCCTCCGAGGCTGCTCAGACCGCCGTCGATGCCGCCCTTGCTGCCGAGGACTACCCGGCCGCATTTGCCGCCCTCGCCGCCCTGCGCGCGCCCATCGACCGTTTCTTCGATGAGGTCATGGTCATGGACAAGGACGAGCAGCTTCGCGATAATCGCCTTAAGCTGCTCAACCGCTTCGAGGCCGTTTTCTCCGGCATCGCCAACATCGGTGAGCTTGCCCGCAAAAAGTAAGCCAGCCTGCGCATAAGCGCAAAAGGAGCCCCGCATGGATTGCCCGGTCACCGCTCGTCCCACCGTTATCGTTATCTCCGACTCGCTCGGCGATACCGCTTGTGAGGTGGTGCTTGCGGCGTCCGGGCAATTAGATGAAGGGGCTTTTCGCGTTTTGCGCCTGCCCAAGGTGACCTCCGTGGAGCAGGTCAAGTCATTTGTGGGGCCGCGCGTCGATGCCGACCATCGCGATGTCGCCGTGTTCCATACCATTGTCGATCCGGCGCTTCGCGCCCGCGTGCTCGATTACCTGGGTATGCTGCATATCCGTTCGGTCGACCTGATCGGCCCGACGCTTGCCGTGCTGTCGTCGCTCATCGGTGTGCCGCCCAAGTGCGTTGCGGGCGTGATTCACAAGACCGATGACCGCTATTTCCATCGTATCGAGGCCATGGAGTATTTCGTTGAGCACGATGACGGGCGCGGTTGCGACGATCTGTCGGGTGCCGATATCGTGCTGCTGGGTGTGTCGCGTACATCCAAGACGCCGCTGTCGATGTATTTAGCCTATCAGGGCTACAAGGTCGCCAATGTCCCACTGGCGCATGGCATGGAGCCGCCGAAGTCGATTTACGAGGTTGACCCGATGCGGTTGTTTGGTCTGATCTCGACCGTCGATGTGATTTCCGAAATTCGCGATAGTCGCTTGGGCGATGACTACGCCCGTGCCGTTGCCGGCTCCTATGCCGAGCCCGAGAGTGTGCGCAGCGAGCTAGAGGAAGCCCGTGCCCTCATGAAGCGCCTAGGCTGCTTTGTGGTGCGTACCGATGGCAAGGCCATCGAGGAAAGCGCTGCCGAGATCATTAGCCACTTGGAGGAAATCCAAGATGCCCGTGCCCGCCGCGCCGCCCGCCGAGCCCAGCAAAGCTAGCTTATTGGGGTAGCTAAAAATGCCCGTCTCTAAAAGACTACCTAAAAATAATGCACGATATTGGTAAAGCGATTTAGCAATAAACTAGCATTTGACCTGCAAGCATCTTGCATTGGTATCTTCATAAGGTAACCAACTTTACCTACCGTTTACCGCCATATTTACCACGTTTACCAACCCCCGCGCCCTCTGCGCAAGCCCGCCCAAAACCCGCCGTATAGTACCCTCACGGCTCGCATTCGGCGGGTCGATTCGTTACCACGGTCGTGCGCGTAAGTGCATGGAAGGGGAAGTATCGTGAGCGATTGCAAGAGGGTTTACCGTTTTGGAACCGACGCCCAGGGCACCTGTGTCACTGAGGGCGACAAATCCATGAACTTCGTGCTTGGCGGCAAAGGCGCAAACCTTGCCGAGATGAGCCGCATCGGTCTGCCGGTTCCCGGTGGCTTTACCATTACCTGCCAGACTTGCGTCGAGTACTCCGGTGCCGGCAATGTGTGGCCCGAGGGCGCACTCGATGAGATCGTTGCCGCTGAGGCCGACCTCGAGGCCCGCTGCGGCAAAAAGCTCGGCGATGCCTCCGATCCGCTGCTCGTGTCGGTTCGCTCGGGCGCTCCGTTCTCCATGCCCGGCATGATGGACACGGTCCTCAACCTGGGCCTCAACGACGATTCCGTCCGGGGCCTTATCGCCCAGACGCAAAACCCGCGTTTTGCCTGGGACAGCTACCGTCGCTTTATCCAGATGTTCTCCAACGTCGTCATGGGCGTCGACGCCGACCTATTCGAGAACGCCCTGACCCAGGCCCGCCTGGTCGCCGGCGTTCGTGTCGATTCCGAGCTTTCGGCCGAGGACCTGCAGGAGCTCGTCGAGACCTTTAAGGGCATCTTCTCCGAGAACGTCGAGGCGACCCTGTATCCCGAGCTCGAGGTCGCCGACGGCAAGCCCGTTTTCCCGCACGATCCGGAGCTCCAGCTGCGCCTTGCCATCCAGGCCGTCTTTGGCAGCTGGATGAACGAGCGCGCCTGCATCTACCGCAAGCAGCACGGCATTTCCGACGAGCTCGGCACCGCCGTCAACGTCCAGGCCATGGCCTTTGGCAACAAGGGCGAGACCTCTGCGACCGGCGTCGCCTTTACGCGCAACCCGGCCGACGGCACCAAGGAGTTCTATGGCGACTTTTTGGTGAATGCCCAGGGCGAGGACGTCGTCGCCGGCATCCGAAACACCGAGCCCATCGCCGACCTCAAGACCACCTCGGGCCTCGAGTCCGCAGGCGAGGAGCTCGAGCGCGTGTTCCTGACGCTCGAGGATCATTACCGCGATATGTGCGATATCGAGTTTACCATCGAGCAGGGCAAGCTCTGGATGCTCCAGACCCGCGTGGGCAAGCGCACCGCCACTGCCGCCCTGCGCATTGCTATCGAAATGGTCGAGGAGGGCCTCATCACCCGCGAGGAGGCTGTGAGCCGCATCGATCCCGCGCAGCTCGACCAGCTCCTGCACCCGCAGTTCGACGCCTCCAAGAAGTACGAGGCCCTGGCCAGCGGCCTTAACGCCAGCCCTGGTGCCGCCGTGGGCGAGGTCGTGTTCTCGAGTGATGACGCCGTCGCGCGCGCCAACGAGGGCCACAAGGTCATTCTGGTCCGCTGGGAGACCAACCCCGACGACCTGAAGGGCATGGTCGCCGCCGAGGGTATCTTGACGAGCCACGGTGGCAAGACGAGCCATGCCGCCGTTATCGCCCGCGGCATGGGTACGCCCTGCGTTTGCGGCGTTGAGCGCTTCCACATTGACGCGGCAGAGAAGGTCGTGCGCATCGAGGGCAGCGACCGCGTGCTGCGCGAGGGCGATGTCATCTCCATCGACGGCACCCAGGGTATCGTCGTCGACGGCGCGGTTGACCTGGTCTCTGCAGAGCTCACCGGCGACCTGGACACCATCCTGTCTTGGGCCGATGAGATCCGTTTGGACGAGACCGACGGTCACGCCAACCACGTGCGCGTCAACGCCGACAACCCCGAGGATGCCGAGCTCGCGCTCGAGTTTGGCGCCGAGGCCATCGGTCTATGCCGCACCGAGCACATGTTCCTGGGCGATCGCAAGAACATCATCCAGAGCTTTATCCTGTCTGACGATGAGGCCGTGAAGCAGCAGGCCCTGGCCGACTTGCTCAAGGTTCAGACCGAGGACTTCCTGGCGATGTTCAAGACCATGTCCGGTCGCGATGTGGTCGTCCGCCTGCTCGATCCGCCGCTTCATGAGTTCCTGGATAATCCTCGCGAGCTCGAGGTCGCCATCACCAAGAAGGAGGCCGCCGGCGCTCCCGAGGAGGAGCTCACTGCCCTGCGCGCCCGCCTGCGTCGCATCGACGGCATGGTCGAGTCCAACCCCATGCTGGGCTTGCGCGGCGTGCGCCTGTCCGTCGTCTTTGGCGATCTGCCGCTCATGCAGGTTCGCGCCGTCGCCACGGCCGCTGCCCGCCTTATCAAGGAGGGTGTCGACCCGCGCCCCGAGATCATGGTTCCGCTCGTTTCCATCACGGCCGAGCATGTCCAGACCCGCGAGGTCATTGAGCGCGTAATCGCCGAGGTTTCCGCCGAAGAGGGCGTCGGGCTCAATATTCCCGTGGGCACGATGCTCGAGCTGCCGCGTGCCTGCATGGTCGCTGACGAGATCGCCCATCATGCCGACTTCTTCTGCTTTGGCACCAACGACCTCACCCAGACGACCTTTGGCTTCTCGCGCGATGACGCCGAGGCCAAGTTCATCCCGCTGTACATGCATAAAAAGATCCTGAAAGACAACCCCTTCGAGACCATCGACGCGGCGGTGCTGGAGCTCGTGCGCCTGGCCGTCGAGAAGGGCCGCGCCACCAATCCCGACATGCACTTTGGCGTGTGCGGCGAGCACGGCGGCGACCCCAAGTCCATCAAGGGCCTGTTTAACGTGGCCGACGTGGACTACGTGTCCTGCTCGCCCTATCGCGTGCCCCTCGCGCGCCTGGCTGCCGCTCAGGCCAAGCTCGAGGCCAAGCGCAACGCCTAGCCCCCTGCGCATCGACGCCTAGCGTAGCGCCCCTTCATACCGCCCGTCTCATTCGTGAGGCGGGCGGTTATCATGTGCGGGTTTTGTCTTTTTGTCTGCGTAAAAAATTGTTCTTGCAGCAGAAACCCGCGCGTGTATACTAGAATACGTTTGTTCAACTACGTGCCGGCCAAGGTGGTACGGCACCTCTAGAAGAGTAAGGAATTGCACATGGATTACATCCGCGCAATCGAGCGTCAGCAGATCCGCGAGGACATTCCTCAGGTTCGCGTCGCCGACAACGTCAAGGTTCACTACCGCATTAAGGAAGGCGACCGCGAGCGCATCCAGGTCTTCCAGGGTGACGTCATCCGCATGGCCGGCGCCGGTGCCCGCGAGACCTTCACCGTCCGCAAGATGTCCTTCGGTGTCGGTGTTGAGCGTACCTTCCCGCTTCACAGCCCCAAGATCGCCAAGCTCGAGGTCGTTCGTCATGGTCGCGTCCGTCGCGCCAAGCTGTACTACCTCCGCGACAAGGTGGGCAAGGCTGCTCGCATCCCCGAGAAGCGCTAAGAAGATCGCAGCGTCTGTCCACTCGTTTGGACACAAGGGTCACCTTCGGGTGGCCCTTCTTTTTATCTGATTTGCATGCAAGGAGGGCCTGGTATGGCCAACATGACGAGCTCGGTTTCGGCATCGCAGGTTGCCGGTGAGTTGGCGAGCGCTACGTTTGAGGAGACTCCCGCCCTCGTGGAGCATTATCGCGAGGACCCGCGCCAGCAGGTGATCAAGGCTTGTGAACGCGCCCTCAAACGCCATGCCAAAGAGGTTGCCGAGCGCGAGCGCGTTAATGGCATGTACGAGCTTATGCATGAGCTTGGCGGCGATGGGGTGATCGTTGGTGTCGACGAGGTGGGTCGCGGATCGGTGGCCGGTCCCCTGACGGTGTGCGCCGTGTGCCTTCCCATGAAGCCGCGCGTCTGGGGCATCAACGATTCCAAAAAGCTCACGCCGGCGCGCCGCGAGCTGCTCTCGGTGAAGATTGCCGAGGTGGCGACGGCGATCGGTTTTTGCCATATCGCGCCTAAGGATATCGATGAGATGGGCATGGCGCGTGCCATTCGTGCCGCCGTCGCGGGCGCCGTGGCCGATACGGGACTTGAACCCGACTGTGTCCTCATGGATGGTAACCCCTTGGGCGCCGTTCCCAACGAGCGCGACGTGGTGAAGGGCGATGCCAAAATCGCCTGTATCGCCGCGGCGTCCATCATGGCCAAGGTGACGCGTGACGAGATGATGGTCGAGTACGACGCCGAGTATCCCGAGTACCATCTGGCCGAGTCGAAGGGCTATGCGAGCCCCGAGCATATCGAGGCCATTCGCAAACATGGACTTTGTCCTCTGCACCGCGTGAGCTTTTGCGGAAACTTTCTGCAGACTGAGCGGCTTTTCTAGGTCAATTGTGGAGACAGGGACCCCTGGCGTTTTGTAAACCAGCTGGTAGCGGGCCGTATGCAACACCATTGTTGCGTACGGCCCGTTTTTTGTTGGCATTTGGTCAGCTTTTGGTTTGCTTCCGGTACTTACCCGCATGAAAGGTGCCCTCATCATCGGGGCAATGCAGTGTGCGGGAAAGGAGACCCCATGAGTGCCGCAAGCAAAAAGAGCAAGACGCAGCGGCTCAAGGAGCGTTGGGAAAACGGCGAGCTCGACTGCGGGGCGATGACGCCCGAGTTTATCAAGGGACTCAGTCCCCGCGAGCTGGGCATGCTGGGCGAGCTGATCACCATCGACTACTTTAACGAGCGCGGCTACACCTTGCTGGAACAGGGTTATCGTTGCACCGAGGGCGAGGCCGATCTGGTGCTGCTTGATGAGCTCGACGATGTCGTGGTGATGGCCGAGGTCAAGACCAGACGCGTCGCCCTGGATTGCACCACGCGGGTCTTTCCCGAGGAAGCCGTGGACGCCCAAAAGCAACGCCGCTACCGCCGCATCGCAAGTTGCTATCTCATGGAGCATTATCCGCTCAAGGCGATTCGCTTCGATGCCGTGGGTGTCACCATTCGCGGCGGGCATATCGCCGAGATCGAGCATCAGTACAACGCGTTCGATTGGCAGGTGTCGTGATGGCGTTCGAGACGTTTGCCGTTCACGCGGCCTGCATCCGCGGCGTCGAGGCGATTCACGTCACGGTCGAGGTCTCGCTTGCCGGCGGCGTTCCGGGCATTCAGATGCTCGGCATCCCGAGTATGGAGGTGATGGAGTCGCGTGGTCGCATTCGCTGTGCGATGCGCTCCGCCGGGTTCGAGATCCCACGCTCGGGCATTACGGTCAATCTGGCACCTGGCGATATTCGCAAGACCGGTAGCGGCTTTGATCTTCCCATCGCCATCGCGGTATTGGCGGCCGATGGTCAGATTCCCCGCGACAACCTCGATCGTTGTCTTATCGCCGGTGAGCTTGGCTTGGACGGTACGGTGCTTCCCGTCAAGGGCGAGGTGGCGTTTCAGTTATTGGCGCGTGATTTGGGGCTGTCTTTTATCGCCGGCAGATCAGACCAGCATGTGCCACTCGCGGGCGTGGATTGCGGATTCATAGATCATTTGTCTCAGCTTGCCCATGGCATGGGCGATGCCGCGCGGCATTATCTGGATTCCGAGGGTGTGGAGGCTACTTTTGAGCCCGAACTCGACTATGCCGACGTGCTGGGGCAGGAGGTTGCCAAACGCGGCATGGCACTGGCGGCAGCGGGTGAGCTCGGTTTGCTTATGATCGGGTCCCCGGGATCGGGCAAGACGATGCTTGCGCGCCGTATGACCGGCATCCTGCCTGAGCTTTCCGTTGAGGATCAGCAGGAGGCACTGTGCATCCATTCGGTCTTGGGCGAGAACATCGATGGCTTATTGGCAGGTCATCGGCCGTTTCGAAGCCCCCATCACAGTATTTCGACCGCAGGCCTTATCGGCGGCGGGCGCCCGGTGCACCCGGGTGAGATTAGCCTTGCTCATGGCGGCGTGCTCTTTTTGGACGAGCTTGCCGAGTTTCCCACGGGTGTGCTGCAGACGCTGCGTCAGCCCATCGAACGCGGCTATGTGAGGATCGTACGCGTCGACGGGGCCTTTACCTTCCCGTCGCGCTTTCAGCTGCTCGCTGCGAGCAATCCCTGCCCCTGCGGCTTTTTGGGCGACCGCGAGGTGCCGTGCCGCTGCTCGGCATCGATGGTCGAGCGCTATCGGGCAAAGCTGCGCGGTCCTTTGGCCGACCGTATCGACATGATGATCGATGTGACCCGTCCCGATCCCCAGGTGATTATCGAGGGCGCGGAGGGTATGTCGTCGGCCGAGTTACGTGACTACGTTGTGCGCGGTCGCGCTTTTCGCACCTGGCGCGAGTCTCGTATGGACGATGCGGATGCCGAGGCCGAGGATGACGAGACGCGGTCCATTGACGGCGTCGTTTCGACCTTTGAGCTCGATGATGCTGCCGAGAAATGCGTACTCGGTCTGTCCAAACGCACGCATCTCACAGGGCGTGGCATCGTGCGCCTGGTTCGCATTGCGCGCACGATCGCAGATGTCGCCGAGAGCGAGCAAGTGACGCAGGACCACGTGCTCGAGGCGGCGATGTACCAGGGAAGGAGGGACCAATGATGGCCGAGGGGACCTTCGAGCTGCATCCAGGTGACGCGTTGTATCCCGAGACCGTTTTGGAGCTTTCTGATGTACCTCAGACGCTCTATGTGCACGGCAACCCCGAGGCGCTTTCGACGCCCGCGCTCTCCATCATCGGCGCGCGAAAGGCCTCGCCGTATGGTCTTGCCGTGGCAGAGCTTGCGGCAAAGGTGGCGGTCGAGGCGGGAGTGACGGTTGTTTCGGGCGGCGCGGTCGGTTGTGACCAGGCCTCGGGTTGGGCTGCGGTCAACGCCGGCGGCAAACACGTCGTGGTGCTGGGGACGGGCGCCGACGTGGTCTACCCGCGTTCGAGCGCGGGGCTTATTACTCGCACGCTCGATACGGGTGGCGCGGTCGTGTCGATCTCTCCGTGGGGCATGGGTCCGCGCAAGTTTGCCTTTCCGCGCCGGAATCGCGTGATCGCGGCCCTGTCGCAAGCCCTCTTTGTATCCGAGGCGGGTATGCCTTCCGGGACGTTTTCTACAGCCGAGGCTGCTATGGATTTGGGGCGCGAACTTCTTGCCGTGCCGGGGTCGATCCTATCGCCCGAGTCGCGTGGCACGAATTACCTCATTGCGAACGGTGCCTGCTGCATCATCGACGAGGAATCTATCGAGATGGCTATCTCACGTATCTACGGCACCCTGCGCTACTCGCGCCCTGATGCTCCCGGCATTGCCGACCTGGATCCAACACAGCAGACCGTGATGCATGCGCTCATCGCCTCTCCGCTCAAGGTCGACGACATCGCGGCGCTCGTCTCGCTCGATGCCGTCGGCGTACTCAAACTTTTGGGTTCGCTTGAACTCGAGGGCCTTATCGAGCGCATGATGGATGGAAGGTATGCGCCCTCCAAGTTTGCCCTTCACGCCCAGACGCCCTTCGGTCACAATGGAAAACGTGTCAATTAGAAAGGTGTTTGCAGATGCAGTTCGATCAGGTGACGGTTATCGGTGGCGGTCTGGCGGGTTCGGAATGCGCGATCCAGCTGGCAGACCGCGGGTTTGCCGTAAAGCTGTGCGAGATGCGCCCCCAGGTGAGCTCCCCGGCTCACCATACTGATCACCTGGCAGAGCTCGTCTGCTCCAATTCGTTTAAGTCGACCCGTCCAGATTCCGCTGCTGGCCTACTAAAAGCCGAGCTCCAGCGCATGGGTTCAGTCCTGCTCGATTGCGCCCATCGCGCCGCTGTTCCCGCCGGTGGTGCCTTGGCGGTCGACCGCGTCAAGTTTTCCGAGCTTGTCGAGGCCGAGGTTGCCGCCCGTCCCAATATCGAGATCATTCACGGCGAGGTCACGCAGATTCCCGAGGGTCACGTGGTCATTGCCGCCGGCCCCTTGTGCTCGCCGGCGCTGAGCGAAGAGGTCATGAAGCTCGTCGGTGGCGACGCCCTTGCGTTCTTCGATGCCGCGGCGCCGATCGTCGATGCCTCCACGCTCGATATGGACGTGCTGTTCTCGCAGTCGCGCTACGAGGAGCAGGGGAGTGGCGACTATCTCAACGCTCCGCTCAACAAGGAGGAGTACGAGGCCTTTATCGAGGCGCTTACCACGGCCGACCGCGTGGTGCTCAAGGATTTTGAGGGCGGCGATCTGTTCCAGGCCTGCCAGCCTGCCGAGGAGGTTGCACGCACCGGCAAGGACGCCATTCGCTTTGGCGCCATGAAGCCCGTCGGCCTCACCGACCCGCGTACCGGACGTCGCCCCTGGGCGGCGATTCAGCTGCGTGCCGAGAACAAGGAGAAGACCGCTTATAATCTGGTGGGCTTCCAGACCAACCTGACCTTTGGCGAGCAGAAGCGCGTCTTCCATATGGTGCCGGGCCTGGAGAACGCTGAGTTCTTCCGCTACGGTGTCATGCACCGTAATACCTTTGTCGACGCCCCGCACGTCCTCGATGGCACCTTCGCCGTGCCCGGTACCGGCGTGCGCCTGGCCGGTCAGATCACCGGCACCGAGGGGTATATGGAAGCCGTGGCGACCGGTCTGCTCGCGGCGCTCAACACCTATGCCGAGGCTATCGGTGCCGCGGGCGTCGAGTTGCCCCGCGTGGGCGCCCTGGGCGCGCTCGTGGGCTATGCGACCGATCCTGCCACCGTGGGCTACCAGCCCATGCATGTCAACTTTGGCCTGGTGCCGCCGCTCGAGGACGGTAAGCGTCGCAGCAAGCGCGACCGCTACCAGGCCTATGCGGACCGTGCGCTTGAGGCCCTTGATGCCTATCTGGCCACTCGCCCCGATCTGTTTGGAGGCGACCGGTCATAGCCTGTGACCTGTACGACACCGTCGACTCGTTTATCGCCTACATCGCACGTGTCGAGGGTCTTTCTCCCAACACGGTGACGGCCTATGGCTCGCGGTTGGAGCGCTTTGCTGCCTGGTGCGAGCGCGAGGATATCGATGCTTTCGCTGCCGACGTGCGCACCATTCGTCGCTATCTTGCCGAGCTTTCGCGTGAGCAGGTGGCTCCTCGAACGCTTGCGGCGCACCTGTCGGCTATCCGATCTCTCTATCGCTGGATGGCTGCCGAGGGGATTGTCGAGGGCGATGTGGCCTCGGCGATCGCATCGCCCAAGCTGCCGCGTGACCTGCCGGGCGTCCTTACGACCCAGCAGGTCGAGGCACTGCTCAAGACGCCTGATACCTCGACGCCCGCGGGACTGCGCGATGCGGCGATGCTCGAGTTGCTCTATGCCTCGGGTGCCCGTATCTCAGAGCTTGCGGCGCTCAATGTGGAATCCATCTCATGGTCCGAGCGCACGCTGCGGCTATGGGGCAAGGGGAGCAAGGAACGCATTGTTCCTCTGTATCGTCGCGCACTCGAGGCGACGCGTCTCTATATTGAGGAGGGGAGGCCGGAGTTGCTCGCTCAGGCAAAGCGCCGTGACCTCGCTACCGGGCCGCATCCGCTGCTTATATCGGCGCGCGGCAATCGCATGAGCGCCGCCATACTCAGGCGGCGGTTCCATACGCTGGCGACGCTCGCCGGCATTCCGGCCGACATCGCGCCGCATGCGATGCGCCATACCTTTGCGACCGACTTGCTCGAGGGCGGTGCGGACCTACGCTCGGTTCAAGAGCTGCTGGGTCATGCGAGCCTGTCCACGACGCAGATCTACACGCATCTCACACCCGATCGGCTTAAGCGAGCTGTGGCTCAAGCCCATCCCCGCGGCGAATAGTGGCTGGGACGTCCCGCGCCGCACTCAGGTGTGTGGTTTTGATTGCGGGTTGGCAGGAAGAAGCATTCCTGCTATCATTCATCGGGTTGCTTCACGGCAACATGTTTTTATCACGCACGCGCGGCTACTTCATACCGTGGTGCCCGGGCTTTGGTAGCACATGTCCGGGTTGGTTTTGGAGGATGACCCCGCGCGGAGGCAAACCACAGGAGGTTTAACATGGCTACCAAGATTAATATCCGCACCCTGCTCGAGGCCGGCTGCCACTTCGGTCACCAGACCCGTCGCTGGAACCCCAAGATGAAGCCGTTCATCTTCGGTGAGCGCAACGGCATCTACATCCTCGACCTCAAGCAGACCATCCTCGACGCCGACCAGGCTTACACCTTCGTCAAGAACGTCGCCAAGGGCGGCAACGTGCTGTTCGTCGGCACCAAGAAGCAGGCTCAGGAGGCCGTCAAGAACGCTGCTGAGCGCGCCAACATGCCTTACATCAACCAGCGTTGGCTCGGCGGTATGCTGACCAACTACGTTACCATCCGCTCCCGCATCAACCGCATGGAGGAGCTCGAGGCCATGGTCGAGGACGGCCGCATGGCTGTTCTGCCCAAGAAGGAGCAGGCTGTGCTCGGCAAGGAGCTTACCAAGCTCCAGACCAACCTCGGTGGCGCCCGCGACATGAAGGGTCTGCCCCAGGCTCTCTTCGTCATCGACACCAAGCGCGAGGAGAACGCCATCAAGGAGGCTCAGCGCCTGAACATCCCCGTCGTCGCCCTGATCGACACCAACTCCGATCCCGACGAGGTCGAGTACGGCATCCCCTGCAACGATGACGCTATCTCCGCTGTAACCCTTATGTGCGAGCTCATGGCTGACGCCTGCCTCGCTGGCTCCGGCAAGGAGCAGGTCTCCGAGGCCGAGATGGCCGCTGAGCCCAAGGCCGAGTAAATCAGTCTTAGTTAATTCTTTTTCATCTCTTTGAAAGGAACCACAATGGCCCAGATTACCGCCGCTATGGTCAAGCAGCTCCGCGAGATGACCGACTCCCCGATGATGGAGTGCAAGAAGGCTCTCGTCGAGGCTGACGGCGACATGGACGCCGCTGTCGACGTTCTGCGTAAGAACGGCCTTGCCAAGGCTGCCAAGAAGGCTGGCCGTGAGACCAACGAGGGCGCTGTTGCCGCGTTCGTCTCCGAGGATGGCAAGACCGGCGCTCTGCTCGAGCTCTCCTGCGAGACCGACTTCGTTGGCTCCAACGCCAAGTTCACCGGCTTTGCTTCCAAGGTCGCTGAGGTTGTCGCTACCACCGAGCCTGCTGACGTCGACGCTCTGCTCGAGAAGCCGATGGGCGAGGAGACTGTTTCCTCCGAGCTCACCGAGATGATTCACATCATGGGCGAGAACATGAAGATTTCCCGCTTCGCTGCCCGCAAGGCTGAGAACGGCGCGCTCGCTTCTTACATCCACATGGGTGGTAAGATCGGCGTCCTCGTCGAGTTCGCCTTCGAGAAGGCTGAGACCGCTCAGGCTGAATCCTTCAAGACCTTCGCTCACGACGTTGCCCTTCAGGTTGCCGCCGTCGCCCCGATCTGCGCTACCCGCGATCAGGTTCCGGCCGAGACCGTCGAGCACGAGAAGCAGATCTACATGGCCCAGGCTGCCGAGTCCGGCAAGCCCGAGGCTATCCAGGAGAAGATGGCTGTCGGCCGTCTGGAGAAGTTCTACAAGCAGTCCGTGCTCACCGAGCAGGAGTTCATCAAGGACAGCTCCCTCACCATCAAGAAGTACGCTGAGCAGGTCTCCAAGGAGCTCGGCGACACCATTACCGTCGTTGCCTTTGACCGTCTGGTCCGTGGCGAGTAAATAAGCTCTTGTAGCTGGTAATGAGCAGGCTGTGGGTTTTACTCACAGCCTGCTTTTTCATGGCTCTTCTTAGAGCCTTTGATAGAATGTTGAGAGTTCAATCTAAAGGAGGATCGCTTTGTCCGACATCCGATATAAACGCGTGCTTCTTAAGCTTTCCGGCGAAGCGCTGATGGGCGACGGCCAATATGGCATCGACCCCAAGGTTACCGACCATCTTGCTAAGCAGGTCAAGGAGCTGCTCGCCGTTGGCCATGAGGTCGGCGTCGTTGTCGGCGGCGGCAATATTTTCCGCGGCATGGCAGGCGCTGCCGGTGGCATGGAGCGTGCTCAGGCCGACTACATGGGCATGCTGGCAACCGTTATGAACGCGCTCGCCCTGCAGGATGCCTTCGAGCATAACGATGTTCCCTGCCGCGTGATGAGCGCTATCCAGATGAACGAGATCTGCGAGCCCTATATTCGCCGTCGCGCCATCAACCACCTTTCCAAGGGCAACGTCGTTATTTTTGCCGCCGGTTCGGGCAATCCGTACTTTACGACCGACACCGCCGCGGCTCTTCGTGCGTGTGAGATCGGCGCCGAGATTCTGATTAAAGCCACCAAGGTTGACGGCATCTACGATAAGGATCCCGTCAAGTGCGCTGATGCCGTCCGTTTTGACAAGATTACCTATCACGAGGTTCTCGTCCGCGGTCTGCAGGTTATGGATTCCACGGCTACGGCACTGTGCCAGGACAACCGTATGCCGATTTTGGTCCTCAACATCGATGGCGAGGACACCGTCAAGCGCGCGCTTTCGGGTGAGCCCGTCGGCACGCTCGTCTATCAGGAGGATTAAGCATGGCAGAGAACATCACCGCCCATATGGACAAGTCGCTCGAGTCCCTCAAGCATAACTTCTCCAAGGTCCGTACCGGCCGCGCCAATGCCAACATTCTGTCCGACATCACCGTCGATTATTACGGTGTTCCCACGCCGGTCACGCAGGTTGCCGCCGTCAAGACCCCCGAGGCCCACATGCTGCTCATCGAGCCGTGGGACAAGGCACTCATCAATGCTATCGTCAAGGCCATCGGCGCTTCCGATCTGGGTATTACCCCCAACTCCGATGGCACCGTCGTTCGTCTTCCGTTCCCGGCTCCCACTGAGGAGCGCCGTCGCGAGCTCGTCAAGGAGTGCCGCGAGTACGCCGAGCAGGCCAAGGTGTCTATCCGTAACATCCGTCGCGACTTCAACAACAAGCTCGAGCGCGATGAGGAGCTCACCGAGGACGATGTCCGTCGCGAGCAGGCCAAGGTCCAGAAGCACACTGATGAGTATGTCGCCAAGGTCGAGGAGCTTCTGAAGGAAAAAGAAGCCGAGGTCATGGAGATCTAAGGTGCAATACGACGAGCATAAACTGGTCGAGTACTTTGCCGACGCCCCTGCGGGCGTCGGTTTTTCCGACCTTGACCTCAATAACATTCCGCACCATATCTCGTGCATCATGGACGGCAACGGTCGTTGGGCCACGTCGCGCGGTCTTGCACGCACTGAGGGCCACAAGGCGGGTATCGTCTCGCTGCGCGAGATCATTACCGCCTGCGTGCGCCTGGGCGTCGACGTGCTTTCTGCCTATGCGTTTTCTACCGAAAACTGGAACCGCCCGCAGCATGAGGTCAACGTCTTGATGCACTTGTTTGCCAAGACGTTCATCGACGAGTTGCCGCTTCTGAAGCGCGAAAACGTGCGCGTTGTCTTTTTGGGTGATATTTCCGCGCTGCCCAAGAAGACCCGCGACGTTTTTGAACGCGGTCTTGCCGAGTGCGCCGATCACACCGGTATGACGCTGGCGCTTGCCGTCAACTACGGCGCGCGTGCCGAGATTACCCGCGCTGTCCGTCAGATCGCGCTCGACGTTGCCGCCGGTAAGATTGATCCTGCCGCAATTGATGACGACATGGTGGCTTCCCACCTCTATACCGCCGGCCTTCCCGATCCTGAGCTTGTGATTCGCACCTCTGGTGAGCTGCGCCTTTCGAACTATCTGCTGTGGCAGGTGGCTTATTCCGAGTTCTATGTCACCGATACCTATTGGCCCGACTTTGATCGTTGGGGCCTTGTCGACGCCATTTTGGCCTATCAGGGCCGTGACCGTAGGTTTGGTGGACTGAGCAAGACCGAGGAGGCTTAATCGTGTCCGATCGTCCCAAGGCATCTGCTCCCAAGACGCCTGCGCGCAAAGCTACCGCTGCGGGAGCGCCTACAGCGAAGAGCGGCACCGGTTCGTGGCTGGCGGGCTTTATTACCCGTGCCGCCGCGGGTATCGTCTACGCTGTTGTCTTTATCCTGTGTCTGGTTTTGGGTATCGTGCCCACTGCCATCTTTGTTTCTGTCATGAGCGGCCTGTGCTGCTATGAGTTTTTCTGTATGACGAGGCTCGATGGCAAGATGGCTAACGAGCGCATGGGTATCGCTGCCGCCGTACTCTTTCCGCTGTCGGCGTTGGGCGATTCGATGTTGCTGAATGCCCTGCTTTTTGCCCTGATGCTCGCTGTGGGCATTTGGTATGTTTGGTCGCCGCGTACCCGCATCTCTGATGTGGCCGTGACGCTCATGGGTCCCATCTACACTGGCTTTATGCTGTCGGCTATCGTGCTGCTGCGCGATGCCGTGCCCGGTTTTGCCGGTGCCCTGCTTTCGGTGGGCGTTTGCGCGTCCCTTTGGGTCTCCGATTCGTTTGCCTACATCGTGGGTAGCCGTATCGGCAAGCACAAGATGGTTCCCAAGATCTCTCCCAAAAAGAGCTGGGAGGGGTTTGTCGGCGGCATCCTGGGCTCGGTTTTGATTTGGCTCATCCTGTGGGCGACGCACTTCTACAAGCTCAGCCTGCCCTATGCGCTGCTGTGCGGCTTGGTCGTGTCCGTCCTGGGCGTTATCGGAGACCTCATCGAGTCGCGCATCAAGCGCGGTGTGGGCGTTAAGGATTCCGGTAACCTTATCCCGGGCCACGGCGGCATGCTCGATCGTAGCGATTCGCTTATCTTTGGCTGCATTACCGCGCAGCTGCTTTTGATGATCGGAGGCGTGCTGTAATGTCCTTCCAGACGACGTATGGCCCCGATGGACGTCTCCGTGTTGCCATCCTGGGTTGTACGGGCTCTATCGGCACCCAGGCGCTCGATGTGTGCCGCCAGCATGCCGATCGCCTGCAGGTGACGGCGCTGTCCGTTAACTCCAGTACCTCCGAGCTCGTTGCCGCTGCCCGCGAGTTCTCGGTTCCGGCGGTTGCCGTGGCCGATGTCGCTCATGGCGATGACGCCGTGCTGCAGGAGTTGCCCGAGGGAACGAAGCTCGGCGTTGGCGCGCAGGCGGTTTGCGAGCTCGCGCGTCGCGACGATGTCGACTGCGTGCTCGTCGCTATTGTGGGCGCCGCCGGTCTCGAGGCGAGCCATGCGGCCTTGACCTCGAATAAGCGTCTTGCCCTTGCCAACAAGGAGTCCCTCGTCGTCGGTGGCGACTTGCTTATGCCGTTGGCGCAACCGGGCCAGCTTATTCCAGTCGACTCTGAGCACTCCGCCATCTTCCAGTGCTATCTGGGGGAGAACCCACGCGAGGCTCATTGTATTTGGCTCACCTGCTCGGGCGGTCCGTTCTTTGGCCGCACGCGCGGCGAGCTCGACCGCGTGACGCGTGCCGATGCCCTCGCACATCCCACGTGGGCCATGGGTGCCAAGATCACCATCGACTCCGCCACTCTCATGAACAAGGGCCTGGAGCGCATTGAGGCCATGCATCTGTTCAACTGCGACCTCGATTTCATTAACGTGGTCGTGCAGCGTCAGTCCAAGATTCATTCTATGGTCGAGTTCGCCGACGGCTCCGTGATGGCGCATCTCGGTGCTTCCGACATGCGTATTCCCATCCAGTTCGCGTTCTCGTATCCCGAGCGTTGGGATACCCCGGCGCCTCGTATCGATTTTCGCGAGCTGGGACAGCTCACGTTTGATGCTGCCGACATGGATACCTTCCGCTGTCTGGCACTGGCCGAGCGTGCCGGCAAGACGGGTGGCACCATGCCGTGCGTGCTCAATGCCGCCAACGAGGTCGCCGTTGATGCCTTCCTGCACGATGGCTGCAGCTTTACCGATATCGATCGCATTGTGGAATCCTGCATGGATGCCCACGATATGCAGGCTGTCGATTCGTTTGAGCAGCTTCGCGACATCGATGCGTGGGCGCGTGAAAAGGCTGCGCAGGTACTCGCCGCAACCCGTTCCTAACCCATAAGGATTGCTTTTTCGTTTTATGGATACTGTTCTGAGCGTTCTTTCATCGGTCTTTTGGGGCCTGCTGATGCTTTCCGTCCTCGTGTTTTTGCACGAGGGCGGCCACTTTTTGGCGGCGCGTGCCTGCGGCGTCCGTGTGACCGAGTTCTTTTTGGGCCTGCCGTGCCGCTTTGACATCCATTACACGTCGCGTCGCATTGGAACCAAGTTTGGCGTGACCCCGCTGCTGCTGGGTGGCTACGCTGCCGTCTGCGGTATGGATCCGACCGATGTCTCGTGCGCTGATCGCGTGCTCGCGGCTATCTACCGTCATGGTCACGTGACCGTGGCCGACCTTGCTGTCGAGCTCGAGCTTTCCGAGGAGGATGTGCTCGAGGCTTGTGCTCTGTTGCTGGGCTGGGGCTCCATCGCACCTTGGTATGAGGAAGGGGAGAAGCCCTCACCGAGCTACTATCCCACCAAGTATCAGACGCTGCCGCGAGACGCGGCGGGCTACACCACTTTTGATGGCCGTCGTTTCGATCGCGAACATGCGACTGCCGAGGGCGATGTGTGGGAGCTGCCGTGCGGCGAGGCCGAGTTCCTTGCACAGGAGCGTTCGCATACCTATCTTGGCCAGGGCTTTCTCAAGCGCGCCCTTATGCTGATCGCGGGCATTCTCGTCAATATCCTGACGGGCTTTTTGCTCCTTATGAGCATCTATTCCATTGCGGGTGTCACCGTGCCGATGGATACCAACGTGATCGGTCAGGTTGACGAGGGGTCTATTGCCGCCAAGGCGGGAATCGAGGGCGGCGACGCGATCCTTTCGGTCGACGGAGTATCGTGCTCTACCTGGATGGACGTTTACGATGCTATCGGCAAGGCTGCCGGTAAGGACGATATCGCCATTGAGTATGAGCGCGACGGCAAGCAGCATTCGACCTCGGTTGCGCTCAAGGAGGACGAGCGCCTAGGTGTGTATGCCTCTACGGAGGTAGTCCGTTTGGACCCGATCACCTCGGCGCGTCTGTCATTCTCCTATGTTGTGCAGACGGCGGATGGCGTTATGCGCCTACTCCAGCCGCAGCATACGATGGAGATTCTCGACCAGTCCTCGTCGATCGTGGGCATCAGCGTCATGTCCTCTCAGGCGGCTGCTGCCGGCCCCGTAACGTTCCTGTCGTTTGCCGCGCTCATTTCGTTCTCGCTGGGTTTTATGAACTTACTGCCCATCCCCCCGCTCGACGGCGGTAAGTTAGTCATCGAGATTATTCAAAAGATTGCGGGTCGCGAGCTGCCTCTCAAGGCTCAGACAATTGTGAGCTATGTGGGCATCGCGCTCTTCGCACTGCTGTTTGTCTATATGCTTCGTTCCGACATCCTTCGATTTATTCTGTAGGGGAGTGTTTGGATTGTCTTTATCCCATTCTTTGCCGCGCGAGCTGACGCGCCCCGTGCATGTGGGCGGCGTGCAGATCGGCGGCGGCGCGCCGGTGGTGGTTCAGTCTATGACCTGCACTGATACCGCCGATGCCCAGGCAACGCTTGGGCAGGTTCGCGCGTTGGCGCAGGCGGGCTGCGATATCGTGCGCGTGAGTGTACCCACCGAGGCCTCGCTCGAGGGCTTTCGTACCATCTGTGCTGAGTCCCCGGTGCCGATCGTCGCCGATATTCACTTTAACCATAAGCTCGCCATTGGTGCCGTTGAGGCCGGTGCTGCCAAGCTGCGCATCAATCCCGGCAATATCGGCGATTGGGCCAAGGTTGACGCGGTGATCGATGCTGCGGGTGCCGCGGGCTGTGCGATTCGTATCGGCGTCAATGCCGGTTCACTCGAGCAGGATATCGCCGAGCGCGAAGACCTCACGCAGCCCGAAAAGCTTGTGATGTCGAGCGAGCGCTTCGTCAAGCACTTTGAGGACCGCGGCTTTACGAACATTGTGCTTTCGGCCAAGGCCCATAGCGTGCAAACGACGCTCGATGCCTATCGAGCCCTGTCGCGTGAGATTCCCCACGTTCCGCTTCACCTGGGCGTAACCGAGGCGGGTACCAAGCTTCAGGGCACCATTAAGAGCTCGGTGGGCCTTGGTATTCTGCTGTCTGAGGGTATTGGTGACACCATGCGCGTCTCTCTCACGGCCGATCCGGTTGAGGAGCCGCCGGTTGCCTGGGGTATTCTGCAGTCGCTGGGCTTGCGTCGCCGTGGCCCCGAGATTGTCTCGTGCCCCACGTGCGCCCGCTGCCAGGTTAACCTCATTCCCATCGCCGAGGAGGTCACCGAGCGGCTTAAGAATTACTCCGCGCCGCTTTCTATCGCTGTGATGGGATGTGCCGTTAATGGCCCCGGTGAGGCTTCTGATGCCGACCTGGGCGTTGCTTGCGGACGTGGTCAGGCCTTGCTCTTTTCGCATGGCCAGATCATTGGTAAAGTAGCTGAGGACCAAATTGTCGACGCGCTTATGGCAGAGGTCGACAAACTTATTGAGGAGAAATAAATGACCCGAGCAATGTATATGTCTAAGCTCTATGCGCCGACGCTTAAAGAGGACCCGGCGGACGCTGAGCTCGCCAGCCACCGCCTGCTGCTCCGTGCCGGCATGATCCGCAAGGAGGCCGCCGGTCTGTATTCCTACCTGCCGCTTGCTTGGCGCTCGATCCGCAAGATCGAGAACATCGTGCGCGACGAGATGGATGCTGCCGGCGCCCAGGAGCTCATGATGCCCATTATGGTTGATGCCGAGCTGTGGCGTGAGTCCGGCCGCATCGATGCCTATGGCAAGGAGCTCGTGCGCTTTGATGACCGCCACGGCCGCGAGTTTGTTCTCGGACCCACGCACGAGGAGACCGTCACGGCCCTGGTGCGCAACGAGCTGCGCTCCTATAAGCAACTGCCCGTCAACCTGTACCACATTCAGGACAAGTTCCGCGATGAGTTCCGCCCCCGCTTTGGTCTGATGCGCGGTCGCGAGTTCATCATGAAGGACGCCTACAGCTTCTCCGCTACGCAGGAGAGCCTGCAGGAGGAGTACGACAAGATGAAGCAGGCCTATGCCAACATTTGCGAGCGCTGCTACATCAAGGCCCTGCCCGTTGTCGCCGACTCCGGCGAGATCGGCGGCGACACCTCCGTCGAGTACATGGCTCTGGCCGACGCTGGCGAGGCCTCGCTCGTCTACTGCGACGATTGCGGCTTTGCTGCCGATGACGAGGCTGCAAGCACCAAGGTCGTCGTGACTGAGGGTCCCGGTGACGGTACGCTTACCAAGGTTGAGACTCCGGGCATGGGCACCATTGAGGCTGTTGCTAAGTTCTTTGGGTTCCCCGAGAACGGCACGCGCAAGTCCCTGGCGCTCATCGATGCCGAGGGCAAGCCCGTCGTGGCCATCGTCCCGGGCGATCATGAGCTCAACGACTGCAAGGCCGAGCATGTCTTTGGCAAGGGCTATCGCATGATGACCGACGAGGAGCTCCAGACCTACGGTCTGCACAAGGGCTTTATCGGACCGGTTAACTTGCCCGAGGGCATCCGTCTGGTGTGCGACGAGAGCCTGCGCGAGTCCAAGCAGTGGGCCTGCGGTGCCAACGAGGTCGATTATCACTTTACCGGTGCCTGCCCCGAGCGCGACTTTACCGTCGATGAGTGGGCAGATCTGGTCACCGTCGTTGCCGGCGATCCCTGCCCGCACTGCGGCAAGCCGCTCTCTGCTGCCCGCGGCATCGAGGTCTCTCAGGTGTTCCAGCTGGGCACCAAGTACTCCGAGGCCATGGGTGCCACCTTTATGGACGAGGACGGCAAGGAGAAGCCGCTCATCATGGGTTGCTACGGCGTTGGTGTGTCCCGCTCGCTTGCTGCCGTCGTGGAGCAGCACAACGACGAACACGGCATCGTCTGGCCGGTCTCCGTTGCCCCGTACGAGGTCGCGGTGATTCCGCTCGATCCCAAGAAGGAGGAGTGCGCTAACGTTTGCGACCAAATCGTCGAGGGCCTGTGCGCCGAGGGTATCGAGGTTGTCGTCGATGACCGTGACGAGCGTCCCGGCTTTAAGTTTGCCGATAACGACCTCATGGGCTTCCCGTATCAGGTCGTTCTGGGTAAGCGTGGCCTCAAGAATGGTACTGTGGAGCTCAAGGACCGTGCCACGGGCGAGCGTGAGGACGTGGCGATCGACGAGGTCGTCGCCAAGGTTGCTGAGCTTGTTAAGGCGGCCCGCCGTTAATCGACGATTTCGCTTGTAGTTCGATATACGGGACGGCCCCGCATTTCTCCAGATCGGGGAGATGTGGGGCCGTCCTTTTATCTTGTGGCATCCTCGATATCTGAAAGAAAAACCCCACAGCCCATATGAGTTGCGGGGTTTTTCTTGTGCCTCCGATGCGAAATAAATCGCTCAGATATTACTGATAATCGACGACGTCGATCCAGTTCTTCAGGAACTCATCGTTCACGTTGCGCTTACGAGCGAGCTCGGAAGCGGCGACGATGCTCGTCCACTGACGCACGACCTGCATGGGCATGTCGGCGCGGTCGCAGTAGAGCTCCAGGTAGGCCTCAGCCTGGTCCTTGCTGTTGAGGGCGAAGAGCAGGTAGGTGGTGGCAACGTCGGCAGCAGGGGAGCCCTGGGTGGCGTGTGCCCAGTCGCACACATAGAGCTGGCCGTCGTCGCCGACGATGACGTTGGAGGGGTTGAAGTCGCCGTGGCAGACCTTGAACTCCTTGGTCATGCCGTCCAGACGCTCCTGAAGGTTGTAGCGCGTGGTGGCATTGAGCTGATCAAGGCTGTCGATCATGCGGGCGAACTTGTCGCGCTGACGGTTGAGCAGCGGGGAGGTGTAGCCGTGGATCTCGATCTGGAGGTCGACGAACATCTCGAGATACTCACCAAAGCGCTGAGGCTCGGCAGTCATCTTCTCGGCAAGGGTGGTGCCCGGAACCTTCTCGGTCAAGAGCGCCCAGCCGTTGGCGTTCTCGAGCTGGGAAACCTCGAGAGCCTTGGGGCTGCGGATGCCGCACTCATTGATGCGGGCAAGATTCAAAGCCTCGTTGAACACGTCGGAGACGGGCTTGGTCTCGTTAAAGACCTTGACGATCTTGTCGCCCAGGTCGTAAACGACCTTGTTGCCACGGCGGACGAGCTCGGTCTTGGAATCGGGTAGCAGCATGGTTGCATCCTTTCAACGATGCGATAGAAGCGACGGCGGGGGTGTGTGAAACACCCGTGCACCCCCGCCGTTAAAAACCGTGCTAAAACTAGCAGACGGCGTAGTCCTGAGGCTCTCGGCCGTAGTAGGCGTCCAGGTAGAGCTCCTTGATCTCGCTCATGAGCGGGTAGCGCGGGTTGGCGCCGGTACACTGGTCGTTGAATGCCTGCTCGGTCATCTCGTCGAGGGTGTCGAGGAAGTACTGCTCGTCAACACCGTAGTCGGCGATGGTCTTCTTGACGCCGATGAAGTCCTTGAGCTCCTCGAGCTTCGTGATGAAGTTCTCGAAGACCTCCTTGTCGTCCTTGCCCTCGATGCCGCAGTACTTGGCCATCTCGGCGTAGTTGTGCAGCGCGTTGGGGTAAGGATACTGGGAGAAGGTACCCATCTTGACGGGAGCCTCGGCGGCGTTGTAGCGCATGACGCGAGTCAGGATGACAGCGTTGGCAAGGCCGTGGGGCAGGTGGTGGAAAGCGCCGAGCTTGTGAGCCATGGAGTGGTTGAGGCCCAGGAAGGCGTTGGCGAAGGCCATACCGGCCATGCAAGAGGCGTTGTGCATCTCCTCGCGGGCATGCGGGTCCTTGGCGCCGTTCGTGAAGCTGGAGGGCAGGTTCTCGAAGACGAGCTTAGCAGCGCGCTCGGAGAGGCCCTTGGTGTAGTCGGAAGCCATGATGGAGACGTAGGACTCGATGGCGTGGGTCATGACGTCGATGCCGGAGGCAGCGGTCAGACCGCGCGGGGCGGTCATGCAGTTGTCGGCGTCGACGATAGCCATGTTGGGGAGCAGCGCGTAGTCGGCGAGCGGCCACTTGATGCCGGTCTCCTTGTCGGTGATGATGGCGAACGGCGTGCACTCGGAGCCGGTACCCGAAGAGGTCGGGACGGCGACGAAGTAGGCCTTCTTGCCCATCTCGGGGAAGGTGAAGATACGCTTGCGGATGTCCATGAAGTCCATGGCCATGTCCTCAAACTTGCACTCGGGGTGCTCGTACATCATCCACATGATCTTGCCGGCGTCCATAGCGGAGCCACCGCCGACGGCGATGATGACGTCCGGCTCAAAGAGAGCCATCTGCTTGGCGCCGCGACGTGCGCACTGCAGCGACGGATCGGGCTCGACGTCGTAGAAGCAGTCGTGGGCGATGCCCATCTCGTCGAGCTTGGCCTCGATGGCGCGGGTGTTGCCATTCTTGAAGAGGAACTGGTCGGTGACGATGAAGGCGCGCTTCTTGCCCATGACGTTGCCCAGCTCGTCGAGGGCGACGGGCGTGGAACCCTTCTTGAAGTAGACCTTCTCGGGAGCGCGGAACCACAGCATGTTCTCACGGCGCTCGGCCACAGTCTTAACGTTGATCAAGTGCTTCACCCCAACGTTCTCAGAGACGGAGTTGCCGCCCCAGGAGCCGCAGCCCAGGGTCAGAGACGGCTTCATGCCAAAGTTGTACAGGTCACCGATGCCGCCGTGCGAGGACGGGGTATTGATGACGATACGGCAGGCCTTCATGACGTGCTCGAACAGGCTGATCTTCTCGGCCTGGGCGGGGTGCACGTACAGAGAGGCGGTGTGGCCCGGGCCACCGGCGAGCACCAGGTGCTCGGCCTTGTCGACGGCCTCCTGGAAGTCCTTGGCGTGGTACATGGCCAGGACCGGGGAGAGCTTCTCGTGGGAGAACTCCTCCTTGGCGGGGTCGGTGGAGGTGACCTCGGCGATCAGGATCTTGGTCTTGGCGGGAACCTCGATGCCTGCGAGCTCGGCGATCTTGGCGGCAGCCATGCCGGGGATGCGGTGGTCGAGAGCGCCGTTCTTGAACATGGCGGCACGCAGGGCCTCCATCTCGGCACCCTGCTTGACGAAGTAGCAGCCGCGCTTCTGGAACTCGGCCTTAACCTGGTCATAGATGGTGTCGATGACGGTCACGGACTGCTCGGAAGCGCAGATCATGCCGTTGTCGAAGGTCTTGGAGTGGATGATGGAGTTGACGGCGAGCAGCACGTCGGCGGTGTCGTCGATGATGACCGGGGTGTTACCGGCGCCAACGCCCAGGGCGGGCTTGCCCGAGGAGTAGGCGGCCTTGACCATGCCCGGGCCACCGGTGGCGAGGATGATGTCGACGTCGCGCATGACCATGTTGGTCAGCTCGATGGAGGGGACATCGACCCAGCCGATGATGCCCTCGGGGGCGCCGGCCTTGACGGCGGCGTCGAGCACGAGCTTGGCGGCGGCGATGGTGCACTTGGCGGCTGCCGGGTGCGGGGAGATGATGATGCCGTTGCGGGTCTTCAGGCTGATCAGCGTCTTGAAGATCGCAGTGGAGGTGGGGTTGGTCGTCGGGATGACGGCGCCCACGATGCCGATGGGCTCGGCGATCTTGGTGATGCCGTAGGCCTCGTCGCGCTCCAGGACACCACAGGTCTTGGTGTTCTTGTAAGCGTTGTAGATGTACTCTGCGGCGTAGTGGTTCTTGATGACCTTGTCCTCAAGAACGCCGCGGCCGGTCTCCTCGATGGCCATCTTCGCCAACGGGATACGAGCCTTGTTGGCGGCCATGGCGGCCTCATAGAAGATCTTGTCGACCTGCTCCTGCGTGTACGTAGCAAAAAGCGCCTGGGCCTCTCGCATCTGAGCGAGCTTAGCCTCAAGCGCCTCTACGTTGTCCACAATTGCGGGAGTAGTGTTTTCCGGTGACTTTTTCACCATTTGTGTCTCCTTGCGATCGGAGATTTACCCTACGTCTTGCATGATAGCAAGAAATTATTCGGCGAACGGTAAGATTCCCGTAAAAGGCATACTAAAACGCTTCAAATAAATGAAGCGTTTTAACTGAGGAGGCGGGACTTGAGCCGATCGGCGCGCTGTGAGTTTATGGCGAAAGATGAGATGTCTTTAGCTAGGCCGAAGGTGCGGCTCTCATACGTCGCTGTGCCGTTGTGTCATTGACAAGGGTGGAGGCGCTGCGAGCAAGCGTAATGTCTGTTCCTAATGCACAAAAAGGCGCCCTCCGTAGGGGAGGACGCCTTTGGTAAGTTCTATGTGAACGCGAGGTCTTTGACCCGGAGAGTCCGAGGTACTTGTTGGTAAGACCTTATTTAGGAGCGCGCAACCTTGCCGGACTTGAGGCAGGTGGAGCAAACGTTCATCTTGCGACGGTGACCATCGACGACGACGTAGACACGCTGGATGTTGGGGCGGAACTTACGGTTGGTGACGCGGTGAGAGTGGCTGATGGAGCGACCGGCAACGGGGTGCTTACCGCAAACTTCGCAAACTTTGGACATAACTGACCCTCCTTGGGCGACAAACGAACATGTCGCGTTAACAAACAAGCCTGAACTATAGCACAGAAGCAGCTCCCTGTGCGTAATCTACACAGAGATATTTCTCTTTTGGCGATAGTGCGCACGCTACGGCCCTGGACGTAGATCCGAATTGCGTGCAGCAGAGGGGATTATGCCAGCTCGCATCGACGTTTTCAAGCTCGTCCCACAAATATATATAGGTTTATGGAGCGTCTGGTCCGTTTACAGATTGCTCCATATTTATGCTCGCAATTCAGCTTGAGGTTGGCTACACTATCCCTTGACCATTAAAGGGGTACGAGATACCCACATGGAATTACATAGCTGCCAAAGAGCAGCCCTTCCTGTGGGTGTCTGGTTCCGCTTTGAGCGGTCGGGCATCTATTTTTTTGACTGTGTCAGCAGTCAAGACATGTGAGGAAGGAGATCGATGGGCACGACTTCCCCCAAGGCGGTCATCATGGACGAGACCGCCGTCAATCGAGCGATGACCCGCATCGCGCACGAGATTCTCGAGCGCAACGAGGGCTGTGAAGACCTCGCTCTGGTCGGCATCGTCACGCGCGGCGACCTTCTGGCAAAGAAACTCGCCGAGGAGATCAAGGAGATCGAGGGCGTCGACGTTCCGCTCGGCAGCCTCGACATCAGCTTCTACCGCGATGACTACGCTACCAATTTCGCTCCCGCGATCCACGCCACCAACATTCCCTTTAGCGTCGACGGTAAGCGCGTCGTGCTGGTGGACGACATCCTGTATACGGGCCGTACCATTCGCGCTGCTCTCGACGCCGTCATGGATCTGGGCCGTCCGAGCCGTATTGAGCTGGCAGTCCTCGTTGACCGCGGCCACCGCGAGCTCCCCATCTCGCCGGACTTTGTCGGCAAGAACGTTCCCTCGTCGCATGAGGAGAACGTGCACCTATATATGAAGGAAGTCGACGGCCACACCGCCGTCGAGATTAACGACGTCGCGCCGGGTTCCCACGTGGGCTCCGCGCCGCTGGGAGGTGAGTAGTACCGTGGCGTTCAACCATAAGCACCTGATCGACATTACCGAGTACTCCGAAGAGGACATCAAGCTCATCCTCGAGACCGCCAAGGCGTTCTCCGAGGTCAACGAGCGTGCGATCAAGAAGGTCCCCACGCTCAAGGGCAAGACCATCGTCAACATGTTCAACGAGCCCTCGACGCGCACCCGCAGCTCCTTCGAGCTCGCCGAGAAGCGTCTTTCGGCCGACAGTCTTAACTTTGGTGGCTCCTCGACCTCCACGGTCAAGGGTGAGAGCCTCGTCGACACCGTCGAGACCCTCAACGCCTATAAGATCGACTGCATCGTCGTTCGCGATAAGCACGCCGGTGCTCCCTACATCGTCACGCAGAACTCGCCCGCAAGCGTCATCTGCGCCGGTGACGGCAAGCACAACCATCCCACGCAGGCCCTGCTCGACCTGTACACCATCTGGGAGCACAAGGGTGACTTCCACGGTCTGAAGGTCGCCGTCGTCGGCGATATCGCCCACTCCCGCGTGTGCGGTTCGCTGATCCCCGCCCTTAAGATCATGGGCTGCGAGACCTACGCCGTCGCCCCCGGCACGCTGCTGCCGCCGGCGCCCGAGGTCCTGGGCTGCGACCACGTGACGAGCGACCTCGATTCCGTCCTGCCCGAGCTGGACGTCGTCTACATGCTGCGCGTGCAGCAGGAGCGCCTCGAGGGCGCCCCGTTCCCGACCATTCGTGAGTACCACAAGCTCTTCGGCCTGACCAAGGACCGCGAGAAGCTCATGAAGCCCGATGCGATCATCTGCCACCCGGGCCCCATCAACCGCGGCGTCGAGTTCGACTCCTATATGGCCGACCACCCGCAACGCTCCGTCATCCTGGAGCAGGTCTACGCCGGTATCTGCGTGCGTATGGCTATCCTGTATCTGCTGCTTGGAGGTGCCGATAATGGCCTTGCTTCTTAAGAATGCCCACGTCGTCGACCCGTCCGTCGAGCTTGACGGTGTCGTTGACGTCCTGATTGACGGCGACAAGATCGCCGAGGTCGGCGAGAATCTCGCCGTCGAGGGAGCCGAGGTCCGCGACCTTTCCGGCAAGTACCTCGTCCCCGGCCTGGTGGATATGCACGTTCACCTTCGCGAGCCCGGCTACGAGGTCAAAGAGGACATCGAGAGCGGCACCCGCGCAGCTGCCAAGGGCGGCTTTACCGGCGTGTGCTCCATGCCCAACACCGATCCCGTCACCGATAACGGCACCGTCGTGGAGTTCGTCAAGTCCCGCGCTGCCGAGGTCGGTCACTGCCGCGTTTATCCGTCGGGCGCCATGACCCGTGGTCTTAAGGGCGAGGCTATGTCCGAGATGGGCGATATGGTCGCCCACGGCGCCGTCGCCTTCACCGACGACGGTCGCGGCGTGCAGGGCGCGGGCATGCTCCGTCGCTGCATGGACTACGGCAAGATGTTCGGCAAGGTATTTATGAGCCACTGCCAGGACGAGGACCTGGTCGGCCACGGCCAGATCAACGAGGGCAAGGTCTCGACCCGTCTGGCTCTCGAGGGCTGGCCGGCTGCCGGCGAGGAGCTCCAGATCGCTCGCGACATCGAGATCGCTAAGCTGACCGGTGCCAAGCTGCACATCCAGCACATCTCCACCGCCCATGGCCTGGAAATCGTGCGTGCCGGTAAGGCCGCTGGCGTTCAGGTTACCTGCGAGGCAACCCCGCACCACATGTTCCTGACCGAGAACGACCTGGACGAGACCTACAACACCTCGCTCAAGGTCAATCCGCCGCTGCGCACCGACGAGGACGCCGAGGCCATCCGTCAGGGTGTCATCGACGGCACCGTCGACGTTATCGTCACCGATCACGCTCCCCACACCCCGTGGGAGAAGGCCCGCGAGTTCGAGCTTGCGCCCTTTGGCATGATCGGTCTCGAGACCTCGCTGTCGCTCGTGCTCACCGAGCTGGTCAACACGGGCAAGATGAGCATGGGCCGCATGGTCGAGCTCATGGCTATCAAGCCGCGTGAGATCCTGGGCCTCGACCAGGTTCAGGTCAAGGCGGGCTCCGTTGCCGACCTGACTGTGTTCGACGCGTCCGCCACCTGGACGGTCGGCGAGGACGGTTACGAGTCGCGAGCCGAGAACTCCGGTTTCGCCGGCCGCACGCTCACCGGTCGTGCCACCGATGTGTTTGTCGGCGGTAAGCAGACGCTCGCCGACGGCTGCATCTGCTAGCATAGCCTTATCGCTTTTGTGCGCGGTGCCCTTGCGGTGCCGCGCTTTCTGTTCGTTTTGACCATGCAACCGCATGGGGGATTGGAGCGTCTATGCCCACACCTTCCACTGCACGCATGCACGACTTCGAGGTCGTCTCGAACCAGGAGATTGCCGACGGCATCTTCTCGCTCGTCATCTCGGCCCCCAAGCTTGCAAGTGCGCTCAAGCCCGGTCAGTTTGTGAACATTGCCGTGCCCGGCGATGCGTCCTCGCTGCTTCGCGTGCCCCTGAGCTTCTATCGCGCCGACGCCCAGGCCGGCACCGTCGAGCTGTGGTACGCCGTCGTGGGCGACGACACCCGTCGTCTGTCGCAGATGGCCCCCGGTTCCACCTCTAATCTGCTGGGCCCTGGTGGTCGCGGCTGGCTTGTGCCCGAGGGCACCAGGAAGGCGCTGCTCGTTGCGGGCGGCATCGGTGTTCCGCCCGTGCTGTGTCTTGCCGGCAAGCTTGCCGAGCAGGGCGTGGCCGTCGACGTGTGCCTGGGCTTTTGCACTGCGTCTAAGGCCGTGGGCATCGATGAGTTCCGCGCTCTGGGAGCCACGGTCAATGTGTGCACTGACGACGGTTCGCTTGGTACGCACGGTTTCTGCACCGATCCTGCCGCCGAGCTGCTTGGTGAGGGCGGCTACGACTACGTCGCCAGCTGCGGCCCCGCCGTCATGATGAAGAAGGTCGCCGCCGCTGCCGCTGAGGCCGGTGCGTACTGTGAGGTGTCGCTCGAGCGCATGATGAGCTGTGGCTTTGGCGCCTGCAACACCTGCAATGTCGAGACGGTCGACGGTATGAAGGGCGCCTGCATGTGCGGCCCCGTGTTCGATGCTTCCAAGGTGGTGGTCTTCTAGTGGGTACCGTGAACATGGCCGTCGATTTCGGCGGCGTCAAGATGCAGAACCCCATCAACACCGCAGCCGGTACCTTTGGCTACGGATGGCAGTTCCAGAACTTCTTTGATGTCTCCCAGCTGGGCGCCATCACCACCAAGGGTTGTGCTGCCGAGCCCTGGCCCGGCAACCCCGCGCCCCGCATGGCCGAGATCCCGGGCGGCATGATCAACTCCGTGGGCCTTCAGAACCCCGGCGTGGCTGCCTTTGCCCGTGAGTCCGGTCCGTGGCTCGAGCAGCTCTCCAAGGACGGTTGCCAGGTCATCTGCCAGGTCGCCGGTCACTCCGTTGACGAGTTTGTCCGCGCGCTCGAGATGTATGTCGAGCTGTGCCCCTGGGCTGCCGGCTACGAGATCAACGTCAGCTGCCCCAATATTGCCGCCGGCGGTGCCGCCATGGGCTCCTCGCCCGAGGGCGCTTCTGCCGTCATGGCTGCCTGCCGTAAGGTGACCGATAAGCCGCTGTTCGTAAAGATGGCTCCGGTTAACGTCGCCGAGATTGCCAAGGCTCTTGAGGCCGCGGGAGCCGACGGCCTTTCGGTCATCAATTCCATCCAGGGCATGGCCATCGATGTTCATACCCGCAAGTCCCGCGTGGCCAAGCCCAAGGGCGGCCTCTCGGGCCCGCTGTGCCACCACATCGCCGTGCGTATGGTCTGGGAGGTTGCCCAGGCCGTCGATATCCCCATCAATGGCGTCGGCGGCGTCATGACTGGCGAAGATGCGGCCGAGTTTATCCTGGCCGGTGCCACCTGCGTGTCGGTCGGCATGGCCAACTTCGTCGATCCGTGCGCATCGATTAAGATTGCGCACGAGCTCGAGGCTTGGGCGGAGTCCCAGGGCGTGAAGGACATCAACGAGCTGGTAGGTGCTTTCGAATGCTAGAGACCGATGCCCGCGACCGTGTTATCGTCGCCCTCGACTGCGACCGTGAGCGTGCGCTTGTGCTCGCCCATGAACTTTCTGGTCATGCCGCTTGGCTCAAGGTGGGCATGACGCTCTATTACGCTGAGGGCCCCGAGATCGTCAAGACGTTCAAGGACCTGGGCTTTAAGGTCTTCCTCGACCTCAAGTTCCATGACATTCCGCATCAGGTGCGCGGTGCCGCCCGTTCCGCCTCGCTTGCCGGTGCCGACCTGCTTTCGGTCCACGGTCTGGGCTCGGGCGCTATGCTCGCTGCCTGCCGCGAGGGTGCCGAGGAGGCTCGCGAGGATCGCGCCAAGCTCGTTGCCATTACCGTGCTCACGAGCATGAACCAGGATGCGCTGACCGAGATCGGTGTCGAGTCGCCCGTGGCCGAGGAGGCCGCCCGCCTGGCAAAGCTTGCCCAGGCTAACGGCATCGACGGCATCGTGTGCTCGCCGATGGAGGCCAACGATATGCGTGAGCTGCTGGGCCCCGATGCCCTCATTGTGACTCCGGGCGTGCGCCCGGTGGGTGCCGCCCTGGGCGATCAATCCCGCGTGGCGACGCCTTCCCAGGCTATCGAGCGCGGTGCGAGCCACATCGTGGTGGGCCGACCCATCACCGGTGCCGACGACCCGGTTGCCGCATTTGACGCTATCGTTGCCGAGCTGGTCGAAAACGTCGCCTAAAAGATTCCCTCAAGTCACCACTTTTGGGTCTCAATAGCACAAATTAGCCCCTGTGCCTGCGAAAACTTTCCCATCCTTTGTGTGGAATCGCAGGTCAGGGGCTCAACTTTGACCTCCGTATATTGCACTTTTCGCAGGTATCGTCTAACCTATGATGCCGTCGATTGGGCATTTAGTGCGTTTGACGTGCTAAAATGCCAATTATTGAATCAGATATAACCCAACTATTTGGAGGTTCGAATGGCACTCCCTCAGCTTACCGACGAGCAGCGCAAGCAGGCTCTTGAGAAGGCTGCTGCCGCACGTCACGCCCGCGCTGAGCTTCGCGAGCAGATCAAGAAGGGCGAGAAGTCCCTCGAGTCCGTGCTCAACTCCGATGACCCCATCGCTTCCCGCATGAAGGTTTCCACCCTCATCGAGTCCCTGCCCGGTTATGGCAAGGCCAAGGCCGCCAAGATCATGGAGGAGCTCGGCATCTCCGCTACCCGTCGCGTCCAGGGCCTCGGTGTCCGTCAGCGCGAGCAGCTCCTCGAGCAGCTGACCAAATAAGTGAGCGCTCAGAATTCAAAGCTCTTTGTGATTTCTGGACCGTCAGGTGCAGGCAAGGGCACGCTCGTCACTCGTGTGCGCGAGCGTCGCTCGAACCTGGGCCTGACGGTTTCGGCTACCACGCGAGCACCACGCAAAGGTGAGGTCGACGGCGTCAACTACTTTTTTCTGACGCGCGAGGAGTTCGACCGCCGCGTGGCAAACGGCGAGTTTGTTGAGTGGGCCGAGGTCCACGGTAACTGCTACGGCACCTTGGTGAGCGAGGTCACATCCAAGCTTGCCTCTGGTTCGTCTCTAATCTTGGAGATCGATGTCCAGGGTGCCTTGCAGGTCAAGGAGCGTTTCCCCGAGGCCGTGCTGATTTTTATCAAGCCGCCTTCGCTCGAGGTGCTCCGCGAGCGTCTGGTCGGTCGCGGTACCGAGACGCCCGAGACGATCGAGCTGCGTATGGCAAACGCCGCCCATGAGCTTGCCCTTGCCGACCGCTACGACGACGTCGTGGTTAATGACGATCTCGACCGCGCGACCGATGAGCTCGTTCGCGTTCTCGATATGCATGAAAGGATCTGAGGTCCGTGTCCGTTGTAAAGCCTTGCATTGACGATCTTCTGGAGAAGACCGATCACAACCGCTTCCTGCTCGCCTCGCTTGCCTCCAAGCGCGCCTGCGACATTAACAGCATGCTGCGTGGCCAGCACAACCGCGTGCTCGCCGTTCAGGATGTCGACGACATCACCATTGCACTCTCCGGTGCCGATACCATCTCGATGGCTATGGACGAGATCGTCGACGGCGATATCTCCTACGACGAGGCCCGTTATGAGAAGGCGCTCGGCCACAAGGTTGCTGAAGCCTAAATGGCAGCCCGCGTCTGCCTGGTCCACTATCACGAGGTTGGACTGAAGGGCAAGAACCGCGCACATTTTGAGCATATCCTCATGGATAACATCAAGGCGGCCTTGGCCGCCTTTTCCGTGAATGCCGTGTCTCGAATTTCCGGTTATATCCTCGTGACCTTTAACGAGCATCAGGCCGACGAGGCGGCGCGCGTCATTCGCACCGTCCCCGGCGTTGCCCGCGTGTCCCTGGCGTACCACACCAACCGCGACCCGCAGGAGTACTGCGCCGCCGCCGTGAAGGCGCTGCGCGAATTTGGTCCCTTCGAGTCGTTTAAGGTGCATGCCAAGCGCTCTAACACCGACTATGAGCTCACCTCGATTGATATCAATCGACAAGTTGGCGAGGTACTGTGCGAGGCGTTTCCCGATAAAAAGGTCCAGATGCACGATCCCGACGCGATGGTGCACGTGCTGGTGGTACAGGGTAGCGTCTACGTTTATGCGCGCTCCGAGCGCGGCGTGGGCGGTCTGCCGGTGGGTTCTGCCGGCAAGGTCGTGACGCTGCTTTCCTCGGGCATCGATTCTCCGGTGGCGACCTGGATGCTCGCGCGCCGCGGCGCGGTGTGCGTGCCGGTACATTTTTCCGGCCGTCCGCAGACGCCGGATACGAGCGAGTATTTGGTGCAGGACATCATCCGTGCGCTTGAGCCGGGTGTCCAGATCGGTCGCCTGTACGTAGTCCCGTTTGGCGACTGCCAGCGCGAGATTTCGGTTACCTGCCCCAGCAACCTGCGCGTGATCATGTACCGTCGCATCATGTATTCGGTTGCCGAGCGCATCGCGCATATCGAGGGCGCCAAGGCTATCGTGACCGGCGAATCGCTCGGTCAGGTTGCCTCCCAGACGCTCGAGAACATCATGGCCGTCAACGAGGCCGTGAAGATCCCCGTGTTCCGTCCGTTGATCGGTTCGGACAAGCAGGAGATCATCGCACGCGCTGAGGAAATCGGTACCTTCGATATCTCGACCGAGGCGGCTCCCGATTGCTGCACGCTGTTTATGCCGCGTCGTCCCGAGACGCATGCCAAGCTCGATGCCGTGCATGAGGCATGGGAGCTGTTCGATCACGAGGAGATGATTGAGCGTTTGCTCAAACAGACCGAGTATATCGACTTCGAGAGCAACACGTATAAGGCCCCTAAGACCTTAAAACGCAAACATTCGGAGCTCGCTCCGCGTGAGATTTACCAAGATCACGAATAATGTTGTGTATAGACCGGCGGTGCATTTGCATCGTCGGTCTTTTTGTATCTGGGCTTTTGGCGATAAACGGTTCATCTGTCGACGTGTGTCTGAATACATGGACATTTTTTCGCAAGGTTTTGGTCAGCTTTTGGTTTGACCGCGAAAACTAGTGTGGGCGTGCGGAGGCTGCGGCGTTCGTTTCCTGACACGATGGTGTTGGGAGGTGTTTGCTATGGCGCAGCGCGAGCAACACGAACGGGTTAAACGGATGGACCGCTGGGCAGAAAAGCTGCTCGGCCATAAGGCGATGGTCGTGGCGATCCTGGTTGTCATTGCCGCCGCGAGCGGCTTGGCGATGGCAGGTTTTGTTGGTCACTCCAGCGACGTATCGTTTGAGCGTAGTGATGAGGCGAGCGCCTCGGATGTGCGCGGGGCCGGGGATGCCTCTCCTGACGATGCCGATGAGCCGTCTGCCAAGAGCTCCTCTGCTGCCGAGGTGTACGTCGATGTTGATGGCGCCGTTGTGAAGCCTGGCGTGTACCGGCTTAAAGATGGGGCACGGGTGTCCCAGGCGATTGATGCCGCCGGAGGGCTTACGGCCGAGGCGGATGTGACGGGTCTTAACCGTGCGTCCAAGATCACCGATGGTCAAAAGATCTATGTGCCGACGGTAGGGGAGCAACAAACGGCTGTGACCGTCGGCGGCGCCGAAAGCGGCGCTTCCACGACCCCTGGTACAGGGTCTTCGTCGGGACTTGTGAATATCAATACGGCAAGTGCGGCGGAGCTGCAGACGCTTTCGGGCATCGGGCCTTCTATGGCCCAGTCAATTATCGACGAACGGACGCAAAACGGGGCCTTTGTCTCGGTCGATGACCTTATGCGCGTATCGGGGATCGGTGAGAAGAAACTCGCCAGAATTAAAGATTGCATCTGCGTATGAGTGCGACCGAGCGCGAGCATGTGATGCCACCGCGCCCGTTGATGCCGTGGACGATAGCCCTTTGTGCCGGCTTGTGTGCGAGCTGTGGGTTAGTGCTTAACATGGCGGCCGATGCGCTGCTGGGAGAGCGGGCGGCGCCCGTCACATTGCTTATGGCCATTCCCGTTGCGGCAGCAGGGTGCATCGTATTGGCTCGGTCCTGCATGCGCCTTGTGCGGTGGAGGCGATGGCTGTATGCCGCGGCCCTCGGCCTCGTGGCGGGAGCGGTCGTGTCCGCGGGTTGGGCGATAGGGGCGCTGCGCGCTTCGAGGGCGTTGGATAATCGGGCTGCGAGCAGTCTCGAGTTTGTTGTGTACGGCGACCCGTCCATCAATGACGGTGCGTACTCCTATACCTGTGATGCGCATGCGGGCGAAAAGCGTTTGGGTCAGGTACGGCTGTCGTGTGATCGTGAGCTTGGCGCCGGTTCGCATGTACGTGCTATCGGTCGAATTTCGCGCTTTGAGAATGATGCGTATGGGCGCTCACGCGTGCTTCGGGGCGAGCTTCGAAAGGTTAAAGTCGTCCGGTTGGTATCGATCGACGAGGGCCCTCCAGGCCCGTTGTCTTGGCTTCGAAACGAGCTCCTTGCCGTTATCGCGCCCGCGACCGATCCAGCGCGCTCGCTCATTGCCGGCGTTGTCTGCGGACGCTCGGCCGAGCTGCGTGCCCAGCCGGCGGGCGATTGGTTTTCGGTAACGGGCACCGCACATCTTATCGCTGTCTCGGGTAGTCATCTTGCCATCGTGGGGTTTGTGATTGAGAGCGCCCTGCAAAAGACACGCCTCTCTCGTGGGCTGCAGCGGGGGCTGTTGGTGCTGGCCCTCGCTGCCTATGCCGTTTTTACGGGCGCTTCTCCCTCGGCCGTGCGCGCGTGCTGCATGGTGGCGGCGACGCTTGTCGCCAACAGCGCCGGACGTCGTCGGCATGGCCTCTCGGCTCTGTTCGTCACCATGGCAATCTTTGTGTTGCTGCGTCCGACGGTATTGTTCGAAATGGGTTTTCAGCTTTCGTGCGTCAGTGTTTTTGCCATCCTTTGTTTTTGCCCCTACGCCACCTACGCCTTGGGCGAGCTGGGCATGCCATCGGGTGTCGCCAGCGTTTTGTCTGTCACGCTGTGCTCGCAGCTGGCGACACTTCCCGTTACGATTCCCGCATTTGAGACGTTTTCGCTCATTGCCCCACTTGCAAATGCCGTGATCGGTCCGGTGATAAGCGTGCTGCTCGCTGTATCGGTTGTGCTGGTGCCCTGCTCGCTTGTGCCGCTGCTGCGTCACGGGGCGCTCGTGATGCCCATGATTGTCGCCCGCTGTGCGCTGTTCTTTGAACAGCTCTTTGCTTCCGTTCCGGGCGCATCCGTAAGCGTGCCGCCCGATACGCCCTTGGTATATGTGGTGCCGTTCGCGCTGGTGGCCCTCTTGGTCTGGTGGCCACGCCCCCGCGCGCGGAGCATGGCAGCGGGGCTGCTGTGTTTAATGCTCGCAGCGGGTGTTCCGTATGTCTATTGGGATCGATGTGCGCCGCCTTCGGTAACGGTCCTCGATGTTGGCCAGGCCGATGCGATTTTGGTTCGTCAGGGTGGCGCCGTGGCACTCGTCGACTGTGGGCTCGATGACCGCGTGGTGTCGGCGTTGGTTCGCAATAACGTCCACCATATCGACGCCGTCTTCGTGACGCATTGGGATGAAGACCATTGGGGCGGTCTTCCCGACGTACTCGATCGTTTTTCGGTTGGAACCATTGCGGTCGCGGCCGATGCACTTGACGGCGCGCCTACTGAGGTCCTGAATCGCCCGGGTGTAACGTATCGGCAGGTGGCTCGCGGAGACACGGTCGATATCGGCGCATTTCGGGCTCGTGTGATGTGGCCGTTTGACACGGTGGATGGCGAGGGCAATGAGGACTCTCTTGTTTTGCTGCTCTCCTACGCTCAGGAAGGTAAGAGCCTGCGCGTGCTCCTTACTGGTGACGCCGAGCTCGATCAGGAGCGCGAGTTTGTACAGGAGGTGGGAGATATCGATGTGCTCAAGCTGGGGCATCATGGCTCAAAAGTTTCCGTCGACACAGACCTGCTGGGCACACTTAAGCCCGAGTTCTCTATCGCGAGCGCCGGCGAGGGGAATCGTTACGGCCATCCGTCGGATGCCTGCATCGATGCAGTTAAGGAAGCGGGTGGTGCGTTCGCATGCACCATCGAACACGGCGACATTACCGTCACGCCGACCGCGAAGGGCTTTGCCATGCGATGCCAGCGACCGTGATGCCGTCGTTGGCGCGGGACCAACCCCTGGGCTAAAATGGCACGGTACGAATTCGAGTGTGCGAGAGGGGAGCGCAATGTCCGAAACCGGTCTGCTGCCGGCATATCTGATCGTCGGTACCGATGGGGTCAAGCGCGACCACGCCGTCTCGCGTATGAAAGCTCGCTTGGAAAAGTCGGGTATGGTTGAGTTCAACCTCGATGAACGCGACATGACGAAAGATCCCGATATTGAGTCGATCATCGGCTCGCTCAATACCTTTCCCATGGGTAGCGAGTTTCGCCTGGTGATCCTCGACGGCTGCTCCAAGCTTGCCAAGGCGGTCTCGGAACCGCTCGTCGAGTACCTCGCAAGTCCCAGCCCTGCGACGGTCTGTCTCATTATCGCCGACTCACTTGCCAAGAATACGCGCCTGTATAAGGCAATCGCCAAGATCGACAAGAAGGCTATCGTCGATTGCTCGGGTACCAAGCGCTGGGAACTGCCGCGCCGCGTTCAGCAGATGGCGACGCAGCACGGTAAGTCCATCTCGACGGCTGCTGCCGAGGAGCTCGTCTCGCGTTCGGGCGAAAACACGCGCATGCTCGATAACGATCTGGCAAAGCTCGCCCAGATGGTCGAGGCGCCCCAGATTGAGCTTGCCGACGTGGAGCGTTGGATTGTGCGTACGGCCGAGGTTCAGCCCTGGGACTTCCTCAACGCCGTCTCGGCTCGCGATATGCGGCGTTCGCTCGAGCTGTTTAAGCTTCTGCCCTCTAAGAGCTATGTGTGGACCTACACGCTGCTATGCGGTCGCATCCGTGAGCTGATCGTCGCCAAGGCGCTCGATGGGCGTGGGCAGGGCCGTGAGCTCGCCGCGACGCTCAAGCTTCAGGCCTGGCAGGTCAAGAATCACCTTACCTGGGCACGTCGCTTTTCGATGACCGAGCTCGTTGCCGCGCTCGAGGGCGCCGTCGATGTGGAGCTCGCGCTCAAGGGTTCGGCCGATTCGGAGACTGCGCTTTTGCTCTGGATTACGAACATCTTGAGAAAATCGTGATGATACCTGCCTATTTGACAAATTCGTTCTATCCCTTTGAGGGGGAGCGTGCTATAGTAGGCGCTTGCATGACCTCACCGTGTCTCAGAGGTGTCATACATTTTTTGCAAGGAACTCGAAAGGAACTCCAGAAGTGGCAAACATTAAGTCTCAGAAGAAGCGTATCCGCACCAATGAGGCAGCTCGCATGCGTAACAAGGCTGTCAAGTCCGAGCTCAAGACGCTGACCAAGCACGTCCAGTCCGCCGTCGCCGAGGGCGACGCCGAGAAGGCCCAGGCTGCCCTCAAGACCGTCACCAAGCGTCTCGACATGGCTGCCGCCAAGCATGTCATCCACAAGAACCAGGCTTCTAACCGCAAGTCCGGCCTTGCCAAGCTCGTGAACAGCATCAACGCTTAAGTTGTAAATTTCACACCACACAGATTACGCGCATAAATGGAGCCTGTTTTATGGAACAGGCTCCATTTTTTGTACCGCTCGGGTAAGATAGTCCGCATGAATACTTCAATTGACATTTCCCACATCCGCAACTTCTCGATCGTTGCGCATATCGACCATGGCAAGTCAACGATCAGTGACCGCATCCTCGAGCTCACCCATACCGTCGATGAGCGCGACATGGAGTCGCAGCTGCTCGACACCATGGATATCGAGCGCGAGCGCGGCATCACGATCAAGTCCAATGCCGTTCGCGTTTCCTATGACGCCGACGATGGCGAGACGTATCAGTTCAACCTGATCGATACACCGGGCCACGTGGACTTTACCTATGAGGTCTCGCGTTCGCTGGCCGCCTGCGAGGGCGCGGTGCTCGTCGTCGACGCCACGCAGGGTGTCGAGGCACAGACCGTCTCTAACGCGACGCTCGCCATGAACGCCAACCTGGATATCGTGCCCGCCATCAACAAGATTGACCTTCCCTCTGCACACCCCGACGAGGTTAAGACCGAGATCGAGGATGACCTGGCGATTCCTGCCGACGATGCCGTATGCGTATCGGGCAAGACGGGCGAGGGCATTCACGATTTGCTGGAGTCCATTGTCTTTTTGATCTCACCGCCCAAGGGCGATGCGAACGCGCCGCTCAAGGCACTTATTCTGGATTCGTACTTCGATGAGTACCGCGGCGTCGTTGCCACGGTCCGCGTCTTTGACGGTTCCATTAAAAAGGGCGATACCCTGCGCATGATGCAGGCCGAGGGCGACTTTTTGGTCGATGGCGTGGGCGTCAAGCGTCCTGCCGAGACACCGGTCGAAGCACTGACGGTCGGCGAGGTGGGCTACGTGGTCACGGGTCTGAAGGATCCCGAGGCCGTGCACGTGGGCGACACCCTTACCTGGGCGTCGAATCCTTGTCCCGAGCCGCTTCCCGGCTACCGCGAGGCCAAGCCCATGGTCTACACGGGCCTGTTCCCAATTGACAACAAGGATTACGAGAATCTGCGCGACGCTCTCGATAAGCTGCATGTCAACGACCCGTCGTTGGTGTGGGAGCCCGAGACCTCGGTGGCGCTCGGCTTTGGCTTCCGCGTGGGCTTCTTAGGCCTGCTGCATATGGAAGTCGTCAAGGAGCGCCTGGAGCGCGAGTTCAACCTTGACCTCATTGCTACGAGCCCTTCGGTGGACTATCACGTCTATAAGACCGACGGCGAGATGATTGATGTTCGCAGCCCGCAGGATCTGCCCGAGGCTACGCGCATCGAGCGCATCGAGGAGCCCTACCTCAAGGCCAAGATTATCTGCCCGCCCGAGTATACGGGCGCCGTCATGCAGCTCGCTATCGAGCACCGCGGCATTACGACCGACATGATCCATCTCACAAGCAAATCGGTCGAGATGCGCTTTGATATGCCGCTCGCCGAGCTCATCCTGGACTTCTTTGACCAGCTCAAGAGCCGTACCAAGGGCTATGCCTCGCTCGACTACGAGTTCAACGAGTACCGTCCCTCCGAGCTCGTCAAGCTCGATATCCTGCTTTCGGGCGATGAGGTGGACGCGCTTTCGTTTATTGTGCACAAGGACAAAGCCTATGGCCTGGCCCGCGGCCTGTGTGACAAGCTCAAGGAAATCATCCCGCGTCAGCTGTTCGAGGTGCCTATTCAGGGCGCCATCGGCAACAAGATCATCGCCCGCTCTACCGTCAAGGCGCGCCGCAAGGACGTGCTGGCTAAGTGTTACGGCGGCGATATCTCGCGTAAGCGCAAGCTGCTTGAGAAGCAGAAAGAGGGCAAGAAGCGCATGAAGGCCATCGGTTCGGTCGAGGTCCCGCAGGAGGCCTTTATGGCGATCCTCAAGGTGGACGAGTAGGTCCCATGGCGCTTTCTGAATACAGTACGCGGCTGCTGGGTGCTTATACCGAGCAGCCGTTCCTTATGGCCCCCATGGCCGGCGTGACCGATCCCGCCTATCGCATCATGTGCCGCCGCCGCGGTGCCCATCTTGCCTATAGCGAGATGGTGAGCGTGGCGGGCCTTGCCTATGCCAGCAATAAGACCTGGCGCCTGGTACAGCCGGCCGATGAGGAGCAGCAGATCTGCGTGCAGCTCTTTGGTTCCAAGCCCGATCAGTTTGCGAGTGCCGTCGCTGCCGTCGAGGAGCGCGTGGGCGATCGCCTGTCGCTCATTGATATCAATATGGCGTGTCCCGCCCGCAAGGTCGTTACCAAGGGCGAGGGCTCGGCGCTTATGCGCACGCCCGACCTGGCCGAGCAGATCGTCGAGGCGGCGGTGGGCGCGGCGCATGTGCCCGTGACCGTTAAGATTCGCAAAGGCTTTTATGCCGAGGACCGCAATGCCGCGACATTTGCCCAGATGCTCGAGGGTGCAGGGGCAGCTGCGGTGGCGGTACATGGTCGCTGTGCCACGCAGCTCTATACGGGCCAGGCCGATTGGTCGGTCGTCGATGAGGTGGCCGACGCCGTCGAGATTCCCGTTATCGGTTCGGGCGATGTGTTCTCGGCCGAGGACGCGGCGGAGCATCTGCAAAGCTCGGGTGCCAGTGCTGTGTTCATCGCGCGCGGTATCTATGGCAACCCCTGGGTGTTCGGCGATGCCCGCGCCCTTGCGCTGGACGCCATGCCGGTGCCGGTGCGTAGCTCGGTCGAGCGTCTGGATGCCCTGCGCGAGCACCTGACGCTCACGCACGAGCTGTTGCCGCTCATGTCACGAGCTCGTACGTACGCAAGCTGGTATCTAAAGGGGATGCCCCACGCTGCGGCCTGGCGCGCCCAGGTGGTGCGCTGCTCCACATACGAGGAGTTCATGGCATTGGTCGATGATATCGAGCGCGATGTGGTGGCCTGCGAGGCCGCACTTGCCGCCGGCGAGTCGGTGCCCGCTCATCCGCTGGAGGCCTAACGGTGGCCGTTACCGCGCTGTATGTGCATGTGCCGTTTTGCGCCCAAAAGTGCCGGTACTGCGACTTTGACTCGCGTAGTTTTGCTTCGTGCGACCTGAGCGCTGCGCTCGATGCCTATTTTGAACAGCTGTATGCGCGCCTCGATGCCTTCGGCGACGCAGGCGCGCTTGCACAGATCCGCACCGTCTATGTTGGCGGCGGCACGCCGTCGCTGGCGGGGGAGCGTCTGGTAGTGCTCGCCCGGCGTATCTCTGCGTGGTGCAAGCCCGTTGAGTTTACCTGCGAGGCCAATCCTGAGTCGCTGACCGCCGAGCTTGCCACTGCGCTCGCCAAGGTTGGTGTCACACGCGTCTCTCTGGGCGTGCAAACGCTCGATAACGCCGAACTTACCGCCATCGGCCGCATTCACGATGCCGATCGGGCGCTCGCTGCCATCACGACGGTTAAGGACGCTGGGCTCGATGTGTCGTGTGACCTGATGTGCGGACTTCCCGGGCAGACCGCCGTAAGCTGGCAGCGCACGCTCGATGGCGTGTTGGCGGCGGCGCATCATGTGTCGGTGTACCCGCTCACGCTCGAGGAGGGTACGCCGCTCTACCGCATGGCGTGTCGCGACGAGTCGCTCGAGCCCGACGAGGATTTTCAGGCTGCATGCATGGACACGGCACGTGAGTGCCTGGGTGCGGCGGGCTATCACCCGTATGAGGTGGCAAGCTACGCGCTCGACGGCCATGAGTGTGCCCACAACATTGCCTATTGGACCGGACAGGGCTATCTGGGCTTGGGTCGCTCTGCCGCCGGTATGCTCGACGCCGAGGATTTCGATCGTTTGGCCGGGCTGTTTCCCGACGTGCCCGCTCGCGGCGATGCATATCGCGTGCGCTTGGTGCAATGCGACGATGCCGCGACGACGTTTGATGCCGAGTATCTGTCGCGGCGCGAGGCCGCGGCCGAGGATTTGATGCTCGCCTGCCGCATGACGCGTGGCATTGGTTCCGATCTGTTGGTTCGCTCGGCAAGCGTGATCGCTGCAGACGAGCTGGCGGCGGCCTGTGACCGTGCGCTCGAGTTGGGCCTTGCCACTTGGGTGCCCGACCATGTCGAGGGGCATGTGGGGTGCGTCGCCTCGAAAGACGTTATCGCAGGTCGTGCCCACGCCCGTTTAGCGCCCACCCACTTGGGCTGGCTCGATGGAAATGTGCTGTTCGAGCTGTTTTGGGGTCTAGCTTAGGCCGCTCGGGTAGAATTACCGCAATATATACGCTGCTGTGAGCAGGAGGTTGCCGCGCATGGCGACGATGAACGAAAAAGATTACTACGAGATTTTGGGTGTCTCCAAGGACGCCACCTCGCGTGATATACAGAAGGCCTTCCAGCAAAAGGCCCGCAAGCTCCATCCGGACGTCAACAAAGAACCTGATGCCGAGGAAAAGTTTAAAGAGGTTTCCGAGGCCTACGCCGTGCTTTCGGACGAGCAGAAGCGTGCGCGCTACGACGCCATGCGCTCGGGCAACCCCTTCGCCGGCGCTCCTACGGCTTCGCCCTATGGCGGCGGCTACGCCGGCGGCGCAGGCTATGGCAATCCCTTTGAGGGCGGCTTTCCCTTTGGTGGCGCCTGGGGCCAGCAGCGTCGCAGCCAGGCTGCCTATAATCCCGAGAACGGCGCCAACGTGGTCGTCGATATCAAGCTCGACGCCAAGGAGGCCAAGGGCGGTGCCCGCAAGACCGTCCGCTATACGCGCTTCGATACCTGTGGCCACTGTGGCGGCTCGGGTTCTGTTTCGTCCGAGCATGCACATACCTGTCCGAGCTGCGGTGGTCGCGGCCACATCGATGTCGACCTGTCCTTCCTGTTCGGTGCCGGCACGTTTCAGTCGGTCTGCCCCGAGTGCGGCGGTTCCGGTAAGGTCGTCGCCGACCCCTGCCCCGATTGCGGCGGCAGCGGCCGTGTCCGTGTGACCTCCGAGCAGACGATTGAGTTTCCTGCCGGTACGCACGATGGCGACGAGGTCCGTATTAGCGGTATGGGTCACGCCGGCACCAACGGTGCCTCGGGTGGCGATCTGGTCGGCCGCGCCCATGTTGAGGCCGAGCGCCTGGAAGGCAAGGCTCGTACCGGTTTTTACCTGATGGGCATTGTGGCGCCGTTTTTGGTGCTGTCGGCCATCTCGGGTGTGTTCTCGGCCTTTGCCGTGATGTGCTTTATTCCGTTTGCCATGGGCCTGTTCATGGTGCTCTCGGACGGCGTACTGCATCGCAGCCTGCTGTGGTGGAAGCGCGGCGCGATGCAGTTTGCCAATGGTTTTGCCAACGGATTTATGTTTGCGCTCGTGTCGGTTTGGTTTGCGAGCTGCTCGCAGCGTGCCATGCTTTCGCCTTACGGAATGCAATAACATCTAGCCCTCTGTTTGCGGCCGGCCCAGCTTGGGTATAGGACGCACTGTGACAATAATGAAAGTCGGAAGGATTCGGTCGTGTCGGAAAATAGGGATTACTACGAGGTACTTGGCGTCGACAAGGATGCCGACGCGCGGACGATTAAGCGCGCGTTTCTAAAGAAGGCCCGTACCGTACACCCGGACGTTTCGGACGACCCCGAGGCCGAGGCCAAGTTCAAAGAGCTCAATGAGGCTTATTCCGTTCTTTCCGACGAGCAGAAGCGTGCTAACTACGACCGTTACGGCACTGCCGACGGCCCTGGTGGTTCGGGCTACGTCGATATCAACGATATCTTTGGTGGCATGGGCATGGACGACTTGTTCTCGTCGTTCTTTGGCGGCGGTGCCGGCGGTGGCGCCCGAAATCGCCGTGAGCGTCGTCGCGGCCGCGATATGGCCATCTCCCTTTCGGTGACCCTTGAGGAGGCGGCACTCGGTTGCAAAAAGACGATCAGCTATGACCGCCTTGCTCCTTGCGAGGATTGCAACGGCACCGGTAGGGCCGAGGGTGCACAGGAAAAGCAGTGCAGCCGCTGCCACGGTACGGGCTATGTCACGACGGTCCAGCGTTCGTTCCTGGGCCAGGTTCAGTCCTCTTCGCCTTGCCCCGACTGCCACGGCGAGGGCACGGTCATCGACCATCCCTGCGAGACCTGTGACGGTCAGGGCCGCACGCCTTCGCACGAAAAGATCGACATCGATATCCCCGCCGGCGTTTCGACCGGTCGCCAGCTGCGCGTGAGCGGCTTTGGCGAGGCTGGCCTTCGTGGCGAGCCCTCGGGCGACCTGATCGTCAACGTGCGTGTCGCCGACCACGAGCGTTTTAAGCGTAACGGTGACGACCTCTACCTCGTGAGCGATATCTCGATTGCACAGGCTGCGCTCGGCTGCGAGATCGAGGTCGAGGGCATTATGCCTGACGAGGTCGTCAAGCTGTGCGTCCCCGCCGGCACACAGTACGGTGACACCGTGAGCGCCAACAATTACGGCATGCCGCGTATCGGCGGTGGCGGTTCGCGTGGCCGCCTGGTCGTGCAGCTACGCGTGGTCGTCCCCACCAATCTCTCCAACAAGCAGCGCGAGCTGCTTCGCGCCTTTGCCGACGAGATGGGCGATGACGTCGCTTCCGGTAAGAAGTCGGTAACTGATCGCATCAAGAGCGCTCTCGACGACATCCTCGATTAAGGAGCCCGCGTGCTCGCACCTCATATCTCTGTCGTCAACCTCGGCTGCCGTGTCAACCGGGTTGAGTCCGACCGTATCACTGCCGATCTTATGCGCCTGGGCTTTGCGATGGTGGAGCCTCAGGATGCTGAGCTGATCGTCATTAACACCTGTGCCGTTACGGGCGAGGCCGAGGCCAAGACCCGTAAGGCCGTTCGCCATGCGCTGGCCTATCCAAACGAGCCCTATGTGGTCGTGACCGGATGCGTGGTCAATCTGCATCCCGAGGAGCTGCTGGAGCTTTCGGACCGCGTGATCGCCGAGCCGTCCAAGATCGATGTCGCCGAACGCGTCTGTGAGGTGCTGGGCGTTGAGTCCGATGACGTTCCCGCCTGCAGTGACGGCGAGGTTGTCGACGCGCTCGGTCGCTCGCGTCTGGGCGTGAAGATCCAGGACGGCTGCAACCATCGTTGCACCTATTGCATTGTGTGGAAGGCCCGCGGCCCCGAGCGCTCCGTGCCGGTCGAGTCCGTGCTCGAGCAAGTTCGCGAGGCACAGGAGGCCGGCGTGCCCGAGGTGGTGCTGACGGGTGTGAACCTGGGCGCCTACGATGGCAAGAGCGCGACTGACGAACACGTCGAGATCGATGAGCTGCTCGAGGCGATTATGGAGCGCACGTCCATTCCGCATGTGCGCATTTCCTCGGTCGAGCCCATGGATATCTCCGAGTCCCTGCTTAAGGTCATGGCGCGCTATCCGAAGCGCATCGCCCCGTTTTTGCACCTGCCAGTGCAGTCCGGCTGCACCAGGACACTGCGTCGCATGGGCCGTCCCTATAGCGCCGAGGCCTTCGAGGAAACGGTGCGCATGATTCGCGCCAACTTGCCTCAGGTGTCCCTTTCGTGCGATGTCATCGTCGGTTTTCCCGGTGAGACGGACGAGGAGTTTGAGGAGTCGCTGGCGCTGTGCCGCCGCGTGGGCTTTTCGCGTATGCACGTGTTCCGCTACAGCAAGCGTCCCGGTACCCTTGCTGCCGATATGCCCGACCAGGTGCCGCCCGAGGTTATGGCCGAGCGTAGCCGCCGCATGAGGGCCGCGGCGCAGGAACTCGCCATTGCCGACGCTCGCCGTCGCGTTGGAACCGTCGAGCGTGCCGTACTCGAGTATGGCGACAACCTGACGCTCAGTTCGTTCCATCATGCCCGTCTTGACGATACCCGTGGACTCACAGCCCCGTGCCTGCTCGATGTTGCTATCATCGGAGTCGATGATTCCGGCTTGGTCCATGCACGCAGGGAGGTTCATGGAAGCCTCGAAGATTAGACTTACCGTTCCCGAGGGTATTGACCCTTCGCGCGTTTTGGGCGCCGGCGACGGCGTTCTTCGTGCGCTTGAGAGTTTGGTTCGTGCCCACGTGGTCGCCCGTGGCGACAGTATCGCCGTGAGCGGTGACCCTGACGAGGTCGAGCTCGTAGCGCGCTTTTTCGAGCATGCTTTTCGCGAAGCGGCTGCCGGACGCACACTTTCTGCCGACGATGTCTCTCGCTGCCTGGCCGTCTTGCGCGACGGTGAGCACGAGGCTACGTCGCTTCGCGATGATGTGCTGCTTTCGTATCGCGGTCGCGCCATTCGCCCCAAAACGCTCGGCCAAAAGCGCTACGTGGATGCCATCCGCTCGCATACCATCACGTTTGGCCTGGGTCCTGCCGGTACTGGTAAGACCTATCTGGCCATGGCGCTCGCCGTTGCCGCGCTCAAGCGTCATGAGGTGGGTCGTCTGGTCTTGACGCGTCCGGTTGTCGAGGCGGGGGAGAACCTGGGCTTTTTGCCCGGTACCCTCGAGGAAAAGATCGACCCCTACATGCGTCCGCTCTACGACGCCCTTTTTGACATGATGGATCGCGAACGCACCGATGAGCTCATGGAGCGCGGCGTGATCGAGATCGCCCCGCTTGCCTACATGCGCGGCCGCACGCTGAGCGATGCCTTCGTGGTGCTCGACGAGGCGCAAAATACCACGCCCGAGCAGATGAAGATGTTCCTGACGCGCCTGGGCTTTAACTCCAAGTTTGTGATTACCGGCGACCTGAGTCAGCGCGACCTGGTGGGTCGTCGCGGCGGTCTTGCCGACGTCGAGTGGATTTTGGGCCGTGTCGACGATGTCGCATTTTCTCACCTCGAGCGTGCCGACGTGGTGCGCCATGCCTTGGTGGGGCGTATCGTCGAGGCATACGATGCTTATGATGATGTGCGCGAGAAGCGCGTACACGACCGAAAGGAGTCCCGTTGAGTGTATTGATCAGCAACGATGCCGAGCTCGATACGCTGCTCGATGCGCAGGAGGTAGAGCACATCTGCGAGGTCGTGCTTGCCGCCGAGGGCGTTGAGCGTGAAGTCGAGATTTCCCTTTCGTATGTCGATGAGGACGAGATGCACGTGCTCAACCACGAGTGGCGCGGTATCGACCGTACCACCGATGTTCTCTCGTTTGAATGCGACTCGGCCTTTGACGAGGATATTCCCGCCGACGAGACGCTCGAGCTCGGCGATATCATCCTGGCCCCGCAGGTCATTGCCCGTCAGGCCCCCGGCTTTGGCAATAGCCCTGCCGACGAGTGCCGCCTGATGCTCGTGCATGGCATGCTGCATCTGCTGGGGTATGACCACATTGAGGACGACGAGGCCGAGGTCATGGAGGCCCGCGAGGACGCTATCTTGCGCGATCTGGCGCTCGAGCGCGGCGAGGACCCCAAGCTGGTCCACGTCGGTCCCATCACCAACCACGCCCATGACTAGGAGCCGTCTATGATTCCCGGATCGAACAAGGACCATCCGTCCTTCTTAAAGTCCTTCTCCTACGCCATGGAGGGCTTCGTCACCGCCGTCAAGACCGAGCGCAACATTAAGGTTATGCTCGCGGCGGGCGTTTGCACCGTCGTTGCCGGCTGCATCGTGGGGCTCGACATTGCCGAGTGGGCCACAGTTATCATCTGCTGTGGCTTGGTGATTCACGGCGAGCTGTGCAATACCGCCATGGAGGCGATCGTCGACCTGGCGACCCAGGAGATCCATCCTCTGGCAAAGCGTGCGAAGGATATCGCCGCCGCCTCCGTATACGTACTTTCCATCACCGCCGCGATTGTGGGATTGCTGGTATTTGCCCACGCGCTCGACTTTATTTAGAAAGGGATTTTCATGTCCGACAACATGCAGCCTATCGATGAAACTCTTGACGACGAGTCCCTGGATGCGGTGGATGCCGAAGCGACAGAGGCCTATGAGGAAGTCGAGGAGTTCGACCCGTTTGAGGGCATGAGCGACGAGGAGCTCGACGCCCTGTGCGATGAGGACGACAGCCTCGCGGGCTTTGGCGACGTTGAGCCCGGTTTCCGCAGTGGCTTCGTGGCCTTGGTCGGCCGCCCCAACGCCGGTAAGTCAACGCTGCTCAACGCCTGCTATGGCAAAAAGGTCGCCATCACCTCGCCGGTGGCCCAGACGACCCGCCGCCGTATGCGCGCCGTCGTCAACCGCCCCGGCTACCAGCTGGTCTTTGTCGATACCCCGGGTATTCACAAGCCCAAGGATGGCCTGGGATCCGAGCTCAACAAGAGCGCGCTGTTCGAGCTGAACGATGTCGATGTTGTCGCGTTTTTGATTGATGCCACCAAACCGATCGGCAGGGGAGACGCCTGGGTTGCCGAGCGTGTCAAGAATGCCCGTTCCAAGAAGGTCCTGGTGCTCACCAAGGCCGATGAAGCCGACCCCGCACAGGTCATGGAGCAGCTTAAGGCCGCCCACGAGCTTATGGAATATGACGACGAGATCGTGACGTCGTCGGTCAAGAACTTTAACGTCGATGCCTTCATCGAGACCGTTGCGCACTTTTTGCCCGAGGGTCCGCGTTGGTTCCCCGAGGACATGGGTACCGACGCTTCCGATGAGACGCTCGTTGCCGAGTTTGTGCGCGAGAAGGTCTTGCGCCGCACCCGTGATGAGATTCCGCACTCCGTGGGCGTGATCTGCGATGCACTCGAGCAGACCAAGAAGGTGCTGCGCGTGCATGCCACCATTTACGTTGAGCGTGAGGGCCAGAAGGGCATCATCATTGGCAAGGGCGGCGAGATGATCAAGCATATCGGCATCGACGCCCGTCGCGATCTTGAGCGCATTTTTGGCACGCAGGTCTTTTTGGAGCTGGACGTGAAGGTCAAGGCCGGCTGGCGTGACGACGAGGCCCAGATTCGCCGCTTTGGCTACAACGCCGAGGATTAGGGACACCCGGCGCGCATGGCAGGCTCCCGGACATATCGCACGAAGGTGCTCGTGCTCGATAAGACTAAGCTCAAAGAGACCGACCAGATCTTGACGATGCTTGACGAGCGGGGGAGGCAGGTTCGTGCCGTGGCAAAGGGCGCCCGCAAACCCGGCGGACGCCTGGCTGCGCGCTGCGAGCTGTTCTGTACGGTCGATATGCTGCTCGCACATGGACGGTCACTCGACGTGGTTTCTCAGGCCGAGCTTATGGAGGCGCCGCTTGGCGCTGCGCCCGATTACGAGACGACCTGCGCCGCAAGCGCGATCGCCGAGGTTGCGCGCGTGTGCTCGTTCGAGGACGCCGAGGACCCGTTTACCTTTGCCATAACGCAGCGAGCGCTTGCCCTGGTGGGCAGCGGGCTTGACACGGCACATATGGACCTACTTGTGGCGGCATATGTCTTTAAGCTGCTGTCGCACGTTGGCTATCGACCCGATTTTTCGGCCTGCGTGCTGTGCGGAGACCCCATGCTGTCGTATTTTTCGCCCCAGGCGGGCGGTCTCATGTGCGGGTCGTGCGCATCGAGCGTTCCGGGTGCCGAGCTGGTGTCGACCGGTGAGGTCGCGTGGCTGCGCGCCCTCATGTCGATGACCTTCGATGCGCTTATGGCCGAGAAAATCGACCCGCATACGGCGGCGTTTTTGCTGGGGCTTTCGCATGTTTGGGCCGCCACGCACACCGATCAGCGGCTCCGTGCGATGGAATTCATGTTGGGTCGGTGATGATGCGCAGGCGCGCGCCGCTTGTGGTAACATACCGACCTGTTGGTACCTCGACCTTGGATGTCCGCTCCACCGGCGGCTTCCCAGTCCGAGGCGAATAGAGTCGCCCACGGGCGACGCGAAACGAAAGGTGAAACAATGACTGTTTCCAAAGAGCGCAAGGCGGAGCTTACCGCCCAGTTCGGTAACTCCCCGGTCGATACCGGTAACCCCAAGGTTCAGGTCGCCATCCTGTCCGAGCGCATCAAGGAGCTGACCGAGCACATGAAGTCCCACCAGAAGGACTTCCACACCCGTCGTGGCCTGCTCATGCTCGTTGGTCGCCGTCGTCGTCTTCTCTCCTACATCAAGAAGAACGACATCGTCGAGTACCGTGAGCTCATCAAGGCTCTGGGCATCCGCGACAACATCCAGTAAGGATTTGTACATGCTAAGAGCGTCCTGCGCAGCGGGGCGCTCTTTTTGTGTAAGGGCGTGAACAATCACGCTCTGAAGCGTGGCGGGGGCAGGGGGCCCGCGTCACATGAGAAGCCCGCAGGCAAGGGGCCTGTGGGGTAAAGGAGAACAATGACACTCGTATCCAAGACCTTTGAGCTGTACGGCAAGACCTACACCTTTGAGTCCGGCGAGCTTGCCAAACAGGCCACCGGCGCTTGTCTGGTCAAGCAGGGCGACACCACGATGCTCGACACCGTGGTCGTCTCCAAGGAGCGCAAGAATTACGACTTCTTCCCGCTGACCGTCGACTTCAACGAGAAGATGTACGCCGCCGGCCGTATCCCGGGCGGCTACCTCAAGCGCGAGGGCCGTCCCAGCGAGAAGGCCACGCTCACCGCACGCATGATCGACCGCCCGATTCGCCCGAGCTTCCCGGACGGCTTCCGCAACGAGGTGCACATCGTCGCCACCTCGCTCGTCGCCGACCAGGTCAACCCCTTCGACGTCATCAACGTCATGGGTGCTTCGCTGGCCATGACGCTCGGCGGCGTGCCCTTCGAGGGCCCGCTTGCCTGCGTGCGCATCGGCCGCAACGTGGAGACCGGCGAGTTTATCGTCAACCCCACCTATGAGGAGCGCGAGAACTCCGACCTGGACCTGGAGCTGGGCGGCTCTGCCGACTTCATCTCGATGGTCGAGGCCGGCGCCGAGGAGATCTCCGAGGACGACATGCTCGCCGCTATGAAGTTTGGTCAGGAGGCCCTCGCTGCCTTTTGCCAGGCTCAGGACGAGTTCGTCGCCGAGTGGGAGCAGGTCAACGGCGCTATCGTTAAGAAGGAGTACCCGCTCGACCAGCCCATCGAGGAGGTCCAGGAGCGCATCTTCGCCCACTACGACGAGATGGCCGCTGCCCTGCGCGACGCCGACAAGCTTTCCCGCATCGGTAAGGTCGAGGCTCTGAAGGAGTCCATCCGCGCCGAGTTCACCGACGAGGAGCAGGCCGCCTGGGAGCGCGAGATCCCCGTGGCGCTCAAGAAGCTCGAGAAGAAGGCCATGCGCACCATGGTCGTCGAGACCGGCGAGCGCGTCGACGGTCGTGCCGCCGACGAGATTCGTCCCATCATGGTGAAGGACAACTACCTGCCGCTCGTTCACGGCTCCGGCCTGTTCCAGCGTGGTCAGACTCAGGTGCTCTCCGTCCTGTCGCTCGGCATGCTTAACGAGGGACAGCGTCTGGATACCATCGAGCCCACCGAGGGCAAGCGCTATATGCACCACTACAACTTCCCGCCGTTCTGCACCGGCGAGACCGGCCGCATGGGCAGCCCCAAGCGCCGCGAGATCGGTCACGGCAACTTGGCCGAGCGCGCCCTGCTTCCGGTGCTCCCCGACGAGAACGAGTTCCCCTACGCCATCCGCGTGGTCTCCGAGGTCATGGAGTCCAACGGCTCCTCTTCGATGGCTTCGACCTGCGGCTCCACACTCGCCCTTATGGACGGCGGCGTGCCTATTAAGCGTCCTGTCTCCGGTATCGCCATGGGTCTGATCCAGGAGGAGGGCAAGACCGTGGTCCTGTCCGACATCCAGGGTCTCGAGGACTTCCTGGGCGACATGGACTTTAAGGTCACCGGCACCACCGAGGGCATTACCGCTCTGCAGATGGACAACAAGGCCACTGGTCTTACCTTTGACATCTTGGCCCGCGCCCTGCAGCAGGCCAAGGAGGGTCGCGCCTTCATCCTGCAGAAGATGCTCGATGTGATCCCCGAGCCGCGCCACACCACGCGCAGCACCGCTCCGCGTATCGTCTCCATCCAGGTTCCGACTGACAAGATTCGCGACGTCATCGGTTCCGGCGGTAAGGTCATCCGCGGCATCCAGGACGAGACCGGCGCTTCGGTCGACATCCAGGAGGACGGCACCGTCTTTGTCGGCGGCACCGGCGAGTCCGTCGATCAGGCTGTCGAGCGTATCAAGCTCATCATCAAGGTTCCCGAGCCGGGCGAGGAGTACACCGGTCGTGTGGTCTCCATCCAGCCCTTCGGCGCCTTCGTCAACCTGCTGCCCGGCAAGGACGGCCTGCTGCACATCTCCCGCGTCGCCAAGGGCCGCGTGGAGAAGGTCGAGGATGTCCTTAACGTGGGCGACGAGGTCAAGGTCGTCGTCATTGAGGTCGACGATCGCGGCAAGATCTCGCTCGATCGTCTTGACAAGCCCGAGGCTCCGGCTCGCGCCGAGGGTACCTCCGAGGGCGACGGCGAGCACTTCCAGCGTCGTGAGCGTCCGCGTCGCGAGCGCTCCGAGCGCAGCGACCGTCCGCGCCGTCCCGGCGACAACGGAGGCCGCAAGCCCCGCCGCCACCACGACGCCGAGTAACAGCCGCACATAAGCAGCTCAACAAGGGCGACTCCGGACAGGGGTCGCCCTTTTGCTATTCCCGGCGGGGTCCGCGGGTAAAGTTTCCTGCTCTACAGTCCTGCTCGCACGGAGAGCACATTAAGTGCTCTCCGGCTCGTGCGGAACT
>DXLU01000021.1 GCA_019414565.1 Collinsella sp. | reverse complement strand
GCTTTTGGCCTCGAGCTCGGTCACGCGCGTGCGCTTTTCGTCCAAGTGGAGATATGACTCGACCTCGCCGAGCCGGTCCGCAAACGCGTCCAGCTCGGCGGGCGTTACCTCTAAAGCCTCAGCCATTAACGATTCCTGCCGTGGCAGTACTTAAACTTCTTGCCGCTACCGCAGGGGCACGGGTCGTTGCGGCCCACGTTGACGTACGGATCGTCGCTCTCGGACTTGCGATAGGTGGTCACCTTGCCACCGTTGTTGACGGCAGCCGGACCACCCTGGACAGCCGTGCGGGCCTGCACCTGCGCCTGCTTGCGCAGCACCGAGTCGCCGTTGTCACCATCGACCTCGGCAGGACCGGAGAAGTGCGCACCCTCGAGCGCGGGCTCCTCCTTGTGCTCCACGGCACGCGGGGCAGCCTTGATCTCGATGCGCAGAACCGTGCGCAGGTAATCCTCGTACATGGTGTCGACGAGGATCTGGAACGCGCCGTAGGCCTCGGTCTTGTACTCGACCAGCGGGTCGCGCTGGCCAAAGCCGCGCAGGCCGATGCCGGTCTTGAGATAGTCCATCTCCTGCAGGTAGTTCATCCAGCGGGTATCGATGACGCGCAGCATGACCTGGGTGTTGAGCTCGCGCATCAGGTCCTCGCCCAAGCGCTCGGCCTTCATGTTGTAGCACTTCTCTACGTAAGCCAGGACATCGGCAGCCAGAGCCTCATAATCCTCGTCGGGGAACTTCGGCGTATCGATGTGGCCGGTGAGCTCCACAACCCACTTGCGCAGGCCCTCCAGGTCGCGCTCGCCATCGTGACTGTCCTTGGTGCAGAACTCCTGAACGCAGCGGTACACGGTGTCGTGCATGACCTCGGTGATGTGGTCGGTCAGGTCCTTGCCGTCCAGAATCTTATTGCGCTCAGCGTAGATGACCTGGCGCTGCTTGTTCATGACGTCGTCGTACTCAAGGACGCTCTTGCGCATGGAGAAGTTGATGCTCTCGACCTTGTGCTGGGCGCTCTCGACAGCCTTGGAGATGATCTTGTGCTGGATGGGCATATCGTCGCCCATGTCAGCCGTGACCATCATCTTGGAGACGCGGTCCATCTTGTCGCCGCCAAACAGACGCATCAGATCGTCCTCGAGCGACAGGTAGAACTGGGTCTCGCCCGGATCGCCCTGACGGCCGGAACGGCCGCGCAGCTGGTTGTCGATACGGCGGGACTCATGGCGCTCGGTGCCGATAACGGTCAGGCCGCCGGCGGCAAGAACACGCTCGCGCTCGGCCTTGCAAGTCTCCTTGGCCTCGGCGTTAAACTGCTCAAGCTGCTCGGGCGTTACGTCCTCCATGGTCAGGCCCTCGTACTCCAGGCGCTCGCGCACCAGCTCGTCGGGGTTACCGCCCAGCAAGATGTCGGTACCGCGGCCGGCCATGTTGGTAGCGATGGTCACGGCGCCATAGCGACCAGCCTGGGCAACGATATGGGCCTCGCGCTCGTGGTGCTTGGCGTTGAGGACCTCGTGCGCGATACCGCGCTTCGTGAGGGCGGCGGACAGCTTCTCGGAGCTCTCGATGGAGACGGTACCCACCAGGACCGGCTGGCCCTTAGCGTGACGACGCTCAACGTCGTCGGCAACGGCGTTGTACTTAGCCTGAATGGTGCGGTAGACCAGGTCCTCGTGGTCCACGCGCTGCACGGGCTTGTTGGAGGGGATTACCTCGACGGGCAGCTTGTAGATCTCGCGGAACTCGGCGTCCTCGGTGAGTGCCGTACCGGTCATACCGGAGAGCTTGTCATACAGGCGGAAGTAGTTCTGCAGGGTGATGGTCGCCAGCGTCTGGTTCTCCTCGCGCACGAGCACGCCCTCTTTGGCCTCGATGGCCTGGTGCAGGCCCTCGGAGTAACGGCGGCCTTCCATAATGCGGCCGGTGAACTCGTCGACGATCTTGACCTCGCCGTTGGTGACCACATACTGCTTGTCGCGGTGGAACATGTACTGGGCCTTCAGCGCCTGCTGCAGGTGGTTGACCAGCTGGCCGGAGAGATCGGCATAGATGTCATCGATACCCAGGCGGCGCTCGATCTTCTTAAGACCGCGCTCAGTGGCGGCGATGGTGTGCTTGGCCTCGTCCATGACGTAGTCGCCCGTGGGTTCAACATCCTCGGTGGCGGTAAGCATATCGTGCGACACGTCCTCGCCGCGCTCAAGGCCACGCACGGCACGCGCGAAGTCCTTGTAGGTACTGGCGGACTTGGTACCAGCGCCCGAGATGATCAGCGGGGTGCGAGCCTCATCGATCAGGATGGAGTCAACCTCGTCGACGATGGCGTAATGGTGGCCGCGCTGCACGCGCTGCTCGGGACGGGTAACCATGTTGTCGCGCAGGTAATCAAAGCCGAACTCGGAGTTGGTGCCATAGGTGACGTCGGCCTGGTAGGCCGGGCGCTTGAGCTCGAGCGGCATGTTGTTCTGGAGCAGACCGACGGTCATGCCCAGGTACTTATAGATGCGGCCCATCCACTCGGAGTCGCGCTTGGCAAGGTAATCATTGACAGTAACGACGTGCACGCCTTTGCCGGCAATAGCGTTGAGATAGCCGGCCAACGTGGAGACGAGGGTCTTACCTTCGCCGGTCTTCATCTCGGCGATGTGGCCCTCGTGCAGTGCCATGGCGCCAATGAGCTGCACGTCAAAGTGGCGCATACCCATGGTGCGCTTGGAAGCCTCACGCACGGTGGCAAAGGCCTCGGGGAGCATGTCGTCGAGCGACTCGCCGTTGGCGTAACGCTCGCGGAACTTATCGGTCTGGCCGCGGAGTTCCTCCTCGGTCATCTTCTCAAACTGGGGCTCAAGACCGTTGATCTGGTCGACGATCTTGTAGTAGCGCTTAAGGTCCTTATCGGATCCAAAGGACAGCAGCTTTGACATGAATCCCATGTGGTTTTCCTTTTTGGCCATCGCCCACGCCGTGCAGCTGCGGGCGAGTTAAACACAGATGATTGTACTTTAGCCAAACAAGGCGCGGCCTATACGGTCGACCTCGACCGCCACGTAATAACTATGACCAACCTGCCACAATGGGACAGGTTTATTTTGGCAAGTTTTATCTGAGCAAACGCCGTCTCTCTGTCATTTGGTGCAAACCAACCTGTCCCTTTCGCACCAATCTGGTGCAATGGGGACAGGTTAGTTTGCACCAACAAGAAAAGGGCCGCGCACCCAATTGGATGCACGGCCCTTTTGCCATGAATGCGAGCGATTCCTCGGCGAGCTATTTACTCAGCAGCCTCGGTGGTCTCGGCCTCGGCAGCGGCCTCCTCGACGGGAGCCTCTGCGGGAGCCTCGGCGGCCTGCTTGGCAGCCTCCTCGGCAAACTTAGCAGCACGCTTGGCCTTCTCGGCAGCCTTAGCCTCAGCGGCGGCCTTGCGAGCGGCCTCGGCCTCAGCAGCCTTGGCAGCCTTGGCAGCCTTGGCCTCCTCGGCCTTCTTGAGCTGGGCGGCAGCGGCGCCACCGAACTTGTCGGCGAAGCGCTGGACGCGTCCACCGGTGTCGACGAACTTCTGCTGGCCGGTGTAGAACGGGTGGCACTCGTTGCAAAGCTCAACCTTCATCTCGGACACGGTAGCGTGCGTCTTGAAGGTGTTGCCGCAGGAGCACGTCACCGTGCACTCGACATACTGGGGATGGATACCCTGCTTCATGGTAGGACTCCTTATTGGTCAGGCGCTGGTTACCGATCAGCGCATAAGGCGTCTTGGTTTCCGACCAAGACAACAAACTCGGCTATGGTACCACGGCGCCGCGTGTCCCACAAAAGGTTCACGGTCTTTTCGGAACGACACGAATCTGACCCATCGAAACACATCTCCACCGTTCCTTCAACTGGGAAAATGCCGTCCCCGGGGCCTGAGAAGGGCCCCGGGGACGTTCGACTGACTGCGGGAACGGCCTTTCCGCTCAATGTGTTCGGCTGAGATCGGAAATCAACCAAACTGAACTAGGTTCAGTTGACATGGTTAAAAACGAGGGGCGACGCTTTTGCGTCACCCCTCGTCCCGGCCGGTTGCTTTAGTTGTACACACGGTAGTTACACTTGAACTGGGTTATGTGTCCATAGTTTGAGCCGTACCAACCCGACGTATAGCTGATTGCCTTTGCGCCTAGATAGTCGTAGCCCTTGTTGTAGCGAAGCTGACGGTAGGTCGTGTCGTACTCTGCTACGTAAAACGTGTCTCCAGAGAAGGCTTTGTACCGGTCCTTAACCGTCGAAGCCATGTACGCGGGTTCGACATCGCCTTTCTCCCCGTTGAGCGCATAGACGGGTGCCGCGATTCCGCATAAAGCCGTTGCCACGAGGATGGCGTAGACAGCCATGCGCGACGCGTTGGACTTCAGCTGTTCAAATAGTTTCATGTCATTCACCTCCTTCGTATGTATCGAGGTATTCCTGCTTGAGCGTCTGCGAGGACGACTTGATCTTTT
>DXLU01000020.1 GCA_019414565.1 Collinsella sp. | reverse complement strand
ATATCTCCACTTGGACGAAAAGCGCACGCGCGTGACCGAGCTCGAGGCCAAAAGCGTGGCCCCCGGCTTTTGGGATGACGCCGACGCCGCCCGTGTCACCATGGAGGAAATCGCGCGCACCAAGGAAGATATCGCTGCCGTGGACAACGCGCGCGGCGAGCTTTCCGATGCCCGCGCCGCGCTGGAGCTTGCCGAGGAGATGGGGGATGACCCCGATGCCGCCGCCCTTCGCGAGGAGGCTACAGCCACGGCTGAGCGCCTGGCCCGTGCCATCGATGAGCTTGAGCTTTCGAGCTGGTTTACCGGTGAGTTCGATCACGGCGATGCCATTGTGACCATCAAGCCCGGACAGGGTGGTCTGGAGGCCCAGGACTGGACCTTCATGCTCTTTAAGATGTACATGAAGTACTGCCAGCGTCGCGGCTGGAAGGTCACGATTAACGACTGCCCCGCTGCTGAGGTCATCGGCATCGACCGCGCGACCTTTACCGTCGAGGGCAAGGACGCATTTGGCATGCTGCGCGCCGAGGCCGGCGTCCACCGCTTGGTTCGCATTAGCCCCACCGACGACAAGAAGCGCCGCCAGACCACGTTTGCCGGCGTCGAGGTCATCCCCGTGCTACCCGATGATATCGACATCGAAATCAGTCCCGATGACATCCGCGTGGACGTGTACCACGCGAGCGGCCCGGGCGGTCAGGGCGTTAACACCACCGACTCCGCCGTGCGCGTGACGCATTTCCCCAGCGGCATTGTGGTCACCTGCCAAAACGAGCGCAGCCAGATCCAGAACAAGGCCGCGTGCATGCAGATCCTCAAGGCTCGCCTGTACGAGATTGAGCTCGAGAAGCGCGCCGAGGCCCTGGATGAGATTCGCGGACCCAAAACCACGATTGGTTTTGGCAACCAGATCCGCAGCTACGTGCTCTACCCGTATCAGATGGTTAAGGACCTACGCACGGGCGTTGAGACCAGCAACGTCGAGGCAGTTCTTGACGATGGCGACCTGGACCCGTTTGTTATTGGCTACCATCGCTGGGCCACTGGCAACGCTGACGCAGAGATCCCATCTGCATAAACCGCCCGGTTTATGTGGAAATGGATAAAACCCTCCGAGCAGGGTGGTTTTGTATCCAAAGCAAACCCTGCGCAGGGGTGGTTTTTGTTCGGCGAATCGGTAGAATCGAATACAGCAAGAAGTTCGAAGCGCATCCGTTTGGGTGCGCTTTTTTGAGGGGGGTAGCATGGCATATCGTCTGGACATCAAGCGCATTCTATCGATGAACTTCTTTCACGACCTGCCCCAGATTATGTTGGGGTGCGCTCTGGCCGCTATTGCGACCGACCTGTTTTTGATTCCCAACGGCCTTGCTGCCGGTGGTGTTACGGGCCTTGCCACCATTATCCAGGCGGTCGGCGCATCGCGCGGCATATCGCTTCCCGTTGGTATTCAGACGATCGTGATGAACGCCTTGCTGTTGCTGGTCGTTATGCGCGAGGGCGGCATGTTCTACGTGGTGCAGACCGCGACGGGCTTTGTGCTGCTGGGCTTCTTTACCGATCTGTTCGCCCCGTTTGTAGCACCTCTGGCGGATGCGGACCTGATGCTCCCTGCCATGTGGGGCGGCATTATTACAGGCATCGGTTACGGCATAGTGCTGCGCGCCGGCGCCAACACCGGCGGCTCGGACACGATTGGCCAAATCATCTCGCGTAATACCTCGCTGCCCGTGGGCTCGACCGTCATGGCGATCGATGTTGCCGTATGCGCGCTGTCGGCTCCGGTCTTTTCAATCGAAAATGCACTATATGCAGGCCTTTCGATGGTCATTAGCGGCTACGTGATCGATGCCGTGGTCGATGGTGGCAACAAACGCCGTATGGTACTCATCATCTCGGACAAGTTCCCTGATATCGCTGCCGATATCATGTATGGCCTGGGTCGTGGTTGTACCAAGTTTAAGGCGACTGGCATGTATTCGGGTGCCGAGAAGCCGGTGATCATGGTCATCGTGAACCGTCGAGAGCTCAATACCCTCAAGACGATCGTGCACGAGCGCGATCCTCACGCCATTGTGACGGTCGCCGACGTTACGGAAGCTTTCGGCGAGGGATTCAAGGACATTAGCGCGTAGGGCCGACCGCGTCCCATCCAAAAGACGTTCACATTGATAAACCGTTTCATCAGCGGTTCTGCCTGCTAAATTGTTCAAATAATGATAAAAAGTCTGGTAAAGCCATCAGTTTCCAGCATAATGAAGGACGTACGTGCATCGCGGCTGGGTTGGGATTACCTTTCCATGCCGTGCGCATCTTGTCTAAAGAGGATGAAAGGAAGGCACAATGAGCGACGAAGAGCTCAAAAAGGTTGCCAACGAGGTAAGGAAGGGCATCGTCACCGGCGTGCACGCTGCCAAGTCCGGCCATCCGGGCGGTTCGCTCGGCGCTGCCGACATCATGACCTATCTGTACTTTGAGGAAATGAACGTCGACCCGGCCGATCCCCGCAAGGCCGACCGCGATCGCTTCGTGCTTTCCAAGGGTCACTGCGCGCCTGGTCTGTACGCCGTGCTCGCCGAGCGTGGGTTCTTCCTCAAGGAGGATCTTGAGACGCTGCGCCACATCGGCAGCCACCTGCAGGGCCATCCCAACATGAACGACACTCCGGGCGTCGACATGTCCACCGGCTCGCTCGGCCAGGGCATCTCCGCCGCCGTGGGCATGGCCGTTGCCGCCAAGCACTGGGGCGATACTTATCGCACGTACGCCCTGCTGGGCGATGGCGAGAGCGAGGAGGGCCAGGTCTGGGAGGCCGCCATGTTTGCCGGCAACCAGCAGCTCGACAACCTCTGTGTGATCGTCGACCACAACGGCCTGCAGATCGACGGTCCCGTCGAGGAGGTCAACGACCCCATGCCGCTCGCCGACAAGTTCCGCGCCTTTAAGTTCCACGTGGTGGAGCTTGCCGACGGCAACGATTTCGATCAGATCCGCGCCGCCTTTGCCGAGGCTCGCGCTACCAAGGGCCAGCCGACCGCCATTATCGCCGAGACCCTGAAGGGCAAGGGCGTGTCCTTTATGGAGAACCAGGTTGGTTGGCACGGCAAGGCCCCCAACGATGAACAGTTTGAGCAGGCCATGGCAGAGCTCACGGCCGCCGGAGAGGAGCTCTAGGATGGCAGACGTCAAGAAAATCGCCACGCGCGTAAGCTACGGCGAGGCCCTCGTCGAGCTCGCCAACGAGCACGATGACTTTGTGGTCCTCGACGCCGACCTGGCCGCCGCCACGCAGACCGGTAAGTTCAAGGCGGCCTGCCCCGACCGCTTCTTCGATGTGGGCATTGCCGAGAGCAACCTGATGGGCGTCGCCGCCGGTATCGCGACCACCGGTCGTGTTGCCTTCGCGAGTACCTTTGCCATGTTCGCTGCCGGTCGCGCCTTTGAGCAGGTTCGTAACTCCATCGGCTACCCGCACCTCAACGTTAAGATCGGTGCCACGCACGCCGGTATCTCGGTGGGCGAGGATGGTGCCACGCACCAGTGCTGCGAGGATATCGCCCTCATGCGCGTCATCCCCGGCATGACTGTGATCGTTCCGGCCGACGATGTCGAGGCCCGCGCCGTGACGCGCGCCGCCTACGAGTGCGACGGCCCCGTGTACATGCGCTTTGCCCGTCTGGCCTCGCCGGTTATCAACGACCCCGAGACCTACAAGTTCGAGTTGGGTAAGGGCATTGTCATGCGCGAGGGTGCCGATGTGACCATCATCGCCTGCGGCCTGATGGTCGGCGAGGCTCTCGAGGCCGCCGAGCAGCTTGCTGCCGAGGGCATCGATGCCGAGGTCATCAACATGCACACCATCAAGCCCATCGATGCCGACCTGATCGTCAAGAGCGCCACCAAGACCGGCCACGTCGTGACCGTCGAGGAGCACTCTGTGATCGGTGGCCTGGGCAGCGCCGTTGCCGACGTCCTGTGCGAGCAGTGCCCGACGCCGCTCAAGAAGATCGGCGTCAACGACACCTTCGGTGAGTCTGGCCCGGGTGCCGAGCTCCTGCACAAGTACGGCCTGGACGCCGCCAACATCGTGGCGACCACCAAGGAGTTCTTGGCATAAGGCAAGACGAGGCAAAGCATCGTCTCAACAACCACATCCAAGCCAGAACAGGGGCATCCCCAAAGAGGGCGCCCCTGTTTTTGTTGAATTTAAATTAGAGTCCTGCCAAGCAAAGTTCCCATGGGGAAACGGGCCCATCCCAACAAAGTGCAATTCAGACCCTTCCAACTTTGTATGCGCAGCATCTCAAGTTGGTGCGTCGGCCCCCTAGTAGTCGCAGGCTGGGCACAGGGTTACTCTCCAAATCTTTCCGCAGGACGGAGGAGCCCCCGCCGCACGTAGTGCGCAGCGGGGGCTCCGACATGTCCGAGGACGATTTGGAAAGTAACCCTGTGTCCGGCCGGAGGGACCCAAACACGGCCATGCTTCTTATGTGCAGCAAAGCTAATGCTGCTAAAATACAAAGCGCTCATGTAGTTTAAACGCACGACGATAAGGAGCACCAGTGGGTAACCACTTCCGTACCTCCGGTGCGGGCGATGATGCCCCCAAGACGCAGACAGGCGTCCAGGGCAGTCGTTTCGCCACTCCGGATTCAGAGGGCCAGCCTGTTGCTCAGGCCCCCACTCAGCCGGCAGATCAGGCACAGCCGGCATCCGATCCCTTTGCCTACAATCCCACCAGCGATGTTGCGCTTTCCGGCACGGCGGGTTTTGAGCCCGTTCAGGCCGTGACCGCTCGCGTGGAGCAGCCTCAGGCTGGTGCCGCCGCGCCGCAGCCTAGCATGGCCGGCATTCCCGACCCCATGGCTCCTGCGACACCGGCTCCTCAGCCTGCGCAGTCCGGCCTCTTTGCCGCTATTCCCGATCCCACGCAGCCTGCTGCCCCGGTGGTCGAGAGCGATCAGGCCGCCGAGGTCGCAAGCCTCGATAACGCGCTCAACAACCCCGATTTTACGTCGGTGTTTGCGCCCATCGATCCGCAAGCCAGCCGCAAGAAGATGGCCAAGCAGGCCGGTGTCGAGCCCGTCATCCTTATGGAGCATGTCACCAAGATCTATCCGGCACAGCCCAACAAGCCTGCACTCGACGACATCAACATTGAGATCTATCCGGGCGAGTTCGTCTTCCTGGTCGGTCACTCCGGCTCGGGTAAGACCACGCTGCTGTCGACGCTCAACCGCGACGTCAAGCCGACGAGCGGTCGCATCCTGGTTGCCGGTCAGGACCTCATGAAGATCAAGAACCGCAAGGTTCCGTTCCTGCGCCGCCAGATTGGCGCCGTGTTCCAGGACTTTAAGCTTCTGCCGCAAAAGACCGCCTACGAAAACGTGGCGTTTGCCCTGCAGTGCATCGGCAAGCCCAAGGGCGTCATTCGCAGCCAGGTGCCCGAGGTGCTGCGTCTGGTCGGTCTGGCCGATCAGATGGACTCGCTGCCCGACCAGCTTTCCGGTGGCGAGCAGCAGCGCGTCGCCGTCGCCCGCGCTATGGTCAACCGTCCGCCGCTGCTGATCTGCGACGAGCCCACGGGTAACCTCGACCCGGCGATCTCGCTGGGCATCATGAAGCTGCTCGAGCGTATTAACCGCACCGGCACCACCGTGATCGTCGCCACGCACGACCGCGAGATGGTCGATAGCATGCACCGTCGCGTGATCGCCCTCGAGGGCGGCCACGTTATCCGCGACCAGGAGAGGGGAGGTTACGGCAACTATGGCACCAACTAACGTGGGCTACTCCTTCAAAGAGGCAATCAGTCACTTCTTCCGTAACTGGACTACCTCGCTCGGCGCCGTCATCACGATCTTCCTTTCGCTGTTTATCATCGGCCTGTTCATCATGGGCTCCGCGATGCTGAACTCCGTGATCGGCACCGTCGAGGATCAGGTTGTCATCAACGCGTTCATTAGCGATGACGCCGATCAGGCCGATGTTCAGGCTTTTGAGGCCGAGCTTAAGACGTGGAATAACGTCAAGTCCGTGACCTATAAGGACAAGGACGACGCGCTGGCCGAGTATACGAGCAAGATGTCGGGCAACGCCGACGCCACCATGAGCGCGCTCGATGGCCAGAACCCGCTGCCGGCTTCGTTTGCAATTGAGATGGACGATCCGTCCAAGGTCGAGAGCACGGCAGAGAAGCTCAAGAAGAACGCCGACTTCCAGAAGATCGCGGATGACGGCGACGTCAACGCGAGCGTGCTGTACGGCCAGGAGGAAGTGAGCCGCCTGTTCCAGGTGACCAACTACATCCGCATCGCCGCCGTGGTGCTCGTTGGCCTTCTGACCTTTATCGCATTCATCTTCATCAACAACACGATTCGCCTGTCCATCACGGCGCGTCGTCGTGAGATTGCGATTATGCGTCTGGTCGGCGCCAGCAACGGCTTCATTCGCGGCCCGTTTATCACCGAGGGCGTACTGCAGGCCATTTTGGGCTCGCTGCTTTCCATCGGCGTTCTGGAGCTGCTGCGCAATCTGATGATTCCGCGTTTGCAGGAGAGCATCGGCTGGATGTCGTTTGCCCTGCCGATGCAGTACTACCTGGTGACCTATGCTGCGCTGATTCTGGTCGGTGTGATTATCGGTCTCTTTGGTTCTGCCATAGCCATGCGCCGCTACCTGCGCGTGTAGGCATGTCTGGAATTCATCCCTTCCAACGGGTCGTCTCTTATGGGGCGGCCCGTTTTTTGATCTCTAGGGGACGGCAGGAAAGCGAATCATTTGGGTAGACTCTTTGGAGTTCGTCATCGATAGCAAGGAGGCGCCATGGGGCGCAATAACAAGCATAAGCGCGGTGCCCGCAATAAACGTGGGCCGGTGCGCAGCGAACGCCGTCCGAGCCTGACCGGGCGCGTGCAGCTCCATGAGCATGGCGCCTATGTCATAACCGAGAGCGGCGACTACAAGGTTATGGGCCGCGGTAAGCGCGAGATCATGGATGGCGATACCGTTGCCGTGAGCATTAAGAACAGCCCGCACGGTGAGCGGCGCGCCGTGATCGAAGGCGTGGTTGAGCGCGCAGCCATAAGCGTGGTGGGTACGTACCAGACCGCTGGTCCGCTCGGTGTGATCGAGCCGCTCGATTCGCGCCTGAAGGCCGACTTCTTCATTCTGCCCGAGGATACCTCGGCGGATCGTCTGGGCGTCCACCCGGGTGATGCCGTTGTCGCGCGCATTTTGACCTACCCGACGCGCCTGGAATCGGGCACCGTGACGATCGAACGCCGCATTGGCGGAGATGACGCGCCCGATTTGGGCGTTCAATACGTGATGGCGCGTTACGGCTATACCGATAGCTATCCCGAGGCCGCGCTGGACGAGGCCGAGGGGCTTTCGCTCGATGTGTCCGCGGCGCTTAAGGACCCGCTCCGCCGCGATCTGCGCGACCGCTTTGTCATCACGATCGACCCGGTCGACGCGCGCGACTTTGACGATGCCATTTCGCTTGAGCGCACGCCCGAGGGTGGCTACAAGCTGGGTGTGCATATCGCTGACGTTTCTCACTATGTGGCTTGGGACGGGCATATCGATCTTGAGGCTCGCCATCGTACGATATCGGTGTATCTGGCCGATCGCGTGCTTCCCATGCTGCCCGAACGCCTGTCCTGTGACCTATGCTCGCTTCGCCCTGACGAGGACCGTCTTGCGTTTACCGTTGACATTGAGCTCGATGCGCAGGGTCGCGTGCGGCATTACGATCCTTACCCCAGCGTGATTCGCTCGCGTGTGCGTATGGACTATGACGGCGCCGAGGCGCTGCTGGTGCGTGCCGACGCGGTTGAGTATTCGGTGCTGGAAGGCGCCGTGGAGGATGTTGCGGCTGCTGAGGTCTCGCGCGAGGAAGCGCTTGAGCGCGGCCTTGCGTGCGAGGAGGCCGCCCGCGGCTACAACGTCGACCTCGGCGATTTCCTTGTCGCCGCCAACGAACTCGCCGAACTTCGCCGTCGCATTCGTCGCGCCCGCGGCTCAGTCGATTTTGACACGGCCGAGATTCGCGCTCTATTGGATGAGGACGGAGTGCCCGTGCAGATTGTGGCGCGCGAGCGTTCGTGTGCCACGTCGCTTATCGAGGAAGCCATGCTGCTCGCCAACGAGTGCGTTGCAGAGTGGCTGGCAGACCGTGATATCGAGGCCTGCTATCGCGTGCATGAGGATCCGAGCCTCGATAGCCTGCACGGTGCCGCCGTTGCGCTGGCGCAGCTGGGCATCATCGACGATCGCCGTGCTGCCGGTATTGCCCTGGGGAGTCCCGATGAGCTGCAGGCTGCAGTTGATGCTGCCGCCGGTACGGCAAACGCACCGCTCGTCAACACGCTGCTTCTGCGCAGCATGCAGCGTGCGCTGTACAAGCCGCGCAACGAGGGCCACTTTGCGCTCGCCGCGCCGTGCTACTGTCACTTTACGAGTCCCATCCGTCGCTACCCCGATCTGGTGGTGCACCGCGTGCTCAAGCTACAGTTGGCCTATGAGCAGCTCGGCGGCAAGGACGCCCTGGTCCGTACGCCGCGGCTGATCGGCAAGGGGCGCGAGTCGCTGCCGCGCATTCTGCCGCAGATCTGCCGCGCATGCAGCGATGCGGAGCGTGCGGCCGATGCCGCCAGCCATGCGACGCAAAAGATCAAGATTGCCCAGTACTATGAGGACCGTCTGGGCGAGCGCTATGCCGGAACCGTCTCGTGGGTTAGCAGCATGGGCCTCTTCGTGCGCTTGGACCTGACGCAGGTCGAAGGCTTGGTTTCGATCAAGAGCCTGGGCAACGAGTGGTTCGAGTTCGACGAGGACGCGCTCACGCTCACAGGTGCCGACACGGGCACTCGTTACGAGCTGGGGCAGCGCGTGATCATCGAGGTCTCGCGCGTCAATACCACGCGCGGGCACTTGGACTTTAAGCTTATCCATTAGCCAAATCCCGACTCGCGGCGGGAGAGCGGAGGGCGGTCTTTCGGGGCCGCCCTCCGCATTTGGATCATGGCTACCTTGCCGTCTGCTCGGCCGCCCGCTTACCTGCTATTCGAGAGGTAAAACCTACCAAAATAAACCTGTCCCTTTTTGGCAGGTTTACAAGAAAGCGGGGATGAGATGGCGACGGTGTATGGTTATGCGCGGGTGAGTTCGCGCGATCAGAATCTTAATCGGCAGCTGGATGCGCTGGGCGCCTATGGCGTGGGCTCGGCGAATATTTATGCCGACCATGCGAGCGGCAAGGACTTCGATCGACCGCGCTATCGCGAGCTGCTGCACGTCCTGGGAGACGGGGACGTGCTGGTGGTGCTTTCTATCGACCGACTTGGTCGTAATTACTCCGAGATTCTTGAGGAATGGCGTCGCATTACCAAGGAGCTCGGGGTTGCCATTGTGGTGTTGGACATGCCATTGCTTGACACGCGCGCCGGGGCAAGCGGCACGCCGGATGTGACTAATACCCTGATTGCCGATATTGTGCTGCAACTGCTGAGCTACGTGGCGCAGGTGGAGCGCGAGAATATCCATCGGCGCCAAGCGGAGGGAATTGCAGCGGCGCGGGCGCGAGGGGTCCGTTTCGGTCGACCTCGCAAGCCGTGCCCTCCTCAGTTTGATCTGGTACGCGATAGCTATGAGGCGGGCGATATTACCCGCAGCCAGGCAGCAAAGTGCCTGGGCGTGTGCGTGGGGACGTTCGATCGCTGGATGCGCGAGGCGGGGTAGGGGTTTGCGTCGCTTTGTCGCTTCCTGTTGCGATTCAAATTTTGATACGATGGCGATGTCATTTGGGGCTACACTCGCTGATATTCAAAAAAGGAGGTAGGCCCTTGGCGCGCGTAAAACAAATAATCGGATGGACCGCGATCGTTCTGTTCGCTGCAACGCTGGCGGGCATCTGGGTGCTGACGGAGCAAAATGCGGTGGAGACGTCGTTGCTGAGCGAGTCCACCGCGCGTGTAGTGGAGGGTCAGGCTACGGGCGTACAGGCTGCCGATGTCGCGGGTGAAGCTCAGGCCGAGAACGGGATGACCGGGGGCACCGATTCGGCTGCTTCGAATGTCCGGTCTGGCCGACTTGCTTCCATTCGCATGTGGGTGGGCACGAACGTCCGTCGCGTTGCCCATACCGTAGAGTTTTTCTTCGTCGGATTGTTCGCCTCGGTGGTCGTGGTTTGCTTTTCCAGGCGTCCGTGGAGCGTTTGCTCCCGTTGCGTGCCCGTGTTGCTCTTTTGCGCCGTCTGCTCCGTTGGCGATCAGGTACATAAGATCTTTGTTCCCGGCAGGCATTTCGACGTTATCGATTTAGGATTCGATGCTGCGGGCTATGTCACCGCGATGCTGTTGGTATTGCTGGTCTCCGCATGGGTGCACCACGAGACGCGCCCCATCGGCGCCCATGCGAGGCGCTAGCCGGTAACAAACCCGTTTCTGATCATGCGACCTTGTTGAATTATTTTGTGTCGCGCGTATTTCCGAGCGGTCGGATTTGAGGGGCGAGCGGTAGAACGCTCGCCCTTTGTGCGCCACGATGCGGCACAATGTACCGTAAAAGCTGTTTGTATCCGGTACGAATCGTTCGTTGGTCTTTAATTCTTCTCAACGGAGGTGTTTGAGATGGCAAACGGATTGCTTTTGCGGCTTCGCGAGCGTGAACTCAGCGCGAGCCCGGCGGAACGCAATGTCGTCGCATATGTAAGCGCTCATCCGCACGAGGTGGTCGGGCTGTCCGTCCGCGGTCTTGCCGATGCCACGTTCTCCTCGCCCTCGAGCATTTTGCGCTTTTGCAAGCGCTTGGGTTTTGCGGGCTACAAGGAGTTCCAGCGCGAACTGATTGCCGAGCTGGCGCTCTTGGGTGACAAGAAAGACGTTGCCCTCGAGGACATCTCCATGGATGACAGCGTCGAACGTATCGTGGGGAAGGTGATGAAAAGCAACGTGCGCACGATCGAGGCGACGGCGCGAACGCTCGATTACACCGTCTTGGAGCGATGTGCGGCCTATCTTAAGCGGGCACGTGCGGTCAATCTGTTCGGTATCGGTGCCTCTCGTTTGGTCGCGCACGATCTGGCGCAAAAGCTCATGCGTGTCGACAAGGAGTGCCATCTGTACGACGACTGGCATGATCAGCTCTTGTGTGCCAAGAACATGCATGAGGGCGATATGGCAATCGCCTTTAGCTACTCGGGCTTGACGCAAGAGGTGCTGGACTGCACCGCCGAGGCTCAACGTCACAACTGTCCCGTTGTGGCCGTTACCAAAGTAGATGGATCATCCAAGCTTGCCACCGTGGCCGATGCCGTGCTCGGCGTCGCTGCGAGTGAACCCTTGGTCCGCAGCGGTGCCATGGCTTCGCGTATGGCCCAGCTTATGGTTGTCGATGCCCTGTACGCTGCTTACGTTGCCAGCGACCACGAACGGGCGACGCATGTCATTAAGCAAAACTACATCGAGAAACAGGAAAGATGAGGTGAATGAAATGCTCGATTTAACAAAATTCACGACCGAACAGCGTAATCAAAGTTCAATGGACCTCGATACGATGACATCGCTGCAAATCGTCACGACGATGAATGATGAGGATCTTCGTGCCGTCCAGTCGGTCACGAAGGTGTTGCCCCAGGTTGCCACAGCAATCGACTGGGCTGCTGAGGCACTCGAGCGCGGCGGGCGCGTCTTTTACATGGGCGCAGGCACTAGCGGTCGTCTGGGCGTACTCGACGCTTCGGAGTGTCCGCCCACGTTTGGCGTGTCACCCGATCTGATTGTCGGGCTCATTGCCGGAGGCGAGACGGCGTTTATCAAGGCTGTCGAAGGTGCCGAAGACAGCGAGGAACTTGGCGCGAGCGACCTGCGGGAGCGTGGACTCTCGGACAAGGATCTTGTCGTTGGCCTGGCGGCAAGCGGCCGTACTCCCTATGTGGTGGGCGGCCTTGTGTACGCCAAGGCAACTGGGTGCAAGACCATTGCAATTGCCTGCAACCAAGGGTCGAAGATCGGGGAGAGCGCAGATCTTGCCATTGAACCCGTGCCCGGTCCCGAGGTGCTGACCGGCTCAACGAGGCTCAAGGCGGGAACGGTTCAAAAGCTCATTCTCAACATGATTTCGACCGGTGCCATGGTCAAGATCGGCAAGGTATACCAAAACCTGATGGTCGATGTGCAGCAGACGAACGAGAAGTTGGTGGTGCGCGGCCAGAACATCGTGATGGAGGCGACCGGCTGCACGCGCGAGCGCGCTATTCAGGCGCTTGCAGATGCCGGCGGCCACGTAAAAACCGCTATTGTCTCGGTACTGCTGGACTGCGATGTCGAGCAGGCTGCGGTAGCTCTTGAGCGAGCGCGAGGCCATGTCCGTGCTGCGGTGAGTGGCCATGAGAAGAGCAATGCCGATGCCCAATAGGTGCGCGGCGTGAGCTGATATGACATTCAGACGAGATACCCAATACAAGGAGGAGTTATGACGAACAAAGAGCTGGCTCAAAAGCTGCTGGACCTTTTGGGCGGTAAAGACAACGTGCTCGCAAACGCGGCGTGCATGACGCGCCTGCGCGTGACCGTCAAAGACACGGGCAGCGTCGACACGGAGGGTATTGAGGCACTCGACGGCGTGATGGGCTTGGTCGAGGACGACACGATGCAGATCGTGCTGGGGCCGGGCAAGGTGAATAAGGTGCTCGAGGAGTTCTCCAAGCTCACCGGCCTTGCGAAAGGCGTTGCCGACGAGAGCGTGGTTGACGCTGCGGCCACAAACAAGGCCGCGCAGAAGGCAAAGTACGAGTCCAAGCCGGTTCAGGCCTTCCTCAAGAAGATTTCCAATGTCTTCGTCGCCCTGCTTCCCGGCATCATTGCGGCTGGCCTCATCAACGGTATCTGCAACGTCATTAACGTCTCGACGGCAGGCGCGCTTGCAGGCGAGTGGTGGTACCAGGGCATTCGTTCCATGGGCTGGGCCCTGTTTGCCTATCTACCCATCTTGGTGGGCTATAACGCGGCACGTGAGTTTGGCGGCTCCGCTGCGCTGGGCGGCATCGCCGGCATGATGTGTATCGCCAACAGTGCCATGCCCCTGCTTGCGCCTGGCGCGGCTGATCCTGCCACTGCCATTCTGCTGCCGCTCACCAATGCGCAGTACAACCCCGCAGCGGGCGGCATGATCGCGGCTCTTATCGCTGGCGCATTTTTTGCCTGGATGGAGCGTCAGATTCGCAAGGTTATGCCCAACGCACTCGACACGTTCTTGTCCCCGCTGCTGGTGCTCATCATCGGCGCCTTTGCTCTGATGCTCGTCATCCAGCCGGTTGGCGCATGGCTGACGACTGCCATCTTTAGCGTTTTGACCTTTATCTTCGAGAAGCTGGGCGTCCTGGGCGGCTATATCCTGTCGGCAGGCTTCTTGCCGCTGGTTTCCGTCGGCCTGCATCAGGCGCTCACGCCGATCCACGCTATGCTCAACGATCCCGACGGTGCTACCAAGGGTATCAATTACCTGCTTCCCATCCTTATGATGGCTGGCGGCGGCCAGGTCGGTGCCGGTCTGGCGCTGTACTTTAAGACCAAGAACGCCAAGCTCAAGAAGTACGTCGCAGAGTCCATTCCCGTTGGAATCCTGGGTGTGGGCGAGCCTCTGATGTATGCCGTTACGCTGCCGCTCGTTCGTCCGTTTGTGACGGCCTGCCTGGGTGCCGGATTTGGCGGCGCGCTCGCGGCGCTGCTTCACATCGGCACGGTTTCTCAGGGCGTTTCCGGTCTGTTTGGCCTGCTGATCGTCGTTCCTGGCCAGCAGCTCGGCTACGTTGCCGCTATGCTGCTTGCCTATGCCGCCGGCTTTGTCCTGACGTGGTTCTTTGGCGTCGACGAGCAGAAGATCAATGAGTTCTTTGGCGAGTAGTTTGATATCGTGAGCCGTGTTGCTCGGGGTTCGCGGCGCGCGGCAGATTTCTTGATGCTATGGTTGTGCCGGCGGGGCTAACTGCTCCGCCGGCCTTTTTTAAAGGAGCGTTGTAGCGTGAAAACGGGTATTTCGATTTATCTTTCCAGCCCTTTGCAGGATATTGAGCGGACAATTGAGCGTGGTGCCGCGGCGGGTGCGCGCTATGCGTTCACCTCGCTGCATATTCCCGAGGATGGGGGAGCGGCGTATGCCGATAAGGTCCGTCATGTGCTGTCGCTGCTTTCCGCCCGCGGCATTGCGCTCATTGCCGATGTGGGGCCTCGCACGTGCGATTTGCTCGGGCTTGACCGCATCGAGGACCTGCGCGATCTGGGGTTGGAATACCTTCGTTTGGACTATGGCTTTAGCGCCCAGCGGGTCGCGGAGCTGTCCGGTGTATTTCGCATTGTGGTCAATGCATCGACGGTGAGTTCTGATGAAATCGCATCGTGGCGTGAGGCCGGTGCCGATGTGACTCGTTTTGCCGCCTGCCACAATTTTTACCCCAAGCCTTATACCGGTTTAGCTCTGGAGGACATTGCTCGGGTGAATCTTCGTCTTGCGGCGCTTGGATTCGAAATCATGGCTTTTGTGCCGGGCGATGCCAACGTTCGCGGGCCGGTATTCGAGGGACTGCCGACGGTCGAGACGCAGCGCGGTCGCGCGTCAAAGGTTGCCCTCAATATGCTTGAGCTTGCACATGGCGCCGATTGCGACATTGTGTTGGTCGGCGACCCCGATCTTTCCGATGCGGGCTGGGCGCAGTTTGCTCAAGTTTCCGCCGGATACGTGGACCTGCAATGCGAGCTTGAGCCCGGTTATGCCTATGTGCGCGGGCAGATTCATCACGACCGGCCCGACTCGAGTGTCCTCATCTTTAGGTCTCAGGAGTCACGTACGACGCATAAGCCGGATTCCGTGCCGACGGATGCCGGAGCCGGCCTGCCGCGAAAGGCGGGGTCGATCGCTGTGAGCAATAGCGGATATGGGCGCTACGAAGGCGAGCTTGAGATTGCGCGGGTCGATCTTCCCGGTGACGAGCGCATGAACGTTGCGGGCCATATCACGCCCGAGGCAATGGAGCTGCTGCCGTTCATCAAACGCGGATTCGGGGTACGGTTCGTTTAGCGTGTGACCCGTGGGCTACAATTGGCCCATCATACGAAGGCGCCTCGTGTGGCGTGTGCCTGCGTTGGCCGATCTATATTCGGAGGATTTCCATGACCGTACTGTTTGTTGAATATCCCAAGTGCTCGACCTGTAAGAAGGCCAAGGCATGGCTGGACGAACACGGGGTAGAGTATATCGACCGCGATATCGTTTTGGACAATCCCACGGCTGATGAGCTTGCGACCTGGATTGCTCGTTCGGGACTGCCGGTGCGGCGCTTCTTTAATTCGTCGGGCATGAAATATCGAGAGCTGGGCCTGAAGGCGCGTCTAGATGCGGGCATGACGGATCGGGAGTGCTACGAGCTGCTGGCGACCGACGGCATGCTGGTTAAGCGTCCGCTGTTGGTGGGCGACGACTTTGCGATTCCCGGCTTTAGGGAATCGGCTTGGGTCGAGGCGTTGCTGTAGCGGCTGCGGAAAGTGCGACCCGTTTTGAGTGCTCAGGGTGGGACGTGTTTTCCATCGGCGGGCTCGCTCGGCTCAATCATCGAGCTGTGCCCATTCGTGCGGATCGTAGACCTTTACGTGCTTGTTGGGCTTGCCGCTCCAGTACTCCTCGTCCATAAAGGGCAGATATGCCTGAACGCCGGGGCAGATAAAGGGAATCCGCTGCTGTTGCAGCCGCTCGCGCTGGCGCTGCTCTAGGTGCGCCTCGGATATGACGGTCGGCATACCGGACAGCTCGACGAGGCTTGCCTGGATTCGCTTAAGGTCGGGGAGTCCCGCGTGCCATGACATCCGCATGATCAAAAAGGATGCACGGCGGTATTTTGCCTGCATCACCGTGATGGCGGGGCGCAGAGTGGGATGGATTTTGTCCCGTTCGGGCCAAAGGTCAGCAGTGATCTCGAGGCCCAGGGTCTCCCATAGGTAATCAAGCTCTTCGTCCATGGCGCCTCGATATCTACGTGATCATTGATACTTCGATTGTGTTGCCTGGTGCTATCGTTTTCGCGGTAGAATCTGCCAACGGTTGACGGCTACCGCTCGCGGCGTTTTGCCCTTCGTGTGCAGCGGTCGACTTCACAGGTCCTTCACGTGTTGGCCGTATTTGACTGAATTTCAAAAAAGTCAAAATTGGGGCTTGCGTCACGGCCGGACTTCCCGTATATTTCTTTCTTGCGCAAAGGCACAGCCGAGCGCAGCGATGCAGTCATTGGGATGTCGTCTAATGGCAGGACAGCGGATTCTGGTTCCGTCAATGGGGGTTCGACTCCCTCCATCCCAGCCATTGCATTTGCTACATATGGCCCGTTCGTCTAGCGGTTTAGGACGCCGCCCTCTCAAGGCGGAGATCACCAGTTCGAATCTGGTACGGGCTACCAAAATTGAACGCCCGGGCCTCGTTAGAGACCCGGGTTTTGTGTATTGACCGATATTTAAGGCGCGCGTTGAGTCTGCCGCCCGGACCGAGGAGTTGTCATGGACCTGCCTATCAGCTTGGAAGACATCACGTATGCCGAGAACTATCTGGCGCAGGGCGACCTGGCTACGGCGACGCCGCTGCTTGAGCGTCTGGTGGAGCTCGCCGAGGAGTATATCGACGCTGAGTGCAAGACGGAGGAGAAGCGCCAGTACTTTAGCTTCGACAGCAAGTTTGAGCGCCTGGCCTATCGCCGTGTGGAGAAGGATCCGCGCGAGCTGGTGCAGGTCGAGGTTCCCTTTGACCGCCTGTACTCCGACATGGCGTTTGCCTACATTCGCCAGCAGGATTATGTGAGTGCTCGGAATGCCCTGATGCAGGCCGTGCGTTGGGATCCCATGAACTGCAACTATCGCTTGGACTTGGCCGAGCTGTTCCGCGCGCTCGAGGACAAGCAGGAGTGGGCATCGCTCTCGTTCTCGGTGCTGGAGCGCGCGAGCGACGGTAAGTGCGCCGCACGCGCCTACACCAACTTGGGTCAGTACTTCTTGGAGCCCGAGACCGAGAACATTTCGGCTGCCGTGGGCTGCGCGCGTCTGGCGCTGCGCCTGGCGCCCAATGATGCGCATACGACGCGCCTGCTCAACAAGATCCATACCACCTATCCGGATGCCGCGGACGAGAGTGACGACCATGTGATGGGTGAGCTCGCCCTGCAGGGCGTGCCGACCTCGCCTTCGGCCGAGATCGCCATCTGCCTGATCATGTGCGCGACCGATGCTGCAAGCGACGGCGACAAGCAGGAGGCTACGCGTCTGACGGTCCGTGCCCGCGACCTGGTGGGCGAGGAGGCATGCGCGGCGATTATCAAGCTGGTGCGCGAGAGCGATGCCGAGCTTAATGCCGAGCGCAGGGCAAAGCGCGAGGCTGCGGGCTCAAACGCCAATGGCGCCAAGGAGGCCGGCGATGCCCAGTAAGCGCGAGCGCAAGCTCATCTCCAAGAATCGCTCGGCACATCATGAGTACTTTATCGATGAGACGTTTGAGTGCGGCATTGAGCTGAGTGGCACCGAGGTCAAGTCGATTCGCGAGCGCGCCTGCCAGATCACCGATACCTTCGCGCTGATTCGTGGCGGCGAGTGCTGGCTCGTTGGCCTGCATATTCACCCTTATAGCCATGGTGGCGTGTGGAACCGCGATCCTGATCGCCGTCGTCGTCTGCTGCTACACCGCAAGGAGATTGACTTTCTCGACGGCAAACTTCGCAACCGTGGTTATGCGCTGGTACCGTTGGAGCTCTACTTTAATACCGACGGCCGCGTAAAGCTGCTGCTGGGCCTGGGCCGAGGCAAAAAGCTCTACGACAAGCGCGAGGACATGGCCAAACGCGATGTTCAACGCGAAATCGATCGCGCCCTTAAAGAACGCAACCGCTAGGAGCGAGTTCACGGGAAGGTGCCCTACCGCGCCCGCCCCGTCCTCCTTGCTGTTTTGCCATATATTTCCAAAAGACGGCGTCCGTTATGGGCGCCGCTTTTTATGGGTACATACAGCCTTAAGGTTCAATCCCGGGCTAGGGGAGTACTTGTTATGGACAAAACTGCGTTCTTTACCATGCCGAGTGGGCTCTATGTGGTGAGCGCTGCGGCAGACGGGCTGCGCGCCGGCTGCGTCATCAACACTGCGGTGCAGGTGACGTCCATGCCGCCGCGTATTTCGGTTGCCGTGAACAAGGACAACGTCACCTCGGGCGTCATCGCTTCGGCCAAAGCGTTCGCGCTGACCGTGATCGATCAGACCGCCGATATGCTCTACATCGGTAACTTTGGGTTCCGCACCAGCAGCGATTATGACAAGTTTGCCAAATACGAGACCCGCGAGACGGCTCTGGGCATGCCCTATGTGCCCGAGCACGCGGCGGCCCTGTTTAGCTGCCATTTGATCGACACTGTGGATGTTGGCACGCATCTACTGTTTATCGGCGAGGTCGAGGATGCCGAGCGCTTGAGTGACGAGACGCCGCTCACCTACGATTACTACCATAAGGTCCTGAAGGGCAAGACGCCTCCGAAGGCGTCCTCGTATCAAGGCTAGAAATGTTTTAAAAATACTTGCATTATATTATTGAGAATCTATACTGATAAATGAAGTACATCACCAGTCGCGTTTGAGAGGAGAACATCATGGCTGAGGAGAAGAAGACGTATAAGTTCGTGTGCGTCGTTTGCGGTTACGAGGTTGAGGTCGATACGCCCGAGCTGCCCGAGGATTATGTGTGCCCGGTGTGCGGCGTCGGTCCCGATCAGTTTGAGCTCGTCGAGGAGTAGCTCGCAGACACACGGCGAAAGCCGAACATAGCTCTGTCCAAGGGCCTCGGTCGAATTCTCGGCCGGGGCCCTTTTCCTCCGCCCCCAAGGGATCACGGTTGCTGTTGGCCGATCCTGTCTGTTGTGAGTCCGGCCGACCTTTTGTCTTAATCTGTAACGTCTAACGGCTCAAAACGGGTCTTCCTGTTATAGATCGAGACAAACGGAGTTATCCCTCGGAATGATCTCGATCTGTAACATCTAGACATCAAAAGCGGGTCTTCCTGTTACAGATCGAGACATTTGCCTGGGCAGGTGTCCCGCCCCATTACATCCCTGTCAACAACACGACATCGAGAATCGTCACGATGGCACCGATCCCTACGAGCAGCGCGTTGAGCGGGCGCGAGTTGGCGTATTTACCCATGACGCGGGGCGAACTGGTGAGTCGTATGAGCACAAAGACCGTAATCGGCAGCTGAAGCGACAGCAGTGCCTGACTCCAAATGAGACCCTCAAAAGGATTCGGGACGACCAGGCACGCCGCCACTGCTCCGGCGAAACAGGCCGCCACCCCGACCGAGGAATGTCGGTCGTGGATGTCGTATTCCTCGTCGAACATGCCCGCAGTGATGGTTCCCGCCGCCATGCCCGCTGTCACGCTGCTCGAGAGGCCCGCAAACAGTAGCGCCACGGCAAAGATGGTCGCGCTTGCCGGGCCCAGAATGGGGGAGAGCGTGGCCGCTGCGACGGCGAGGTCGTCTACGACAATGCCGTGCGCAAAGAAGGTCGTTGCGGCCAGGATGACCATTGCCGAGTTGATTGCCCAGCCCACGCCCATCGAAAAGAGCGTGTCGAAGAGCTCGTAGCGCAGGCGTTCTTCGATAACTTGCTCGCCTTGGCCTTCGAAGTGCATGGATTGGATGACCTCGGAGTGCAGAAAAAGGTTGTGGGGCATAACGACCGCACCCAGGACACTCACGATAATCGCGGCAGAGCCAGTGGGCATACTGGGCGTGATCCAGCTTGCGGCGGCCTGCGGCCAGTCGACCTTGACCAGCGCAAGCTCGGCCAAAAACGAGAGTCCTACCACGCCGACGAAGGCGATGATCCATCGCTCGGCGCGCTTGTAGGAGCTCGTCATGAGCATCGCCATCGATACTGCCGCCACGATGACGCAGCCCGCGCGCACGGGCAGCCCAAAGAGCATTTGAAGGGCAATCGCGCCGCCCAGGACTTCGGCCATGGCGGTGGCGATGGTCGCGAGATAGGCGCTGCCGAGCACCGCGCGTCCCACGATGCGGGGGAGAAAGCGGGTCGTGGCCTCGGCAAGACAGGCGCCCGTGGCGATACCCAAGTGTGCCGCGTTGTGCTGCAGCACAATGAGCATAATCGTGGACAGCGTGACGATCCACAGCAGCGCGTAGCCAAACTGCGAGCCCGCGGCCATGTTGGAGGCCCAGTTGCCCGGGTCGATAAAGCCGACGGTTACGAGCAGTCCGGGGCCGATGTGCCGCGCAATGTCGAGCCCGCCATGACCGCCAGTGCGCGGGGAGCCAAAGTGTTGTTTGAGATGGTTGAGCATGGTGCGCTCCTGTGTATGGGCGGCGTGACGTCGCATCTGGGCCGTGCGGCGCCACGCGTCGGTTTTGGGTTGGGGCTACTTGTGTGCTTTGCCCTGATTGGCCACGGCGTCGATCTTGGCGGCGATGGTCGCCGGGTCGCCGATGTAGCGCTTGTCGAGGACGTTGAAATCGGTGTCGAAGGTGTAGACGAGCGGCACGCCGGTGGGGATGTTGACCTTGAGGATCTCCTCGGGCGTGAGGTGCTCGAGCTTCATGACGAGTGAGCGCAGGGAGTTGCCGTGTGCGGCGATGAGTACGCGCTTGCCGGCGAGCATCTGGGGGCGGATCTCGTCTTCGAAATAAGGCCAGGCGCGGGCGATCGTGTCCTTGAGGCACTCGGTATAGGGCAGCTGATCGGGCGCGACATCACGGTATTGCTCCTGGGTGTGGGGATCGCGCGCGTCGTCCGGTTCGAGTGCCGGCGGGCAGACATCGAAGGAGCGGCGCCAGATGAGCACCTGCTCGTCGCCGTGCTCCGCTGCGGCATCGGCCTTGTTGAGACCCTGCAACGCTCCGTAGTGGCGCTCGTTGAGCTTCCAGGATTTGATGACGGGCAACCACTCGCGATCCATTTGGCCGAGCACGATGTCGAGGGTGTGAATTGCGCGCTTGAGACGCGAGGTGTAGCAGACGTCGAAGTCGAAGCCCGCTTCTTTGAGGGCTCGACCGCCTGCTGCGGCTTCTTCGCGGCCCGTGTCGGTGAGTTCTACGTCGGTCCAGCCGGTGAACAGGTTGAGTTTGTTCCACTCGGATTCTCCGTGACGGATAAGGACAAGTTGCATTGTCTGTCGGTCTGCTCGGTGCGCCATAGGGGCCTCCTTGATCTGGCACGGTGTGCGTGCCGTTTGCTTGACGCCGCAAAGGATACCCGTTTTAGGCTAAAAAGCTAACCAAGACTAACAAAATTGTTGTATTTGAATGGGATGGTGAAAGGGGGCTGCCGAAATGTCTCGATCTGTAACAACTAGGGATGGAAATTGGGCCTAGCTGTTACAGATCGAGACAGGAAGAAATGGTCCTATGGAAAATCTCGATTTGTAACAGCTGACCGCCAAAACCGGCCTTTCGTGTTACGGATCGAGACAAACCAAAACCGTCCTGCAGAAAATCTCAATCCGTAACATCTAGGGGCCAAAATCGGCTCCTCCTGTTACAGATTGAGATGTTTGAAGCGGTGAACTTACAAGCTGAACTTGGGGACTGACGTACACGTTTGATGGCAAGACGTTGATGGCCGGCGCGCGTTACGCGATTGTTTCGAAACGGGCGGGAAACACAGCGGGCCGGCGATGCTCCTAGTATGCCTATTCAACTGACTGTCTCATATCTAGGGGAGGATCGCGATGCAGGCAGATTCCGCTCAGCAGCAGGGCCTTTATCGCCCCGAATTCGACCACGATGCATGTGGCATCGGCGCGCTTGCCGACATCAACGGCGAGCGTCATCACCAGATTCTGGATGATGTGCTGTCCATTCTGGTCAACTTGGAGCACCGCGGCGGCACGGGACTCGAGAAGAACACCGGCGATGGCGCTGGCATCCTGTTCCAGGTTCCGCATCACTTTTTTCGAAAAGAGGCCCAAAAGTGCGGCCAGATTCTGCCGGCAGAGGGCGACTATGGTGTGGCCATGCTGTTCTTTCCGCAGGACTACAAGGGCGTAGAGGATGCCCGCCGCGTGTTTGAGGAGGGCTGCGCCGAGGCCGGCGTGCCGCTGCTCTTTTGGCGCGAGGTGCCGGTCGACCCGCACGACCTGGGCGAGACGGCCCGCGCCTGCATGCCCACCATCTTGCAGGCTTTCCTGGGCCGCCCCGACGACACGCCCGCCGGCGATGCCTTCGAGCGTCGCCTGTACGTGTGCCGCCGCACTATCGAGAAAAAGGCCGACGCCGAGTTTGCCCTGCGCGACAAGATCTTCTATGTGTGCTCCATGAGCTCGCGCACCATCGTGTACAAGGGCATGCTGGTCGCCACGCAGATGCGTCGCTTCTTCATCGACCTCAACGACGCCGCCGTCAAGACGGCCGTGGCGCTCGTCCACTCGCGCTACTCTACCAACACCACACCCAGTTGGGAGCGCGCGCACCCCAACCGCTTTATCATCCACAACGGCGAGATCAATACCCTTAAGGGCAACGTCAACTGGATTCGCGCCCGCGAGCCCAACCTGTACAGCCCCGTGCTGCAGCACGATCTTGAGCGCGTGATGCCCATCATCAACCGCGAGGGTTCCGACTCCGCGATTCTGGACAACGTGCTCGAGTTTTTGGTTATGAACGGTCGTCCGCTTACGCGCGCCGCGTCCATGCTGCTGCCCGAACCGTGGGACCACAACGACAGCCTGAGCGAGGAGCGCCGTGCCTACGACGCCTACCAGTCCATGCTCATGGAGCCGTGGGATGGCCCGGCGGCCATCGCCTTTACCGACGGTCGCACCCTGGGCGCTGCCCTCGACCGTAACGGCCTGCGTCCGGCTCGCTACTACGTGACGCGCGACGGTCGCTTTATGCTGGCAAGCGAGGTGGGCACCATCGAGGTGAGCCCCGAGAACATCCTGACGAGCGGCTGTCTGGGGCCGGGCCAGATGCTCGAGGTCGACTTTGCCCGCGGGCGCGTCATCTACAACGATGAGTTGCGCGCCCGCTATGCCAAGGAAAAGCCCTACCGTGATTGGATTGCCGAGGAGACGCTGACCGTTGACGCGCTCGATGAGCCCGTTGCGGCAACGCCCGCCGAGGACGCCGAGGTGCCCGCCGCCGTGCGTATGGCCAAGCTCGGCTACCACTGGGATGACGTCGACGAGGTCGTGCGCCCTATGGCCCAGCAGGGCAAGGCCCCGCTCGCCTCGATGGGCATCGATGCGCCGCTGGCCTGCCTGTCCAAGAAGACACGCTCCTTCTACGACTATTTCTATCAGCTGTTTGCTCAGGTCACGAACCCGCCGATCGATGCCCTTCGTGAGCATATGGTCACCTCGACCACGCTCTACCTGGGCAACCACGGTAACCTGCTCGAGGATTCCCGCACGGCCTGCCAGCTGGTTCGCTTGGAGCGTCCGCTGCTGAGCGAGGAGGAGTTTGACCGCATCTGCGCCATCGACCGCGTGGGCTTTAAGACCCGCCGTTTCCGTGCCGTCTACCGCCGCGATGCCGGCGAGGGCGCGCTGCAGGCTGCGCTCAAGCAGCTTGCAGAGAACGTTGAGGCCGCGGTCCGCGACGGCGTGAACATCGTGGTGTTGAGCGATCGTGCCGCTGCGGGCGAGGTGCCCGTGCCGTCGCTGCTCGCCGTGGGCTGCGTGCACAACCACCTGATCCGCGCCGGCGTGCGTACCTTTGCCGACATCGTGGTGGAGTGCGGCGACGCCGTGTCCCCGCATGACTTTGCGGCACTGGTGGGCTACTCCGCGAGCGGCATCTATCCGTACAACGCACATGCGTACATCCGTGATCTGGCGGCACGCGGCGACCTGGACGTGACGGCCGAGCAGGGCATCGCCAACTACAACAAGGCTGCGACCGCCGGCATCGTCTCCATCATGTCCAAGATGGGCATCTCCACGGTGCAGAGCTACCATTCGGCGCAGATCTTCGAGGCCGTGGGCTTTACGCCGGAGTTCGTCAACGCGTACTTCGCCGGCACGGTGAGCCGTGTGGGCGGTATGGGTGTCGAGGACGTCGAGCGCGAGCAAAACGAGCGCTACGACGCCGCGCTCGCTATCCTTAAGAGCCCGGCTCCCGATCAGCTGCCCACACTGGGCCTGACCAAGTGGCGCCCGCTCGGCGGCGAGGATCACCTCATCGATCCGCAGACTGTCTACCTGCTGCAGACCGCCTGCCGTGAGGACAGCTACGACACCTTTAAGGAGTACAGCGCCCGCCTGCACCGCACCGGCCGTGCCGTGCGCCTGCGCGACTTGCTCGACTTTAATGCCAGCGGCCGCACGCCGGTTTCGCTCGACGAGGTGGAGCCCGCGCTCAACATCGTCCGCCGCTTTAACACCGGCGCCATGTCGTATGGCTCCATCAGCAAAGAGGCGCATGAGTGCATGGCCATCGCCATGAACCGCCTGCATGGACGCTCCAACTCGGGTGAGGGTGGTGAGGATCCGCGTCGCGAGACCCCGCTGGCTAACGGTGACTCCAAGAACTCCGCCATCAAGCAGGTGGCAAGTGCGCGCTTTGGCGTGACGAGCCGCTACCTGTGCAGCGCCTTCGAGATTCAGATCAAGATGGCCCAGGGCGCCAAGCCCGGCGAGGGCGGACACCTCCCCGGCAAGAAGGTCTACCCCTGGATCGCTGAGGTCCGTCAGTCCACGCCCGGCATCGGCCTGATCTCGCCTCCGCCGCACCACGACATCTATTCCATCGAGGACCTGGCGGAGCTTATCTTCGATCTTAAGAACGCCAACCCCGGCGCGCGCGTGTCGGTCAAGCTGGTCAGCGAGGCCGGCGTCGGCACCATCGCCACCGGTGTGGCCAAGGGTGCTGCCGACAAGATTTTGATCAGCGGCCACAACGGCGGCTCGGGTGCCGCTGCTCGCGATTCGATCTGGCACGCCGGTCTTCCGCTGGAGCTTGGCCTTGCCGAGGCCCAGCAGACGCTGCTGCAAAACGGCCTGCGCTCACGCGTGGTGCTCGAGGCCGACGGCAAACTCATGGACGGCACCGACGTTGCCGTCGCCTGCTTGCTGGGCGCCGAGGAGTTTGGCTTTGCGACCATGCCGCTCATCTCCATGGGTTGCCTCATGCAGCGCGATTGCCAGCAGGATACCTGCCCCGCCGGCATCGCTACGCAAAACTGCCGCCTGCGTCACGGCTTCCGCGGTAAGCCCGAGCACGTCGAGCACTTTATGTTCTTTGTTGCCGAGCAACTGCGCGAGGTCATGGCGAGCCTGGGCTTCCGCACCGTCGACGAGATGGTCGGCCATCCCGAGTGCTTGCGCCAGATCGAGGTCCCGGGCAACCGCAAGGCCAACCTGCTCGATCTGTCGCCCGTGCTGGCGAGCGCGACCTGCGAGTTCGGTGCTCATATCCCGGGTGCCGACGGTCGCCACTTCCTGCCGCAGATGGCCGCGGACAGTGAGCTCGACAAGACGCTCGACTCCACGTTGTTTGTGCCCTATACGGCCGATGCCCGTGCGCACCTGCGTCCGATTCGCTTCCGCGCCGATATCGCCAACGTCAACCGCTGCGTGGGCACCATCCTGGGCAATGCGGTGACCAAGGCGCATCCCGAGGGCCTGCCCGCCGGCTCCATCACCATCGATTGCGATGGCTCGGCTGGTCAGAGCTTTGGCGCGTTCCTGCCGCGCGGCATTACGCTCAACGTGTGCGGCGACGCTAACGACTACTTTGGCAAGGGCCTTTCGGGCGGCGAGGTGTCGGTGCGCCCCAACCCGCATGCGACCTACAAGTTCGACGATAACATTATCGTGGGCAACGCGGCGTTCTTTGGCGCCACGAGCGGCCGCGGCTTTATTAACGGCCTGGCAGGCCAGCGTTTTGCCGTGCGCAACTCCGGTGCCACCGTGGTGGTCGAGGGCTGCGGCAACCATGGCTGCGAGTACATGACGGGCGGTCTGGCGCTCATCCTGGGCGAGGTCGGGCAGAATTATGCTGCCGGCATGACAGGCGGCGTGGCCTATGTCTTTGACCAGTACGGCACGCTCAGTGCCCGCGTGAACCACGAGAGCGTTGAGCTCAAGGCCCCGACGGCCGGCGAGCTGGCGCAGATTCGCGAGCTCATCCAGGAGCACGTGGACGCGACGCAGAGCCCGCGCGGCATTAAGCTGCTCTACAGCTTTGAGACGATGAGCAAGCACTTTGTGAAGGTCATTCCGACCGAGTATGAGCGCGTGCTGGCGATTGTCTCCGCGGGCGAGGCTGCCGGCAAGACGCATGCGCAGGCCGAGGAGCTGGCGTTTGACATCGTGACCGGTCGCGCGAGTGCCGCGGATGTCGCTCGCTTTGATGCTGCGGGCGGTGCTGCGGGCGCTGCGTCCGTGGCTACCAGCTCTGTTGCTTCGACCAAGAAGGGGGCGTAAGTGCCATGGGTAAGCCCGGTGCTTTTCTTGATATCGATCGCGTGACCCACGAGCTTCGCCCCGTGGAGGAGCGCAGCCATGATTTCGATCCGCTGTACGTGGAGCTCGATGACGATGCACGTCGCGCCCAGGCGAGCCGCTGCATGATGTGCGGCGTGGCGTTTTGCCAGATGGGCGCGAGCTTTGGCAAGGCGCGCCCGAGTGGCTGCCCGCTGCACAACCTGATTCCCGAGTGGAATGAGCTGGTGTACCGCGGCCGCTGGGACGAGGCCGTCGAGCGTCTGTCGCTCACCTCGCCCATGCCTGAGTTCACGAGTCGCGTGTGTCCGGCGCTGTGCGAGGCCGCGTGCAACCTGGGTTCGGTCGATGGCCGGCCCACGACGATTCACGACAACGAGCGCGCGATCAGCGACCACGAATGGGCCAACGGCGGTCCGCGCCGCTTTGAGCCGGCGGGGGAGGGCGCACCCACGGTTGCCGTGGTGGGCTCCGGCCCTGCTGGTCTGGTGGCGGCATGGGAGCTTGCGCGTCGTGGCGCCCGCGTGACGGTGTTTGAGCGCGACGACCGCCCGGGCGGCCTGCTCATGTACGGCATTCCCAACATGAAGCTCGAGAAGTCTGTGGTCGAGCGTCGCGTGGCACTTATGCGCGAGCTGGGTATTGTCTTTGAGCTGGGCGCTGACGTTACGAACTCTGCGGTGGCGGCCGAGCTCGATGGCTTTGATGCCGTCGTGGTGGCTGCCGGCGCTCGTGCGCCCCGCGGTCTTTCGGCTGCGAACGTGGATGCTCCGGGCGTGGTGTACGCGGTGGACTACCTGACGGCTTCGACCGTCTCGGTGCTCGACGGCGGTGAACCCGCGGTGAACGCGCGCGGCCTGGACGTTGTGGTCATTGGCGGCGGCGATACCGGCAACGACTGCGTGGGTACCGCCGTGCGTCAGGGCGCGCGCAGCGTGCGCCAGTTTGAGTTCTTGCCGGCTGCGCCCGATAAGCGCGCGGCGAGCAACCCCTGGCCGCAGTGGCCCAACGTTAAGAAGACCGACTATGGCCAGCAGGAGGCTATCGCTGCGATGGGTGGCGAGATGCGTGCCTGGGGCGTGGATACGCTCGGGGTGCTGCTGGACAAGAAGGGTGCGGCTGCGGGTCTGCGCGTGGTCGATCTGGACTGGTCGGCGGGAAAGCCTGAGCGCATTGCGGGCTCCGAGCACGAGGTGCCGGCGCAGCTGGTGCTCATCGCCTGCGGCTTTACGGGTCCCGAGCATGGCGTGTTCGATGCGGTGGGCGTGCCTGTTGCCACCGCTGGTCGTCCGCTGCCGGTGATGGCTGCCGAGGGCTCGCACCTCGCGGCTCGCACGGAGGGCGTCGCCGCGGATGCCGCACCGGTGTACGTGGCCGGTGACGCCCGCAACGGCAGCTCGCTCGTGGTGAGTGCTATGGCCGATGCCCTGGCCTGCGCAGCCGAGGTGGCCGAGGCGCTGGAGCTGTAAAGTAGTCATTTAAGAACGTCCTCAATGACTAGTCATTTTTTGTCTAGTCGTTGGGGACACTCTTTGCGAGCGATTTGCTCGTTTGTCGACGTACGGGTGTTCATTTGTCGACTTCTTGGGCTGTGGTCACCTGTTGTTTCTGTGGTGGCTGCGGGCATCTGGCTCAAAAGGGCGAGTTGACCGTCTATGTTTACCTGCGGTTTCTTTGCGGTGCGCTCATTCGGTCAAGTGCCCCGTCAAGTGTTTGGTTAGCATCTGGTTTGCAGTCGAAGGCCTATTTTGCCCGCGCTTGCCTCGGCTGCTCGCCCTCCTCGTAAGCTCAAATTGAGGTCCATCAGTTTGAGGAGGATGCCATGACTGACCAAGTTTTTGATCGAGCGCAGCTGGCCGAAGCCGTCGGCAACGATATTGCCGACATGGCTCACTTTTGGATGCTGCGGAAGTTTCAATTTCTGGAGCCGGCGCGCGAGCAGTTCGAGATTATCGTCGATCCGTGGCTCAGCTATTGCGAGGAACCATCTCAAAACGAAATCATGGCCTACAACATGGCGTTTACCGATTGGCTGCTGTTTGAGCGCCCCTATTACCACGGCAAGACGCTGTTGGAGCTGTATGTGGACGAGCCGCCAGCGTCAATTTCTCCTGCTTCGCTCGGGCGACTTAAGCAGGTGCGTGACACGCAGTATTTCTCGCGCTTTGGCATTTTGGACAAGGATTCCGCGACTGGCATGGTCGTGCTGAAGGACACGCGCACTGACTGTCGCTTTGACGTCTACGACCCACATATCGTGCAAAAGGAGCACTGGAACGATGGCGCGATTGCGGTGCGACTCGCGTGCGTCGACGATGTCTGGCTGACGGCGGGGCAACTCTACCTGTATGACATCGCGCGCCTGTGCGACACGGCGGTCGACGGGCCGGGCGCGGTGCATCCCGAGGACCTGGAGGACGGTTTCGACACCTCGTGCATCAGCTTCTTTTTGCGCCTGGTCCGCGACATCATGGGCGCCCAGGGGCGGTATGTGAAGTCGCTCAACATCTACGAACAGGAATGGGAGTAGGGGATGGACGGTTGTCGCCCGCCTTGCCCTCTGTCTTTATGTCTCGATCTGTAACGTTTAGGGACAAAAAACCGGTCTACCTGGTACAGATCGAGACGTTTGTCGGCGGCAGCGGCGGCGGCGATGGCCCATTTCTCCGATGTGGTGGTGATGAAAGTGTCTAATACCGTTCTTAAACATAAGCAGGCGACACGTAACACCTTGGCGCGGAATAGGATGCTTGCCAGGCTCGCGAAGGCGGCTGAACAAGGCATGCTGTTTGTGACGCACGACCATGCCGAGCTCATGTGGCTGCGGCGTCATGTGGGAACCGATGATATTGCGGAGCCCGAGCCGTATTTGTTCTGCTTGCAACATGATTGGGTTGCACTGACGCCGGCGGAGCGAGCACTGCGGACCATCAAAGGGCTTGCAGAATTTCATCCCGATTGGGCGTTTTGGGGTTATGACGCGGCACTTTTGTGGGGTCTGGAGGTGCCGAATGATCTGCTTGGACCACGAGTTCTTGTTAAGACAGGTTGCTCGGTGCCGCTGAGTGCGGGATGCCGGCTGTTGCGTCCGCAGGCGGCGGGTGCGCTTGAACAAGTCGACGGCGTGCGGGTGACGCCGTTTTGGCGCACGGTAGAGGATTGTCTGCTGCGCGCGCCGTTTTCGTATGGTCTGGCGATCGCCGATTCTGCGCTGCGGGCGAAGGGCATATCGCGCGACGACCTCTGCGAACGGCTCCAGGCCGATTGCGAGGGCAGACGCGGGTATCGCAGAGCTCAGGTGATTGCGTCGCATGCGGACGGGCTGTCCGAAAACGGTGGCGAGTCACGCTTTCGGGCATTCTTTATTGCATACGGTTTTCCGGTACCAGAGTTGCAGGTGGAGTTTTGCGATCCGCTCGATCCGGGCCAAGTGTTTCGCGTCGATTATTTTTGGAGGCTCGAGGACGGGACGTGCGTGATTGGGGAGCTCGATGGAAAGGGAAAGTATGCCTTACAGAACGACGAGGGTCGGGAGTCGGTCGACCCATTCGTGGCAGAACGTCAGCGAGAGTCTCATCTGACGATGCTCGGACATAAGGTGCCGAGGTTTACGTTTGATGAGCTCAAGAATCCGGGGAAGCTGGCTGAAAAGATGAGACTGGCGGGCATTCCGCAGTGGGCCGATTTGGCTGAGGAATGGAGACGCCAGTGGTATGGACGCTGAGGGGTGCAACCGACGCGGATGTGGTTGTTCCTGCCGAGTTTGTCTCGATCTGTAACAACAAGGGGCCGTTTGGCCTCGCAACTGTTACAGATCGAGACAGAAGGTTGGCTGCCGCTAAAATATCTCGATCTGTAACATCTAGAGGCCAAAAACCGGTCTAACTGTTACAGATTGAGACAAAGGTTGGACGCGGTGCCGAAAGATCTCGATCTGTAACATTTGGAAGGTTAAAGACGGTCCACCTGTTACAGATCTAGACATTTCCCGGATGTCGCTGGGATGGGGCTGCAACGCATTCCATTCTCCGCATCTCCTCCTTTCTCCGTTAACCGATATGTCCGCAGCAATCCTGCCGAACTGGGTAATAATGGACAAATGTTGAAGTTTTCTGAGGGGGAGGAGCTCGATATGGCGTCTGCTGATCGTCCCACGTTGTTTATCAATGCGACCGTTCTGGATGGTTCGGAGCATATGGAGCCGCAGCCCGATATGGCCGTGGCCGTCGAGCGTGGCATCATCACCTGGATGGGGCCGAGTGCTGTCGCGCAGGCGCCGGCGGGTGCCGAGGTCATCGACCTGGCAGGGGCGTATCTCATGCCGGGTCTCATCAATATGCATGTGCATCTGTGCGGCTCGGGCAAGCCGGTTTCGGCGGGCGATGCGGGTGCGCTGATGAAGAAGCTCGACAATCCCGTGGGCCGCGCCATCGTTCGCCACATCCTCAAAGGCAGTGCCCAGCAACAGTTGGCAAGCGGCGTGACCACGGTGCGCGGTGCGGGTGACCCGCTGTTTGCCGATATTGCCGTGCGCAACGCTATCGACGCCGGCAAGTATCAGGGTCCACGTCTGGTGGCACCGGGAACTGGCGTCACGGTGCCGGGTGGCCACGGCGCGGGCCTCTTTGCGCAGGTGGCCAACAGCCCTACCGAAGCGGCCGAGCAGGTGCGCGACCTGTATGCGCGCGGTGCCGATGTCATCAAACTGTTCGTGACGGGTGGCGTGTTCGATGCGACCGAGGTGGGCGAGCCGGGCGTGCTGCGCATGCCGGTCGATGTCGCCGCGGCGGCGTGCAAGGCGGCGCACGAGGTCGGTCTTCCGGTCATGGCCCATGTCGAGAGCACCGAAGGTGTGAAGGCCGCGCTTCAGGCCGGTGTCGACACAATCGAGCACGGCGCTCCGATGACCCCCGAGATCCTGGAGCTGTACCGCGGCGCCGCGGGAACACAGCTCGAGGGACGCGCGCCGAGCGTGACCTGCACGATCAGCCCGGCGCTGCCGTTTGTGTTGCTCGACCCGGAGAAGACCCATTCGACCGACACGCAAAAGAAGAACGGCGACATCGTGTGCTCGGGCATTATCGAGAGCGCTCGTGCGGCGCTGGAGGCTGGCGTTAAGGTGGGCCTGGGCACGGACTCGAGCTGTCCGTTTGTGACGCAGTACGACATGTGGCGTGAAGTCGCTTACTTTGCCAAGTACGTGGGCGTGAGCAACGCCTTTGCGCTGCATACGGCGACGCAGGTCAATGCCGAGCTGCTGGGCCTAGGCGGCGAGACCGGCACGGTCGAGTGCGGCAAGGCCGCCGATATCCTGGTGACGCACGAGAACCCGCTCGATGACCTGTGTGCTCTGCGTGAGCCAATGCACGTGATGTGCCGCGGCAACCTGGTGCGCAAACTCAAGGTGAAGCGTATTCCCGAGGTGGACGCCGAGCTCGACGCGATTATGGCCATGCCTGCCGAAGCGCTGGCCGAGGAGCTCGCCCGCGACGGCGTGGCATAGGTGTGACAAAGGGGCGGCCCCTATGCCGCGTTCAAAAAAACCGAGGTCTCCACACGGGGCCTCGGTTTTTATTTTTCCTATGGTGTAGCTGCTAGGAGCGCGTTTCCATCTTGGCGTGGCACTTGGGGCAAGTGACGCGGATCTTGCCCTTGCCCTTGGGGACGGACAGCATCTGACCGCAGTTGGGACACTTGAGGTACGCCGTGGTCTTGCGGCCCTTCCACATCTTCTTGGCCGTTCGCTTGGCGCGCTCAAAGTCTTCCTTGCTGGTGCCGGCCGCGCGCGAGGCGTTGGCGGCCGCAGTCCCGCCGCCCAAGCTGGCGACGAACTTGCCTAGGCCGGGGACGTTTGCGGTCGCCGCGACAAAGGCATCGTTCTCCTTGCGGCGCGCGTCGATGTTTTTGGACAGGCCGCGCAGCACGCCAATTACGATGACGGCGATGGCGATCCAGCTGAGCCACTGGATGCGGGCTATCGATCCGATCATCGCGATGATGATGCCGGCAAAACCCATTACGATGGTGAGTTCATCGGCGCCATTGCGACCCTTCATAAAGTCATTCATGCAAATTGCCTTTCGTTCGATATGCTGCACGCCTTTATACCCGATTTAGAGCAAGGGGGGGGCAGGTTAATCTGCGCCAATGTGGTGCAAACATATCTGTCCCCGGACACCAAGACGGTGCAAAGAAGTCTGTCCCCAATGCCCCAATTACTTGGAGAGCTTGTCGACGACGCGTTCGATCTCGGCGAGCTTGGCAGCTTTGAGCTCATCGTCGCCCGATTCGATTGCCGAAGTCACGCAGCCCTCGATATGCGCCTTGAGCACGTCGGCGTTAATGCGCGCGAGGAGCGCCTGTGTGGCCATGAGCTGTGTGGAGATATCGACGCAATAACGGTCCTCCTCGACCATCCGCAAGATGCCGTCGATCTGGCCGCGTGCCGTCTTGAGCATGCGGGTCACCGATTTGTGGTCTGCCATCATGGCGGGTCCTCGTTTCTGGTCGGGGTGCGCGTGGGTCGTTACGCGGCAGTTACGGACAGGGCATGGAATTTCTCGCCGGCGCCCTCGACGGCGGCAGCGAGCTGCTCGGCGGTCACGGTGTCGGCACACTCCACCTGTACGGTCTGAGTCTCGTGATCGGCATCGGCGTCGGTCACGCCGGCAACGTTGAGCAGTGCCGTCTCGACAGTAGCGTCACAGTGGCCGCACATAAGGCCAGAAGTCTTAATCGTGTAACGCATGGATATTCCTCTCTGTTGTGTCGGCTTTCCCAGGCACCCGACCTTGACCTTCAAGCCGTCGCTCGCGTACCAAAGTACGCGTCGCTCCTCTTTCAGGTCAATCTCGGGCACCTGGAAAACCCGTTCTAAATGGACTTAATGGTGAGCCTATTTTGCCACTTTAGGCTTAAAGGATTTCAGGCGCAGCGCATTGCTTACGACGCACACGCTCGATAAGCTCATGGCTGCAGCGCCAAACATCGGCGAGAGTTGCCAGCCGGTGAGCGGGAAGAACACGCCCGCGGCGAGCGGAATGCCGATACCGTTGTAGAACAGCGCCCAGAACAGGTCCTGCTTGATGTTGCGAATCGTGGCGCGCGAAAGCTCGATGGCGCGGGCGACGTCCATGAGGTCGCTGCGCATGAGCACCACGTCGGCGCCCTCCTTGGCGATGTCGGCGCCGGTGCCAATGGCAAGGCCCACGTCGGCGCGCGCCAGGGCGGGGGAGTCATTGATGCCGTCGCCCACCATGGCGACCTTGCCGCCCGCATCTTGCAGTTCGCGCACGTGGCGTTCCTTGTCGGCGGGCAGGACGTCGGCGATGACCTGTTCGCTGCTCAGCCCCACGCGGCGGGCGATGGCCTCGGCCGTCACGCGGTTGTCGCCGGTGAGCATGCGCACGTCGACGCCGAGCTTGCGGAGCGCGGCGATGGCCTCGGCGCTCGTTTCTTTGACCTCGTCAGCCACGGCGATGGTGCCGGCAAGCTCGCCGTTCTTGGCGAAGAACAGCGGCGTCTTGCCCTCGGCAGCGAACTGCTCGGCAAGACCGGCGGGCACCTCCGCGCCCAGCTCGTTCATCAGGCGCACGTTACCGGCAGCGATGACATTCTGTCCCTCGCGCGCCGTAACGCCTCGCCCGGGCACGGCAGCAAAGTCCTCGACCATGCGCGCCACGATTCCGCGCGACTCGCACTCGGCCATAATCGCCTCGGCCAGCGGGTGCTCGCTCGAGCGCTCCAGTGCGGCAGCAAGCTTCAGCAACGCCTTTTCACTCATAGCGGGCGAGCCGTCGGCGCGCGCGACAACCACAATGTCGGTCACGGCCGGCTTGCCGCGGGTGACCGTGCCCGTCTTATCGAGCACCACGGTGCCCACGCTGCGCAGGTTCTCCAGCGCCTCAGCGCTCTTAAACAGAATGCCCATCTCGGCGCCCTTGCCGGTGCCCACCATAATGGCGACGGGCGTGGCCAGACCCAGTGCGCACGGGCAGCTGATCACCAGCACGGCCACGGCGGAGGTGAGCGCCTCGTTCATGCTGCCGGTCAGTGCCATCCACACTACAAAGGTCACGACCGAGATTACAAACACCACGGGCACGAACACGCCGGCGACTTTGTCGGCCATGCGGGCGATGGGCGCCTTGGTGGTGTTGGCGTCCTCGACGAGCTGGATAATCTTGGCGAGCGACGTGTCGGCGCCCACACGCGTGGCGCGGAAGGTAAACGAGCCCGTGCGGTTGACCGTGGCGGCGTTGACGGTGGCACCGGCGGTCTTTTCCACGGGGATGGACTCGCCGGTGAGCGCACTCTCGTCCACGGCCGAGCTGCCCTCGAGCACCACGCCATCGACGGGGATGGACTCTCCGGGGCGTACGCGCAGGACCTGGCCGGGAAGGATGCTGTCGACGTCGACGGTGGTCTCGGTGCCGTCCTCTGCCACGACGGTCGCGCTCTTGGGCGCCAGGTCGATGAGCGCCTCGATGGCGCCGCCGGTCTTGGATTTGCTGCGTGTCTCGAGGTATTTGCCCACGGTGACGAGCGACAGGATCGTGCCCGCACTCTCAAAATACAGGTTGCCCATGCTCGTCATCATGGCCTCGTGGATTTGCCCGGCGGCCAGCTGGTCGGCCATGATAAACATGGCATAGAACGACCAGGCGACGGAAGCGGTGGCGCCCACGGCAATAAGGGCGTCCATGGTGGGCGCGCCGTGCGCGAGCGATTTAAACCCGTTGATAAAGTACGCGTCGTTGACATAGACGATGGGGATAAGCAGGACGAGCTCGGTGAGGGCGAGCGTCATGCTGTGGGTATGGTCGGTGAAGACGCCGGGCAGCGGCCAGCCAAGCATGTGCCCCATGCCTATGTAGAACAGTGGGATGAGGAATACGATCGAGACGATGAGACGAGTGCGCATGGCAGAGGCGGCGGCCTCCAGTTTTTTGGTGGGCGACTCCATATGGGCGGCGCCGGACCTGGCTTGCGTACTGCCGCTTTGGGCGGCGTCGGTGCCCGTGCTGACGGGTGAGGCCGAGTAGCCAGCGCGATCGACGGCGGTGCAGATGTCGTCGGGGGTGACCTGCGCGGGGTCGTAGTCCACTAGCATAGAGCCGGCGAGCAGATTGACCGCGACGCTCTCGACGCCGTCGAGCTTGCTCACGGCACGATCCACGTGCGCCTGGCAGGCGGCGCATGTCATGCCACCCACGTCGAACTTATCTTGAGCCATGGCTTCTCCTTTCTGTGACGTAGTGTCGGAAATGTTAACCAACCGATACTATACACCCATACCCCCTGGGGGTGTCTAATGGAGATGAAAATGTATGACATTCTGTTATTGGTCGAGGTGACAGCCAGTTCGGCGGACCGTAGCCAGTCTAATGTCTCGATCTGTAACATCTAGAGAGGTTTTTAACCCCTTACTGTTACAGATTGAGATGTTGTCTCGCGGGGTTGGGGTTTGTCTCGTTCTGTAACATTTAGACCTGTATCTGCCGAGCTAGTGTTACAGATCGAGACAATTGCCGGGGAGGGGTCCCGTCACGGCAAGACGCCCGCTCCCTAGATGCAGAACCCGGGGATCACGCAGGTTCGCTTGCTTGGCTTTTCCGCAGGTGTGGCATACATAAAGACGTCGCCGTCGTAGCCCACACGGTTCATATAGAGCGTGCCTTCGCTCTCCGATGTGTCGGGACTCACCGTTCGTTCCCACCAGCAGGTGTCCTTGCCCTTCCACTGGCGGACCATCGTCTCGTTCGTGGAATACGGGCTCACCTTGAGCTCGCGGAAGAGCTGATACTCCTTGCCCTCGCCGTTGTAGATGTCTGCCAGGTAGTGATAGCCCTCGGCAAACGAATCGGGCGGTTGCGTACCGCACAGCTCGACCATGGCGGGCAGCCAAAGGGTTGCGGGCAACTCGCTCAGACACGATGCACTGTTGGCGGCGCCCACATTGTTCGAGACCTTCTTGACCCCTTTAATGAGCGCGCGCAACTCGTTGGGTAGCAGCTTAAGGCCGTCACCGTTGAGCCATCCCCGCAGCTCGCAATCTGCCCAGCCGGCGCTCGACGGTTCAGCCGCAGCGTTGCGCTCGGCAATACCCGCGTCGAACATAAACGTCAGCCCGGCCTTGCCCGTCCCGTCCAGAAGCTCATCGTGGCGGATGCCCACAAGCTGCGCGCCAACCTGCAGTCCGTTGGTGAGCGTGACACGCTTGGTGCACGGATAGGGGATATGCCCATCAGCGTCGAGCAGGTGGTAGCGCTTGGCAATCTCGCGTGCCTCGCTACGGGTCTCGGCGGCCTTAATCTTGAGCGAAATCTCCTGCAGCTGGTCCCAAGTGTAGTCGTCAAGCGAACCGCGGATGCCGTCCAGGTAGTCGGGGATGCCAAAGCCATGGGTTGCCGCGCCAACGACGCCGAGCCCCGCAACGACCGCAACGACGCCGCCGATAATAAAGCGACGGCGGGTCATGGCGTCGTGCCGGGCCTGCTCCAAGATCTCTCGCGCGCGCTCGCCGGCGACGTCGACCTTAAGGTGCGTGCCAGAATCGATATCAATTGCGGCCTCGTCTCCTGCACCCTCGCGGTCCTCAGATTCTGCAGCGGGGAGGTATGTCGAGAGCACCTCGAGCATCTGCTGCTCGGTAGGGCGATCGCCCTGTTCGACCGAAATGCCTTTCATGATGATCTGGACAAGCGCTTTGTCGCCCTCGCAGCGCGGCTCGAGCGGCGCCGGTTTGGTCTTGGTCTTTATGAGGTAGAACGAGCCGGTCGCCGCGGCACCCGTCGACTCGACATCGAACGGCTTGCGACCGCTGTAGAGCTGGTACAGAATGCTCGAAAGCGCATAGACGTCGATCACGGGCGAGCGGCGAAGGGCCGCGATGCCTTCGATATCCTGCGTGAGCATTTCGGGCGCGGCGTATGCGGGCGTGGCAAAGCGCCAGATGTCGGCACGTCGGGTGATTGTGTCGTCGCCGAGTGCCATGGTCGCGGAGCCCATGTCGATGAGGCAGGGGTCAAAGGAGCAATCGGCAATCTGCTGCTCGAGCGTTCGGCTGGTGGTGCGGAACATGATATTGGCAGGCGACAGGTCGCGATGGATGACCGGATTCACGAGGCCTTGGGTCATCAAGAGCGCGCGAAGCACGGCGTTTCCGACGGCGGCGACCATCTGGGTGGTCAGCCCGCCCGAGGCGTCGTGCGGAAGCAAGGGCAGCGCCTGCTTGAGCGAGGTGCCCTCGACCCACTCCATGAGGATGAGTGGGTCATCCTCGCACGATCCGTAGCCATAGACGCGCGGAAATCCGCGCAGGTGCGAGACGGTACACAGATGACGATACTCCTCGAACAGCGCGGCGGTGTTGGCCAGGTGAGCGGCCGCTTGCTCGGCGGAGCGGTCGGGGGCTTGGCCGGAAAGGATGGCGTTGTCCTTGAGTAGCTTGACGGCAAAGACCTCGCCGCTCGTGTTGGTCGCGCGCAGCACGTGCCCGATGTTGCCGTTGTTGCGGTGGGCCGTCTGGAGAATAAGCGTCATAAACCGACGCTTGGCGTCGTCCTCGGCGCTGGGGTCGACCGCCACGGCGGTGTCGAACGTGTCAAGACGGATGAGTTTGTCGCCATAGGCGCTATCGGTAGTATCCATGGCGTTCCTTTGTCTAGCATGGGTTGCTGCGCGTATACGTGGGCAGTGTGGATATCGGTAAAGTACCATGATAGCCACACTGCCCACGTATACCGCTGAGTATTGTCGTTTACGACGCAGAAGGTAGAAGACGAAAGACGGACGGCGACCGTCTTTCGATCGCCGTCCGCGCTAGTCCACAATGACAAGGAATGTCGTGTAGAGGCCCAGATGGAGCCTGTCGCTGTTTTCGATTTCCACTGGGGGATAGATCTTGCCGGGCTCGCGTTGGTCGCGCGGCGGCTCAATCACAATATCGCCGTCGCCCGCGCCCGATTCGAGCACTGTGCCGTTGGTCGACCCAAGGCCCTGGGCGTACCAGCGTCCACCTTCGAGCCAAATGCGGAGATGCTCGCGCGATGCATCAGCGCCTACATCGGTGATGCTGGGCGAAGTTTTGGGCAAGGACCCAATTACCGTGCCGCGCGGATCGCGTGTGAGGGGATGGATTTGCATGTCGGCGCAGTTGTCGGCATGGGTTCTGAGCAGACCGAGCTTGGGGGCGACAGTGCGCGGCTGCTCCAGGCTGCTCATAAAGCCACGTCCGACGGTAGTTTCGGTGGTGCCAAAGTGCCCGCCTGTCTTGCTGTCGCAAAAGCGCTCGACGGTGGCCACGCCTTGGATGGGGTCGGCGAGCGCCCCCCGTTGCCACAAAGAGCATAAGGTAAAGCGTACTCTTCTCGCGCACGGCATTGCCGTCAAAGTTGTCGATGTGATTGAGGGCATTTGCATATAGGCGGCTGTCCAACTTGTAGCTGGCGAGAGCCGACATCATTTCGTTGGCGGCCGGGCCGCGATAGTGCTCGGCGATTGCCTGATAGGCGGACTCGCCGCCGCCGAGCTTGCTGCAGATTGCCGCGGAAAGATTGAGCGTGGTGACGGCAAAGTCGCTGTAGATGGCGGGCGCGCACTGGTCAGGCTCGCGATGGACGATGTAACGGGTGAGATACGAGCGGTTGGAAGAGCACTTCTCGAGCAGGGTACTGCCGAGATAAGAGTTTCCATTGATGAGCATTCGGGCGATCTCGAGATGTCTAAGACCGCCGAACGAGCGAATATCGTTATAGAGGACCGAGCAAGGTGTCTCTGCTGCCACGGATACCTCCTTTGATTGCTTCCTAGCCAATAAGGCGATAGGAATTAATGGCCCCCGGTGGGCGACGTATTAAATGGCTGCGCAATATGTAGCGTAACCAAAGCAACATTATAGGCCACATGTTCGAAATTGCAGGAAGACCGAGAGATTTGGTTTGGACTGGACGGAAATCCCCCTCTGTCTTGATCTATAACAATAAGGACCGATTTTACTCGGTAACTGTTACAGATTGAGACGTTTGTGAACCGTGTCGACCGTTTGTCTCGATCTGTAACACGTAGAGGAAGATTTGCCCTGTAGATGTTACAGATTGAGACAATCGGCCGGGCCCACCTCGAGCCCGCCCCGTCCGCCTCGTCATCTGTGGTTTACGTGGGGGCATGCGAAGCACGGGTATACTAACCGGCGGCGAATCTGCTCCATCGCTTAGAGCTGCTGCGTCTGGACGGCGCGTGATAGGGCTGCCAAAGCGATCGCCAGCGTGCTGAGCAACGTCCTCTCTGTGCGCACCCGTTTTTGTATGTATTAGCGCACTACCAAGCACGCCCGCGCGGCCGCATGCCGTGCCCATTGCGCGTGCAGATAAGGAACAACAACATATGCGTAATTCTGTATCCGACGTCACGGACGCCGAGATTCTGGACGAGACCCGCGAGGCCATGACCCAGGCTGCCTTCGATGCCGCCGATGAGGCCAATGCCGCCCAGGCCGTTGAGTCCGCTACCGAGAGCCTGCCCGCCTTTGACGAGCTGGGACTTTCCGACGAAATGCTTCGTGCTATTGAGAACCTGGGCTACACGGCGCCGACGCCCGTGCAGGCCGGCTCGATCCCCGTGGTGCTCGAAGGCCGCGACTTGCTTGCTGCCGCTCAGACCGGCACCGGCAAGACGGCCGCCTTTTTGCTGCCGACCATGAACAATCTGGAGCACATCGCTCCTCCCAAACCCGTGCGCGAGCGCGGCGGCCGCAACCGCCGTCGCGGTGCTAAAAAGCCCGAGGGCAACGGTCGCGGCCCCGTAATGCTCGTCATTACCCCTACGCGCGAGCTTGCCCAGCAAATCGACGAGGTCGCAAGCAAAATCGCCGACGTCACCGGCCATGTTGCCGTGACCGTCGTGGGCGGCGTGAGCTACAAGCCCCAGACCGCGGCGCTCAAGTACGGCTGCGACATCCTGGTCGCCACGCCGGGCCGTCTGGTCGATCTGATCGAGCAGGGTGCCTGCCACCTGGACGAGGTTAAGGTCCTGGTGCTCGACGAGGCCGATCGCATGCTCGACATGGGCTTTTTGCCCGCCGTCCGCCGCATTGTGCGCGAGACGCCGGCCGAGCGCCAGACGCTGCTGTTCTCGGCGACCCTCGACGAGGAAGCCGTGGGTGAGATCACCGACCTGGTGAGCGACCCGGCCCGCGTGGAGATCGCGCCGGCCACGTCGACCGCTGACACCGTCGATCAGTTTGTGTTCCCGGTGTCCATCGAGGCCAAGAACAACCTGCTGCCCGAGTTTCTCAAAAAGGAGGGCCCGGAGCGCACCATCGTCTTTATGCGCACCAAGCACCGCGCCGACAGCTGCTGCCGTCGCCTGGAGCGCAAGGGCATCAAGGCCGCCGCGATTCACGGCAACCGCAGCCAGGCGCAGCGCGAGCGCGCGCTTTCTGCCTTCCGCGACGGCACCGTCGACGTGTTGGTGGCAACCGATGTCCTCGCCCGCGGTATCGACATCAGCGACGTGCGCTACGTCGTGAACTTTGACGTGCCGGCCGAGCCGACCGACTACATCCACCGTATTGGCCGTACGGGCCGCGCCGGTGAGCTGGGCTGGGCCATCACGTTTGTGACCGAGCAGGATGTCGATGAGTTCTACGAGATCGAGAAGCTCATGGACAAGACGGCCGACATCTACGAGGCCGGCGACCTGCATGTGGGTCCCAATCCGCCCGCGGTTGACCCCGAGCGCGACCCTGCGGCCTTCAAGGTGAAGAAGAAGACCAAGCGCGGCAAGTCCAAGAGCAAGAAGAAGCTTGAGCAGGCACGTCGCGATGGCAAGCGCAACGGCGATGACTACGGCGATGTGGCCGGTCGTTCCAACCGCGGTCGCGACGAGCGTCGCGGCGACGGCGAGCGTCCGAGCCGTCCCAAGCGCGGCGGCAAGACTCGCGTGCGCGAGGGCGTTCAGGCTCGCGTGGATGAGGCCGTGGAGAGCGTGGCCCGCGAGGTGGCTGCCGAGGAGCGCGGCGGTGCTGGTGCCGTCGAGCAGGTCCCGCGCGGCAACCGTGCCGAGCGCCGTGCCAAGCAGTTCCAGGGCGAGGCGCATCGCCGTCGCCGCGAGGACGAGGACCGCGGCGGTCGTCGCCGTGTTGAGCGCGAGGACGAGGGCCGTGGCTCGCGTGGCGGCAAGCGCGGCCCGGGTGATCGTCGTCGCTCCGGTCGCGATGGCGAGCGCGGCGGTCGTGATGAGCGCCGTGGCGGCGAGGGTCGTGGTTCGCGTGACACCCGCAGCGGTGAGTCCCGTGGTGGCAAGCGCTTTGAAGAGCACGGCGGCCGTGGCGGCGAGCGTCGCGAGGGTGCTCGCGGTAATGGCGGGCGCAGTGGCGCCGGGCGTTCTGGTGAATCGCGCGATCGTCGTGATCCGCGTGCCAGCCGCGATCGTCGCGATGATTGGCGCAACTACGACGATACCCGCGAGGAGCGTCGCGGCGGCTATCGTGGCGGTCGTGGTGGCAACCAGGCCGGCTCTCGTGGCGGCCGCGCCGGCGGTCGCGATAACCGTGGCAGCTATGGCAACAGCCGTGGCGGCAAACGCGGCGGCAGCTCCCGTCGCCCCGGTGACGGCGGCGGCAAGCGCAAATAACACGCGCGTCGCGCGGTAAGGCGAGATGAGTTTGGGCCCCGAGCAGACTATGCTCGGGGCCCTTTTTTGGGCGCAGTTTGAGGTGGGCCGGCCCCCTCACGAAAAAGCACGGAGGCGGTCGCGGCAAGAGATGTGGGTTATCGGCTTAGTTGGAGATTCGCGTATGCGGGGTTCTGGCATAGACGGAGAACGTGAAGCTCCCTACTGACGCACGGTGGCCGCAGTGCCCGGGCGGACACACTCGGGATTCCGCTCGCTGCCTGGCGCCCTTGCTGCCATCTGACTTTCACGCTCGCATTGTTCTGGATGCGGGCGTGTTTTTTCACGGCACGCACGGGTCCCCCGGGGTGCGCCGTGCATTTTCGGGAGTTTTCAGCAAGCCGGGGTGGCTGCATACGCGCCGGAAGCGTCTATTTGATCTCGCGAGATCCCTCGACGGGCGATTTGGGTCGGCAGGCGGCGTACGGCGTGGCGATAGCGCGCGTTTCGCGCCGTGCCGTGCCCCAAAGCGACGCCGGCCGCGCGATGCTCCCGGTTCGCGGCGTCGCCGGCGGGGGCCGCGATGCTGAAAACTCCGGTTTTTGCACGGTCCAAGCGGGGGTACGTTGGGACGGGAAGGGGCGCCCCCGTCTATTTATGCATGGCACAAGCGAAAATATGCAAGACAATAGGGCGCCATGCGCCGGATGCCCAGATTGGGCGCGCCATACGCCGACGTTCGCCGCGTCCCTTCCGCGCCGTGCGCGAATCAAAAGGCGAGGGCAGTTATGGGCGTGCGGGCGGCCCTGCTGATGGCGGGGCTGCGGCGGAGCTTGCGCTTGCCGTGGTCGATCGCGCGCCCTGGGCGCCGGCGCTCGACGGCTGCATGCTCCTGCTTGCCACGCACGATGTCGCCGATGCTCAGGCCCTCGATATCTCGGACATCATCACGCTCTAAATACTTATTCAGCAACAAATTGATTCGTTTTCCTCCGTTCCCATGGGGTTAGGTATGGTATTCTATCTGTGGGGTAATACTTAGGAATACCAAGTAATACCAACGCCGTAGAAACAAACTCCAGATGCGGGCCAATCGGGTTGCCTTCACAGCCCGTCGCCCAGCCGCGTGGCCCGCATCTATCCGCACCACCGTCGTTTCAAAAAGGAAGCGCCATGGCAGAACACATGACCCCGGTTGTCGCGAAGGTCTTGCCCGAGGAAAAGGCGGCCTTCGCGGCGGCAACCCAGCTCGTAGGCACCACGCCGTCCAACGCTATCCGCATGTTTATCGCCGCGTTCAATCGCTGCGGCACCTTTCCGTTCGACATTTCGCCCAGCGGGGCCTTTGGCACTGCGCCCGATTCTCATCAATAAGTGATCCGTTTTCCTCCGTCCTCATGGAATCAGCTCTCTGCCGAGTTGTGGTAGAACTAGGGAACGGTTTTGAGGAGGTTGGCATGCTCAATGCGATGATTTGGGCGCTTGCCTGTTTTGGCGTTGTTGCTGCCGATATAGCCCTGAGCGTGGTTCTGTTTTCAGTTCTCGATGCCGTATCGGTGCTGACGGGCTATCCGATCGACAATCTCGATATCCAATGGTTCCAGGCTGCCGCTCAGACGGCGTCGTTTTTGATGGCGCTGCTGTGGTGGCGTTATCTGTGGCCCCGCTCCTTCATGGCGCGCCGGCAAGGTGAACGTCCGCTCGGCGGGGGAGCAAGTGCTGCATGGAAGCGCATCGCTTGCGTTGTCGTGATTGGCCTTGCCCTGCAGGTGGTCGTTGGCTACGTGACCGACGCCGTGCTGTCGCTGTTGCCCGACGCCGCGGCCGACTACAGCGAGCTTGTCGAGGAAACAGGTATGGGCGACACCAGCTATCTCGCCGTCCTGACTACGGTGCTCGGCGCCCCATTTTGTGAAGAGCTGCTGGTGCGCGGCATTATTTTTGAGTTTTCGCTCCGAGCGTTTAATCCGCAGTGCCGCCCACTTTGGAAGCGCCGGCGTCGTGCGAGCGCGCAGAACGGCGCCATGGTGCCCTGGGCGGCTCCAAGCACGTGGGGTATCGCCGCAGCAATCGTGCTGCAGGCGGCGGTCTTCGGCTTTATGCACATGAACTGGGTGCAGGGCTGCTATGCGGGCGCTGCCGGCCTCATTTTTGGCTGGGTGCTCGTGACGACTGGAAAGCTCCGCTACACGATCCTGCTGCACTTTGCCTTTAACGCCGGGTCGTATCTCATGGGCCTGCTGTGGTTTGTGAACACGCCGCTCGACGTGATAATCACGGTCGCGATCGCCGGCTTCGTACTGGTAGAGGCGATGCGGTCGCTCAAGCTGACGTGCCAGCTGGCTCGCTCCCGTCAGTAAATGTGATTCCCTTAAGGAAAACACGGTTAGGTGCGTCTGAACGTGTTCTCCCTAGGGAAATCACGACTGGAGACAGCCCAAGCGTGTTTCCCCTAGGGAAAACACGCTTGGCCGATGAGGAGACGCCGACTGGCCAAGAGACACCGGCCGGCCCTCGCCACGCTAATTGCGGCGTCCGCCGCCGTTGGCGCCCTGCCGTCCCTGGGCCGCGCGATTGCGACCGGCGGTGTTCTGCGCGCGCGACATGCCGCCGTGGCCCTTGCTGCCCTTGGGCCCCTTGCCGGCGGTGCCACCGTGCGGCTTGCCGCCCTTCTTGCCGGTGCCGTGTCCGCCGCCAGCAGACGTCTCGCCCGGGCGTGGCGGCACGGGGCGAATCAGGCAATGCTTGGTGTAGCCGATCAAATCGCGGCGGCCGGCCTTTTCCAGCGCCTCGCGCACGAGCTTGTAGTTCTCGGGCTTGCGATACTGGATGAGCGCGCGCTGCATGGCTTTCTCGTGCGGGTCGCGCGCCACATAGATCGGCTCCATGGTGCGCGGGTCCACGCCGGTGTAGTACATGCACGTCGACATGGTGGACGGCGTGGGGTAGAAGTCCTGCACCTGCTCGGGCATGTAGCCCATGTCGCGTACGGCCTCGGCAAGGTCCACGGCTTCCTTCATCGTTGAACCGGGGTGGCTCGAGATCAGGTACGGCACCACGTACTGCTTGAGTCCGTATTCGCGATTCAAACGTTCAAATTTACGGCAGAACGCGTCGTAGACAGCGCGGCTCGGCTTGCCCATCACGGACAGCACCGCATCGCTCACGTGCTCGGGCGCTACGCGCAGCTGGCCCGAGACATGGTGCTCCAGCAGCTCGCGTAAAAACTCGTCCGAGGCATCGGCCATGGTGTAGTCAAAGCGGATGCCGCTACGCACGAAGACCTTCTTGACGCCCGGCAGCTGGCGTAGGTCGCGCAGCAACTGCGTGTAGCCGCTCTCGTCGACCACCATGTTCTTGCATACACTCGGCCACAGGCAGCGCTTGTTCTTGCACACGCCGTGCTTGAGCTGCTTGTCGCAGGCAGGGCGGCTAAAGTTGGCCGTCGGTCCGCCCACGTCGTTGATGTAGCCCTTAAACTCGGGATCGCGCGTGAGCAGCTCGGCCTCGCGCATGATCGAGTCGTGGCTGCGCATCTGCAGCACGCGGCCCTGGTGGAAGGTGAGGGCGCAAAACGAGCACTCGCCAAAACAGCCGCGGTTGGAGCTAATGGAAAACTTGATCTCGGCAAAGGCCGGCACGCCGCCCGCCGCGTCGTAGTCGGGATGCCAATCGCGTGCGTAGGGGAGTTCGGCAACCTCGTCCATCTCGTCGGTGGTGAGTGTTGCCGACGGCGGGTTCTGCACCACATAGACGCTGTTGGGGTAGGGCTCTACCAGGCGATGACCGGTGATGGGGTCCATATTCTGCTGCTGCACGTTAAAGCTGCGCGCGTAGTTGAGCTTGTCGGCGGCAAGGTCGTCCCAGCTGGGCAGCAGGTCGTAGTCGTAGACCTCGTCGAGCGAACCCGTGCGGTAGACGGTGCCGTTGATATAGGTGATCTGATCGATGGGCAGGCCCGCGTCGAGCGCATCGGCGATCTCGACGATCGCGTGCTCGCCCATGCCGTAGATGAGGATGTCGGCGCCCGAGTCGAGCAGTACCGAGCGCTTGAGTTTGTCCTGCCAGTAGTCGTAGTGGGCCAGGCGACGCAGGCTTGCCTCGATGCCGCCGATAATGATGGGGGCGTCCTTGAACGTCTGGCGGATGAGGTTGCCGTAGACCGTGACGGCACGATTGGGGCGGTGCCCCTCCTCGCCACCGGGGGTATAGGCGTCGGTGTGGCGGCGGTGCTTGGTCACCGAATAGTGGTTGACCATGGAGTCCATGTTACCGGCACTGACGAGAAAGCCCAGGCGCGGCTCGCCGAGCACCGTGATGCTGGCGGGGTCGGTCCAGTCGGGCTGGCAGATGATGCCCACCTTGTAGCCGTGCGCGTCGAGGACGCGGCTGACGATGGCCATGCCAAAGCTGGGGTGGTCCACGTAGGCGTCGCCGCAGATGTAGACAAAGTCGCACTGGTCCCAGCCGCGCGCATCCATGTCGGCGCGGCTGACGGGGAGGAACTTATCGCGGCCCGGGCGCCAGGGACGGGCGGGCGCAGCCGGGGTATGAGTGGCGTGGCCGCCCTGGGCCTTGCCGCCGCGCTTTTGCTGCTGGCCCTGTTTGCCCTGCTGACTGCGCTGGTTGTTCTGAGCGTGCTGAGGCTTTTTTGCCACGATCCCTCCCGGTGTTTGTATGCTGCACGTAATTGTAACCAGTCTTTTGGGACGGCGCTAAAAAGACTGGTGGAGTACACGAGGCGTCGGGCGTCGGGTGTGGCGCCGCGCCCGCCGTTTGTTTCCAGACTGTGTATCTGCGCGTTGGGGAGCCCGTCTCGCGCGCACGCCATGTTGTCAATGGGTTACAGTATGAACGGCGGCTATGTCTCCGCCAACGCACGAGAGGGTCGTCAACAAGGAGGCCGCACGACGATGCAGCGTGCCAAGCAGATATCGGAGTCCATCGAGCTGGGCATCATTCTGGCGCTCGCCGGTGGCTTTATGGACGTGTATTCGTACATTGGGCGCGATCATGTTTTCGCCAACGCGCAGACAGGCAACATCTTGTTGGTGGGCGTGAGCATCTCGGAGGGTAATTGGGCGCTCGCGGGACGCTATTTCTTCCCCGTGGTGTCGTTTGCCGTGGGCATTATGCTTGCCGACCTGGTACACGAGCGTTTTGGCAGCGTGATTCACTGGCGCCAGGTGACGGTGTTTTTTGAAGCCGTTATCTTGCTGGTCGTGAGCTTTATCCCGGGCGGCGATTTCAACCTGCTCGCCAACTGCCTTACTTCGTTTGCCTGCGGTATGCAGGTCGAGAGTTTCCGCAAGATTCATGGACACGGCATCGCCACGACCATGTGTATCGGCAACCTCCGTAATGCCTTGCAAAACGTGGACGACTACATCATTACCCACAAGCGCGGCTTTTTGGAAAACGGCCTGCTGTACTTTGGCGTGATCTTTACCTTTGTGTTTGGCGCCGTGTTGGGCAACTGGTGTATTGAGCGCATGGGCCTGCACGCCATCGTCGTGGCGAGCGTGCTGCTGTTTGTCGCGTTTGCCATCATGTTTATCGACCGCGAGCGCGACTTGCGCTCTCGCTGGAAGCGTGCCTGCGAAGATTGGAAAGACGCCTGCCAAAAATAACGGCAGGATGCGGCAAGGGGCTGGCCCCTTTGTCGCACTGATTAATATTGGGGAGGGGACGGCCATCTCGGCCGCCCCTTTTTTGGAGTCTTAAGCGCTAAGGTGCATGTTTGTAATGACAAGATTTGACGTCAGCAAAGCGTGTTGCTTGAGGCTATAGAATAAAAATGTCATCTTTCCAGCTATGATTATTAGTTAAGGGGATGGACATATGTCAGAGCTTTTTATTCAAAATAAGACGACAGTAATCAAGTTGATAATCAAGGCGGAGAACTGTCCTCTTTATTGCTTTGTAGAGCCTTTCTGAGCAGCTATTCTATTATTAGTCTGGATGAGTCTTGCAACAATTTAGATAGTGTTTCGATATCCTTTTTGAAAGTAGCGTTTACGCAGGAGATGAAAAAGCATGCCGCCATTATTGCGGATCATGGACATGGTTTTGAACAATTTGCAGACTATGTAATACAGTTCCAGGAGCCAGGAAAAAAACTATCTAGCTCCTGAATGTTGTTACGAACTGCTTTTTGCGATTTATTCGAGATGCTCTTCAATCCGAGCCCTAAGAAGGGCAATGGCTGTAGGTATTCCAATTGCGGCGGCTAATTCGGCTTTATCCAAAACCTGTATGCTAAAGCACGATTGTTTATCACATTGAAGGACGATAACTGAAGATAGTTTCACTTCCCGTTGGCTGAATATATCGTAATCTCCAAATAGGAAGTTACCTTTTATTGTGTAATTCGGTATGTTCGTTATGCACTTCATCTCAAGTCTGTTTAGGCCATAATCAAACACCGCAACTTCCTCGTGTTCGATGATGAGCGCAACCCTGGGCATGTTGCTAAAACCACCGTCGACGACAGTGAAGAGTTTTTCATTTGCATCGTCATAAACGGTATATTTAAGACTCAATAGCTGTCCTAGTGGACCCGTGAACCCATGTTTTTTGATGTTGAGGCTGTCTCCCGCTGGGTTGATGAGAGCCAGGGTATGCGGATAAGGGTTACCTTCAATTGAGATTCGATATTCGTTTGTAGCCGTCTTGCTCGATTTAGGACCACTAGCCACCATGCGTCATCGCCTCGATCGAATTGGAACCGTCTTCTGCTTCGTGCGGAGAATTACGCTGTACGTTGCAGTAGATGCAGCTGCAATAACCGCATGGGCAATTTCTAACAAAATGAATGACGTTATTTGCTGCATGCATGTTATTCACTACAAAGTATCTTTTTATAAACGTATTGTCAAACATATATTGCTAAAACAGAAACAATTTATAGACTGAGTCGGTCGCATTCTTTGGGCGATTGCTCCTATAATCTAGCCTTCGCTGCTGTCGGGAGGGAAGAACTAGGGCTCCGTTATTCTGTTGAAACGCTTTAACACTTTTGATGTTTTCACGCGTTTTTTGTTTCAAAAGCGTTAGGATGGGACTTATAGCGCGGGGCGTAATGGATGCCCCGCACACGATGGGAGGCTATCAATGGCTAATCGTTTCGTTCTCAACACCATTTCTTATCATGGTTCCGGCGCCATCAAGGAGATCCCCGGCGAGCTCCAGCGTCGCGGCTACAAGAAGATCTTCGTCTGCTCCGACCCCGATCTGGTCAAGTTTGGCGTTACCGCCAAGGTGACCGACGAGCTCGACGCTGCCGGCATTGCTTGGAGCCTCTACTCCGAGATCAAGCCCAACCCCACTATCCAGAACGTCAAGGACGGCGTCGAGGCCTTTAAGGCCGCCGAGGCTGACGCTATCGTGACCATCGGTGGCGGTTCCTCCATGGACACCGCCAAGGCTATCGGCATCATCATCAACAACCCCGAGTTTGCCGATGTCCGCAGCCTCGAGGGCGTTGCTCCCACCAAGAACCACGCCGTATTCACCATCGCCGTGCCGACGACCGCCGGTACCGCTGCTGAGGTGACCATCAACTACGTCATCACCGACCCCGAGAAGGTCCGCAAGTTCGTGTGCGTCGACACCAACGACGCCCCCGAGGTCGCCGTCGTCGACCCCGATATGATGGCTTCCATGCCCGCCGGCCTGACCGCCTCTACTGGCATGGACGCTCTGACCCACGCCATCGAGGGCTACACCACCAAGGGCGCTTGGGAGCTTTCCGACATGTTCCACTTTGAGGCTATTAAGCTGATCAGCGAGAACCTGCGCGACTCCGTTGCCGAGGCCAAGTCCGGTCAGCCCGGCTCCGGCCGCGAGGGCATGGCTCTTGGCCAGTATGTCGCCGGCATGGGCTTCTCCAATGTCGGCCTGGGTATCGACCACGCCATGGCTCACACCCTGTCCGCTCACTACGATACCCCGCACGGTGTCGCCTGCGCCATGCTGCTGCCGATCGCCATGGAGTTCAACAAGCCGGTTTGTGCCGAGCGCCTGGCCAAGGTCGCCGTCGCCATGGGCGTTGACACCACGGGCATGAGCACCGACGAGGCTGCCGACGCTGCTATCGCCGCCGTCAAGCGGCTTTCCGCCGACGTGAACATCCCGCACGTCTGCGAGGCCATGAAGGCTGACGAGATCGAGATCCTGGCCAAGGACGCCATGGCTGACGCCTGCTTCCCGGGTAACCCGCGCGAGGCGACGCTCGACGACGTCATCGAGCTCTTCAAGAAGATCTGCCCGGCTGCTTAACCTGGTTCGGCGGGCCCCGCCCGTTAGCCCCAGAATCGTCCTCGGACATGTCGGAGGCCCCGCTGCGCACTACGTGCGGCGGGGCCTCCTTCTGTCCTGCGGAAAGATTCTGGGGCTAACGGGCGGGGCCCGCCGGCTCGTTGTCGTGGCGGGCGCTGTTCGGAAGAGGTCGATGGGTCATCTCGCTAGGTAAAAAGATGGTTCGCGGTGGTATTGTTGCTGTGGGTTTAATTCGATATGAAAGGGTGACTTTGGTGTCCAAGATGGATTCTACGCTCTCCTATATTACTGACCAGTTGAAGGCGCTTACCTCGATTGCTTCGCCTACGGGCTATACCCGTGCGGCGACTGATTACCTGATGGAAACGTTGCGCGATATGGGCTTTGGCCCCGAGCGTTCCAATAAGGGCAACGTGCTGGTCGAGCTTGGCGGCGAGGGCGAGCCGCTTGTGTTGGCGAGCCATGTCGACACCCTGGGCGCCATGGTGCGCTCCATTAAGGACAATGGCCGCCTGCGTCCCACGACGCTTGGTGGGCACCAGTGGTCTACGGCCGATGGCGAGAACTGCACCGTCTACACGCGTGACGGCAATGTGTACACGGGTGTGGTTCTCAACACCGAGCCTTCGGCGCACGTGGCCGACGAGCCGGTCAAGACCATCGAGAAGAACATGGAGATCCTGCTCGACGAGAACGTCGACAGCAAGGACGATGTGCTCGAGCTGGGTATTCAGACCGGCGACATCATCGCTATGGATCCGCGTACCACGGTGACGGAGAGCGGCTACATTAAGAGCCGCTTCCTGGATGACAAGCTGTCGGCGTCGATTCTGCTGGGTCTGGCCCGTGCCGTTGCTGACGGCGAGGTGTCGCTTTCGCGCAAGGTGTCGCTGCTCTTCACCGTGTACGAGGAGGTCGGCCACGGCGGCGCTTTCGTGCCGGCCGACACGCGCGAGATGATCAGCGTTGACATGGGCTGCGTGGGCGACGACCTGGGCTGCACCGAGCGCATGGTGTCGATTTGCGCCAAGGATTCGGGTGGCCCCTACAATTACGATCTGGTGACCACGCTGTCCAACATCGCGCGCGAGCTCGAGCTTGATTACGCCATCGACGTGTACCCGCATTACGGCTCGGACGTTGAGGCCACGCTGTCTGCCGGCTACGACATCCGTCACGGCCTGATCGGCCCCGGTGTGTACGCGAGCCACAACTACGAGCGCAGCCACATGGACGGCGTGCGCAACACCTACGAGCTCGTCCGCGCCTACGTGCAGCGCTAGGGGAGCAGCTTGCGACTCGGCTGACCAATCGCTAAGGCCCGATTTCTCGGGCCTTTTTTCGCTTTGGGTCGTTTAGTATTATGATGTATGTAATCTATTAACTAAACGTTTAAATTACTTAACGAGGTGATGCGGCATATGGATACATCTGAGTACTTGTCTATGGGTGATGCTGCCCACCTGTTGGGCGTTACGAAAGCCCGCATATCTCAACTTGCCGCATCGGGAACGCTCGCGTGCGATATTGTGGGCGGACGGAAGATGGTTGAGTATGATTCTGCGGTTGCTTATCAAAAGGTCCGCAAACGTGGACGCCGTCCTGCGGCCGATGTGGGGCGCAAGTTTACGCTGATGTCCGCCGATTACGAGGTTGCACGTGTTTCGTTTGATCCGACGCGCGAGTTTTCCTTCGAAATCGCCGAGGTACTTGATGCGCAGAGGATGCCGTTTGGCACGTGCTCGAGCTCTTCTCCAACGGTGAATAAACGGGAGCTCAACGTGTGGTGGGGCCATCGGTCGGTGCCTGACGTCCGCCCCGGACTCGTCTCGCGCTATCGTGAACTGGGAATTGCCAGTGGCATCGAGGTTCCGGTTCGGTGCCTGGGCCTATCACTTTCGGATTGTTATTGGCTGCGGCCGGCCGATTGCGCCGAACTCAAATGGCAAAACATCAATTACTTTGAGAACGAATTTGAGCGATCGGCGCCCGAGGGGCGTTCGGGTTGGCTGGAGGGCATCGGTCTTAAAAATCCCGACAACACATCCGAGGGCGAGCTTCCTAAATCGTGGATGATTCGCAACGGTGTTCGCGTTCTGGTCAAGGGGTGCGGCATGGACGACCAACGGCCCTTTAACGAGGCGGTTGCAACGGCTCTGCATCGTCGCTTGCTTCCCAAGGGGGAGTTTGTTCCTTACACGGTTGAGCGCATGTTCGATGGCCCCGTGTGCCTGTGCGAGGATTTTCTTGACGGCCGCGAGGAATATGTTCCGGCTGTTTACGTTAAGAACGCCCTTGGCGGCCAGCGAGGAAGCTCGACATACGATCGATACTGTCGCTACCTCGGCAAGCATGGTGTCGATGAGGCCGCTGTGAGAAGGTCTATGTCGCAGATGATTGTCTGCGATGCCCTTTTGGCCAACAGCGACCGCCATTGGCGAAACTTCGGCATCATCCGCAATGTCGACACCCTGGAGATAAGGCCTGCTCCGCTATTCGATAGCGGCAACTGCCTGTGGTACAACGTACCAACTGCAGTGCTCGCAGCTGAGGAGTTTGGGTTTTCCGCTAAGCCGTTTGGGCCCGACCCTTCCGTCCAGCTGGCGCTTGCGGACTCGCTCGATTGGTTCGATTCATCACGACTCGACGGATTTGTTGATGAGGCGATCGAGATTCTTTCGCAGAGCAAATGGGCCACGGCGGAGGGCCGGCTCGAGTCCATTCGTCGCGGCCTGGAGCGTCGCGTTATCGAGGTGAATGCTGCTGTTGAAGTGCTTCAACACGTGCGGCGATAATCCCGCGGCTACTTGATGGCTGCCGTAACGGTGCCGCCGCCCAAGACGATGTCGCCGCGGTAGACTACAACGGCTTGGCCGGGGGCGATGGCTCGTTGCGGCTCGTCAAAAGTTAGCAGCATTTGCCCATCTTCGCCACGTGTAAGGGTCGCTGCCTGGTCCTTTTGACGGTAGCGGTACTTGGCACTTACGCGAATGCCGCCGGCGTCGAGCTCCGCCTCCATGCGTGCGTCAGGGGCGCTCCAGATCCAGTCGTCGGCTGTGAGCGCTGTGGCCGTCAGGTCCTCGGCCTCGCCCAGATGCACAATGTTGTTGGCGGCATCGACGCCCGTTACGTACACGGGATGCGCCATCGCGACGCCCAGACCCTTGCGCTGGCCGATGGTATAGCGCAGCGCGCCGTTATGGCGTCCGACCACGCTGCCGTCGCGCCACACAATGTCGCCCGGTGCAGCGGGATGTCCGCAGCGGCGCTCGATATAGCCCGCGTAGTCGCCGTCCGCGATAAAGCAGATATCCTCGCTTTCGGCCTTCTTGGCGTTGATGAAGCCCTGCTCGGCGGCAATCCGGCGCACGTCGCGCTCTTTGTCCAGCCCAGCCAGCGGAAAGATCGTGCGTGCCAGGCGCTCTTGCGTGAGCGAATACAAAAAGTAGCTTTGGTCCTTTTTGGGATCTTCGCCGCGGTTCAGCTGCCAGGTGCCGTCGGACGCCTGGCTCGTTTTGGCGTAGTGACCTGTGGCGATGTAGTCGCAGCCCATGTCCAGCGCCGCATCGAGCAGCGCGCCAAACTTAATGTGGCGGTTGCAGATGATGCACGGGTTGGGCGTCAGCCCCTTCTGATAGGCAGTCACAAAGCGCTCGATAACGTTGCGGTCGAATGTCTGCTGCAGGTCGAGCACGTGGTGGGGTATCCCCAGGTGCTCGGCGACGGCCTTTGCATCGGCGATGTCGCGGTCGACTTTGCTCATACCCGTTGCAGGATCGGGCGCGGGGCAGGTGAGGCGCATGGTGGCACCGACGCATTCGTAGCCCTGGCGCTTGAGCAGATGCGCGGTCACGCTGGAATCGACGCCGCCACTCATGGCGACGAGCACGCGCTTGTTGTGCATGGGGAGGTTCTCCTTGGTGGCATGTGGCCAAAAAAGAAAAGCGGCGCGGGAGGCTGGTTCCGCGCCGCAGACATTGTAGCAAGTTCGGACGTCTCGTGGGACACCCTGATTGGATGGGCTCAGGCTGCCGGGAGAGAGGAGACCGGCTCGTCCCTGGGCTCAACCTATGGGCGACAGACCTTAGTCCTGGAACAGTGCCGTGGACAGGTAGCGCTCACCGGTATCGGCGAGCAGCGCCACGATGGTCTTGCCCTCGTTCTCGGGACGCTTGGCCAGCTGCAGTGCGGCCCACACGGCGGCGCCGGACGAAATGCCCACGAGCACGCCCTCCTTGTGGCCCACGGCGCGGCCGGTGGTAAAGGCGTCGTCGTTCTCGACGGGGATGATCTCGTCATAGATCTGGGTGTCGAGTACGTCGGGCACAAAGCCGGCACCGATACCCTGGATCTTGTGCGGGCCGGCCTGGCCCTTGGAGAGCACCGGGGAGGTGGCGGGCTCGACGGCGACGACCTGAATCTCGGGGTTCTGCTCCTTGAGGAACTCGCCCACGCCGGTCACGGTACCACCGGTGCCAACGCCGGCGACGAAGATGTCGACCTTGCCGTCGGTGTCGTCCCAGATCTCGGGGCCGGTCGTGGCCTTGTGAATGGCGGGGTTGGCGGGGTTTACAAACTGGCCGGCGATGATGCTGTTGGGAGTCTCCTTCTGCAGCTCCTCGGCCTTGGCGATAGCGCCCTTCATGCCCTTGGAACCGTCGGTGAGTACGAGCTGTGCGCCATATGCCTGCATAAGCTTGCGGCGCTCGACGGACATGGTCTCGGGCATGGTGATGATCACCTTGTAGCCGCGGGCGGCCGCCACCGAGGCGATGCCGACGCCGGTGTTGCCGCTCGTGGGCTCGATGATGGTGTAGTCGCCGCCGCGCACAAGCTTGCCGGCCTTCTCGGCCTCGTCGATCATGTTCTTGGCGACGCGGTCTTTAACGGACCCGGCGGGGTTGAAGTATTCCAGCTTGACGAGCACGCGGGCCTTGAGGTCCTCATCGGCCTCAAAGTGAGTGAGCTCCAGAAGCGGGGTGTGGCCGATAAGCTGATCGATGGACGTGTAAACCTTGCTCATGGTGGACCTCCAAAGTGTTCAAATGACTGGATACCGTGTGGTTTTACGGTGTGTGTAGCAGCGAAACCCACAAACCTTATGGGTTGTTCGTTTTGCTGTTGGCAAGCATAGTAGACAGTAAAGCCTAGTAACGCAATAGGAAATAGAAGATTATTACGAGTCGATTAACCATCTTGACGGGAATAGGTATTTTCAAAACCAATATTTCGGCTAGAATTTCTACGAATTAAAAGACCGAAAGGCAGCAATATATATGTTGGTTTCCACAAAGGGCAGATATGCCCTGCGCGTTATGGTCGACTTGGCCGAGCATCAGGCGGCAGGTCGTATTCCCCTCAAAGAGATCGCCGCGCGTCAGGGGATTTCGGAGAAGTATCTGGAGAACATTTTGGCCACGCTCGTCCGCGCCAATATGCTCTCGGGCATGCGCGGCAAGGGCGGCGGCTACGTGCTCACGCGCCCGCCCGAGCAGTACACGGTGGGCGAGATCCTGCGCCTGACCGAGGGTAGCCTAGCACCGGTCGCATGCCTGGACGGCGACTGCAAAGGTTGCTCGCGATCTGATGAGTGTCCCACACTCGATGTTTGGAAGAACCTGGACAAGCTCATCAACGACTACCTCGACGGCGTGACACTCGATACACTCGTTGCCCCCAACGAGGGCTACGACTACGTCATCTAGCCCCACCTGCCATTTGGGGACGGGGCAGAAATGGTAGATTTTCCTGCCCTCTGAGGCTTGGCAAATGACAAGGCCGCCCATCGTTGCGATGGACGGCCTTCGTTTTGGCGTGTTGTGGCGGCCCGTATCCGGTCGCTTTAGTTCCTGGCGATGCTGTCGAGAATGCTGCGCATGATGGATACCAGGATGCTGCCCATAAACGCCGATCCAAAGCTGGCGATGGAGATACCCGCGCCCAGCAGATTGACCGACAGGTAGCTGGCCAGCTCGAGCATAAAGCTGTTGACCACAAGCTGAAAAATACCAAGCGTGATAATAGTGAGTGGCAGCGAGATGACCGTCAGGAACGGCTTAACGAGCGAGTCGACGATGTTGAGGAACAGTCCCACGAAGGCAAAGCAGACCCAGGCGTCGGCCATGCCGAAGGGCTGAATGCCGGGGACGAGAAACGTTGCAATCGCGATGGCGATTGAGGTCAAAAGCCAGTTGAGCAAAAAGCGCATGGTGGAGATCCTTTCTTGCGCAAGACGTGGCAAAGAGGCGTGAGGGGCACATGCCTTTGCAACTTGGATGGGTGCGGGGCACGGCCTTGTTTGGGCGCCCATTGTCTCAGATATTCGTGTAGCTTGCGTGCGCATTCGGTTTCAAAACGGCGCTCGTCCTAAAAAATGCGCCGCTGGCAGAGAGTCTTGTCGCTTTAGTTTGGTGGTGTGCTAAACTGCTACGGGCAAAAGCCACAGGCGTTGCCCTATTGCATAGAACGGGCGAGCGATGCCCGATGTCAGTATCAACTTCGATGCCTTTTGGCGGGTTTGGCGGTGATCGATGAATATCGAGAACATGTTTGACAAGCCTGATGTCAAGCAGCTGGTCCACGCATTTAGCCTTTTGGACGACGAGAAAGATATCCAAGCGTTTTTGACCGATATCTGCACGCCGCGCGAGATTTGCGATCTATCGCAGCGTCTGCAGGTCGCGCGTTACCTGGACGAGGGCGAGCCCTATGTCGAGGTTCAGGCGCGTACCGGCGCTTCGTCCACCACGGTGAGCCGTGTGTCCAAGGCGCTCAACGGCGAGTACGGTGGCTACCGCAAGATCCTCATTAAGCTGGAGGATGGCGAGTAAGCCGCGCCAAAAAACCGATTTGTACAAAACCGCTCCTCCGGGGGCGGTTTTTTGATCCCCTGGGGACGGAGGAAATCTGTTGGCGTGGGGCAAATCTGTCCGCTTGGGCGGGTAGGATGGATACATTGATTATTGCGAACAGTTTGAGCGGAGGACCATGCCTGTTCGAATCTATACCACCAATGCCGGCACGGATTTGAGCGATGCCGAGTCGGCGTTGCTTGCCGACCTTATTGCCCGCCACGGACGTGCCGTGCTGCTGGCGCCTACGTTTGCCGAGCTCGACCTGTGCCGTCATGATGCGGCGGAAGCCGGGGTTTCACTAGGTATCGACTACAAGACGCCTACATCGTGGCTTCGCTCGCTTTGGGAGCTTTTGGGCGACGGGCGCGGTTTCGTGGACAACCTGCAACGCCAGATGCTGTTTTCGGACATGGTAACGCGTCTCGACGATGCCGATTTGCAGCCGCTTTCGCGCAGCCAGGGCACGGTGCGTATGCTTGCGCGCATGGCCCGCGACGTGCTGCCGGGTGTGGCGGGGACGACGGCCGAGCGATGCCGTGGAAACAATTGCCAGCCTGAGCCAAAAAGCGATGCCGAGGCTCGTGTGTTCGAGCTTTTGCGCGCATATGCGGACGGTTTGGACCGTCGAGATATGGTCGAGCCCTGCGAGGCGGCCGACATTATGGCCGGTGTCCTGGCCGATAGCCTGCCGGCGTGCACCCGCGCCGTATGCGTGCGCGGTATCACGTCGTTTACGTACGCACTGCTCGAGCTACTGTCTGCCGTGGCGAACAATGGGGGAGAGGTCGTCGTGCTGCTTGCCCGCGAGCAGGCGGCGATGCGTGAGGAGCTTGCCGCGGCATTTGATGCCCGCGGCGTGCTGTTTGAGGCCGCGCCGCTGGGGGAGGACGCCGTCGCGTCTGATGTCGCTTGCGGGACTGCCGCTCAGCCAGTCTTTATTGAGGTCGCCGGTCCCCATGCCCGTGCTCATGTCTATGCGGACGCAATTGATGATCTGGTAAAAACGTGCCGGGGTTCCGAGGTCAACGGCGCCGCCGGCGCCTCTGCCGACCCCGCGCGCGTGCTCGTTGTTTCTGCCCGGGCACCCCAGCTGTTCGGTGAGCTTGCCTCTCGTCTGGCGGCTCGTCATATCGCTGCCGAGACAGTTGAGTTCACGGCGTTTTCCCAATCCATTGCGGGCAGGCAATTTGCGGCGCTTGCCGGCCTGATCGAGCGCATGAAGGCCGCCGATGAGGGCACGGCGTCAAAGACCGAGTGGTGGCCCGCGCCGGAGCTTACCGACTGGATCTACAGTCCGCTTTCGGGCGCTGATGCCGTCAATGCCCGTACCTTCGATAAGAATATGCGTCTCTCGCGCAGCAAGACTACCGCGGGCGTTAAGAGCCTGCTGCAGAGCGCTCAGGGCCAGGTGAGGGGCGCGCGCAAGGCGGCGAGCGACGATAACTGGTTTAAGAACGTGCCGTGTGTGGTCTCGGACGTGTTCCAGGCGCTGTGGCGTGACAAGCCCGTGACGGCGCTCAAGGCCATGCTCGCCGTTGCCGGGGCGTTGCCCGATCGCTCGCTGGGCAGCTTGGATGGCCAAGCTCGTCGCCAGGCGGAGGTGGCCCTGCTGCGCCACGTCATCGACATCCTTATGAATGGCGCCCGCGCGCTCGACGTGTCGCAGGCTGCAACCGTGCCCGTGCTCGATGGCATTCGCACCAAGGTGGACAAGCGTAGTACCGCCTACGATTACGAGACCCACGAGGTCGACCGCGCGCCGCGCGCCCAGGTGCGCTTTGCGTCGCTTGCCGATGCGGCAGCCCTGCGCCCCGACAGCTACGATGCCGTGCTGTTTGCCGATGTCGATCTGGACAGCTATCCGCTCTCACACGAGGAGGGGCCGCTGGCCACGCTGGCGGCGAGCCTTGGTCGCGAGGGCGTGACGCTTGAGCCCGCGGCCTTGCTGCGCGTGCGCTTTGGCCACGCGATGCAGGCGGCACGCGGCCCGGTTGTGCTTGCGCGCATGACGCACGATCGTCAGGCGCGCGAGTGCTATCCGGCGGCCGTGTGGACCGAGTTGCGGGCGCATGCCGAGGTTGCTGAAGCTAAGGTCGCTGACGACGCTAAGGCCACTGACGCTGCTAAGGCAGCTGACGCCGACAAGGCGAAGTGCGTGGGTGAGGGCGATATCGTAAGGGACTTCGATCCCGCGGCAGGCGAAGGTCTCAAGCGCGAGCGCGTGACCTGTGAAGCCCCTCAGCATCTGAGTGCCGAGGCCGTGCCGTATTTGGTCCTGCGTCGTCGCGATGGCGAGGGCGAGGACGCGCCGCTCGTGCCGCGCCTGACGTCCGCCTCGCAGATCGAGGCCTATTCCACCTGCCCGCTGTGCTGGTTCGTCTCGTATCGCGTCAAACCTCAGTCCATCGATGCGGGCTTTGGCAACATGGAGAAGGGCAACTTTGTCCATGACGTGCTGGAGCACTTGCATGCACGTCTTCCGCAGGAGGGCATGGAGCGCGTGACGCCCATGAATCTGCCGCGCGCGAAGGAGCTGCTGCACGAGGTCTTTGCCGAGACCCTGGCCGAGCACGCCGGCAAGCGCGGTACCGAGGGCCCGCTGGTGCCGCTCTCTCCAGTGGAGGAGCGCCAGGCGGCCGAGATCTTGCCGCAACTGGAAGGCGTGCTCGCCTACGAGTCCGAGGCGCTCGCGCCCTTCGCGCCGCGCTACCTGGAGTTTGCGTTCAACGAGCTCCAGGTCGAGTATGCCGGTTGGCCGCTCGGTGGGCGCATCGACCGCGTTGACGTGGATGCCGAGAATCGCGCCGTGGTAATCGACTACAAGCATCGTTCGGGTGTCGAGGAGTTTAAGCTCGCCGACCCCACGGTGCGCGACGAGGAGTCGGGCGAGGCCCCCATCGACGACCCGCGCTGGCTGCCGCCCCATACCCAGACACTCATCTACGCCCAGGCCATGCGTCGGGCGCTGGGCCTAGATACCCGTGCTGCGCTCTATTTTTCGACCAAGGGCGGCAAGCCCGCGCTGCGTGGTGCCGCAAGTGCCGAGTTGCTCGAGGAAGAGCGCGGCGACGGTCGCATCCCGGGCCTCAAGAAGGGCTTTCCGGGCGAGGGCGGCAACATGGACTTCGATGCGCTGCTCGACCGCGTGGAGGCCGGCATTGCCGAGCGCCTGCGCGAGCTCGAGGCGGGCGACGTCGCCGCTGTCGATCCGACGTCGGCGCAGGCCGCGCATGCGCGCTGCTCGTATAACCACGAAGGAACGTTTGTAAGGAGGGACGTGTAGACCATGGATCTTTCGACTTTGATGCCGCAACAGCTGCAAGTCGTCAAAACGCTCGACCGTCCGCTGTTTGTCTCGGCAGGTGCCGGCTCGGGCAAGACCTTTACCCTCACGCGCCGCATCGTCTATGCGCTCTCGCCCGAATCCGGTCCGTTTGTCGAGCATCTGGACCAGGTGCTCGCCATTACCTTTACCAAAGACGCCGCGGCCGAGATCCGCGACCGCGTGCGCCGTGCGCTTATCGACGAGGGGATGGACGAAGAGGCCCTGACGGTCGATGACGCTTGGATCTCGACCATTCACGGCATGTGTTCGCGCATTCTGCGCGCGCATGCGTTGGAGCTGGGCATCGATCCCGAGTTCACGGTGCTCACCGATACCGACGAGCTTATGGATCAGGCTGTCGAGCATGTGCTGGGGCGCGCGACGGCGCCCGATGCCGCGCCCGAGCTCGCCACTTCGCTTAAGGCCCTCTACGCCTGGTATCCCATGGCGGGCGAGGGCGGGACGTTTGGCGCCGGTACCACCATCAAAGGCCTGGTGCGCGACTTGCTGGAGCTATCGAGCCAGCTTCCGGGCGGCATGGACGATGTGTGCGTGGCGCGCGGCCAGGCCGACACCTCGGCGCTTGCCGATGCCTATCGTGCGGCGCTGGGCGCAAGCAAGGCCACGACCGAGAAAGCGCAGGTGGCACTCGACGCCATCGACGCGTTTGAGGCGAGCGGCAAAACCATGGAGGATGCGGCGCGACTCATGATGTCGTGCAGTATGCCTCGGGCGAGCAAGGCGTTTCCTAAGGAGCAGGTGGAGCTACTCAAGGCCGAGGCCGCCGATGCGTTTATCAATATCGTGCTTGCCTGCGGCGGCCCGGCGCTCGATGCGCTGGTGGGGCTTGCCCGTGCCGTAGAGGCGGAGTACCGTGCGCTCAAGGCCGACCAGTCCGCGCTCGATAACAATGACCTGCTGCGCATGGCGTACGAGGCGCTGCGCGACTACCCGGCTATTCGAGCTGCCTATGAGGGCCGCTTTAAGATGGTCATGATCGACGAGTTCCAAGATACCGACCAGATGCAGGTCGATCTGATTCGCTATTTGACGGGTGCGGGCGAGCGCGCGCTGTGCACGGTGGGCGATGCGCAGCAGTCGATCTATCGCTTCCGTGGTGCCGAGGTCGAGGTGTTTCGCCGCCAGGAGCGCAAGGTGGGTTCGACGACGGCGTCCGAGACGGTCACCACGTCCGATGCTCCCGCCGGCGAGCTCGTCAAACTCGTGCGCAACTTCCGCAGCCACGACGAGGTGCTGCGCTATGTGGCGCGCGTCTTTGACGGCGACACCGGTGGTTTGATGCAGGGGTTCTTGGATCTTGAACCGAGCGACAAACGCAAGGACATGCTCAAGGCAAAGGCTTCGCGCCGCCAGGCGCTGTTCGTTGCCGGCGGCAGTATGCAGGAGCGCACGCAGGCCAAGGCCCGTGCGATCGCCGAGCGATTCCATGCGCTTGCCGATGCCGGCCAGCCCCAGGGCGGCATGGTGCTGCTGCTGGGTCGCATGACCAATGCCGACGTCTACGCGCAGGCCTTCCGCGACCAAGGACTCGACTGCGTCATCGCAGGCGGCTCGGTCTTTGCCCAGGCGGCCGAGGTGCAGACGGTGCGTGCCCTGGTCTGCGCGCTCGCCAATCCGGCCGATACGGCCCAAGGCCTTATGCCGTTGCTGGCCTCGCCGATGTTTGCACTCGGCGCCCAGGAGTTCCTGGCGCTGGCGACCAAGCTCGACGAGCAGACGGGCGAGACGTCGCGCCGCAATATCGATGTGGGCATCATGAGCGATTCCGATGTGCCGGGTTTGCAGAGCCTGCCGCTCGTGACGCGTGCCCGCGAGGTGCTGCGCTACGCGCTTCGTCGCGTGGGACGCGATTCGTTCGCCGCCATCGCGCGCGATGTGGTCAATGCCTCCGGCTGGTTCGTGCGTCTGGCGCAGCGCGGCCCCGAGGGCAAGGCCATTGCCGCCAACGTGCTCAAGGCGCTCGACGCCGTGGCCGAGGCAGAGGCCGAGCTCGGCAATTCTCCGCGCTCCATCGCGCTCGCCTTCGACCGCTTCTTGGCGGGCAAGGAGGCCCCGGGCGCCCTCAACGAGGAGGGCGACGGCGCGGTGCGCATCATGACCGTGCATGCGTCCAAGGGCCTGGAGTATCCGGTTGTAGCGGTTGCCGAGTGTTTTGGCGTGCGCAAATCGTCCGGTGCGGCACAAATGGGTCGCGTCGACGGTGGGGCGCAAGTCGTGGCGCTGCCGGCTCGTTTCGATGGCGTTAAGCTTGCCGACGGGACCTTCGTGAAGGGCGATGACGTCAAAAAGCAGTTTGAACACGCGTTTAAGGGCAAGGGCACGTCGCTGTGGTTGCCGCCGGAGCTCATGGAGGACGTCTGCGCGACGGGCTCTCCCGCCGAGGCATTTGCCCGCCTGCGTAACGACGACCTGCAGCTTTCGCTCGAGGAGCGGGCTCGTCTGCTCTATGTCGCCATGACGCGAGCGCGCGAGTTGCTCATTCTGGCGATGGATGCCGGCGTGAGCCGCGGCAAGGTGATGGCGCCGACCTTCGATGTCGAGACGGATCTGACCTACGACGTGCTGCGCCGCATCCTGCCGACCGATAGTCTGGACATGCCGCAGCTCGATAGCGACCGTCTGGTGTTCGACAACTCCCAGCCGGGCGACTACGAGCTCATCTCGCTGGCGGACTTTACGTTTGGTGAGCAGGCGTTTGAGGCTAACGCTTCGCTGGATGCCGAGGGCAGGCTCGTTCGCGGCGATGTCGATGTCGCTGATAATGCTGCGCACTCAACTGTGCCCGGTCCTGCCGACCCCAAGCCCGATGCGTTTGAGCTCGTGTATCCCCAGGCAGTGGGCGTGCGCATGGGCATCTGTCCGTTCCCGGTGCGTGACTCGTATAGCTACTCGTCAATTGCCGTGGCGCTGCATGCCGAGTCCGAGGACCGTGCCGCCGAGGCGCTTGTTCCCATGGACGAGTCCGGCGATGATGCGGAGTCGGATGGCTCGGAGATGGCCGATGCGGACGTGGCTGCTGTCGAGCCCGCCGGCAACCCCATGGCGCTGGGCTCGGCCTTCCACGCCGCTTGCCAGTGGCTCATCGAGATGGGTGCCGATGCGCTGCCCGTTGAGCGTGCCGACGCCCTGGCTCGCTTGTGGCGCCTGACGCCGGAACAGCGCGAGCGCTTCGATGTCGCTCTGGATCGCTGGCTCAAGTCGTCGGTTCGTGCCGAGCTGCTCGCGTGGCCGTGCATCCGTGCCGAGGTGCCGTTCTTCTCGCTGGGCTGCGAGGACGAGGATATCGCCCGCTACGGCGCCTATGCCGAGGGCGCCATCGATGCCTTGGCAACCGACCCGGCGGATCCGTCGCGCGCACTGGTCATCGACTACAAGACGGGTGGCACGCCGGATGAGACGCCGGAGCAGCTGCTCGAGAAACACGCCTTGCAGGCGCGCGTTTACGCCGACGTTCTGCACAAGGGGGGCTTCGAGGTCGTGACCGTCAAGTTCGTTCGCGTGGAGCGGGCGAATCCAACCATCTTCGTCAATCCCGCCGAACCTCAAGTGGTCACCTACAACCTCTAGTCCTCAGATAACTTGCGGTGGAATACGGACTGTTTTGGTCAAAAAAGCCGCCAAACAGTCCGCATTTCACCGCAACTGCAAGAGGAGCCGTGTGGGTTTGGGCTAGGTTCGGGTGCCGTCCGCGCTGTGCGGTAGAATCGTAACCCTAAGATCACGAACCCGCATCGGAGCTCATTACATGGCATTCGTCCATCTGCACAATCACACTGTTTTCTCCATGCTCGACGGCGCAACCCGTATCCAGGATATGGTCAACCGTGCCGTTGAGCTTGGCATGCCCGCCGTGGCCATTACCGACCACGGCTACATGTATGGCGTGCCCGACCTGGCGCTGGCCTGCGACGCCGTTAACCACAACACGCCCGAGTACAAAACCTGGAGTCACGACAAGGCCTTCTTGGAAAAGGACCGCCGCGACGAGCTGGTGGAGCCCGATCCCGAGGAAAGCCCGCGCGAGCATGCCCAGTATGTGAAGGACATGGCCATGTGGGACGAGAAGGGCAACATCGACGAGCTCAAGCCGCCCCTGGTCATCAAACCCATCTTTGGCTGCGAGGTCTACTTTACGCCGGACGAGACGCTCGCCCGCGACCATAAGCCCGAGCTCTACCACATGATTCTTCTGGCCAAGGACCAGGAGGGCTACGTCAACCTGATGCAGACGGTCTCCGAGGCCGCTGTGCAGGGATTTTACTACAAGCCGCGCGTGACGCTCGACAACCTGCGTCGCCATGCCAAGGGTATGATCTGCACGAGCGCCTGCATCGCGGGCATCATTCCCAAATACATCGACCGCGGTGACATGGAGGGCGCCATCAAGTGGGCCGAGACCTTCCGCGACACCTTCGACCCTGGCGACTTTTACATCGAGATCCAGGAACACGGCATTACCACCGACAACGGCCTGACCGACGAGCAGATGGACCGCACGCTCATCGACATTGCCAAACAGGTGGGTGTCAAGGTCATCGCCACCAACGACTTCCACTACCTGCGCCGCGAGGACGCGCCCGTACAGGACGTCATCATGTGCATCGGCATGAACGCCAAGGTCGACGACCCCAACCGCATGCGCATGACCGGCTCGGAGTTTTACATGAAGACCGAGGAGGAGATGCGGGCGATGTTCCCGTATTGCCCCGAGGCCTGCGACAACACGCTCGAGATCGCCGACAAGTGCTACGTGGAGCTGGACTGGGATTCCATCATCCTGCCGCGCTTCCCGCTGCTCGACCCCGGCGAGACGCACGAGAGCCAGTTCCGCCGCGAGTGCGAGAAGGGCCTGCGCCAACACTATGGCGATGACTGGGCCACACGCGAAATCGGTGGCGTCAACATCAAAGAGCGCTTTGAGTACGAATACAAGGTCATTTGCGACAAGGGCTTTGCCGCCTACTTCCTCATCGTTGCCGAGTACGTGCAATGGGCCAAGGACAACGGCATCGGCGTCGGCCCCGGCCGTGGCTCGGCCGCCGGCGCTATCGTCGCCTACGCCATGAACATCACCGCGTTCGACCCGCTCGAGAACGGCCTGATGTTCGAGAGGTTCCTGTCCCCGCAGCGTACCGAGATGCCCGATATCGATATGGACTTCGACGATGAGCGGCGCCTCGAGGTCGTGGAGCACGTTCGCCAGCTCTACGGCCCCGAGAAGGTCACCCACGTCATCACCTACTCGACCATTAAGGCCAAGCAAGCCATCAACGATGCCGCGCGCGTTCTGGACTACCCGGTCTACATGGGCCAGCGCCTGTCTAAGATGGTCTCGAGCGACCCCAAGGTCAAGCTCAAGCAGGTGCTCGAAAAGCAACCCGGCAAAGAGGATCTGTTTAACCCCGACTTTGCCGAGGCCTATAAAAAGGACGACGACGCCCGCCGCATCATCGACACGGCGCTCTCGATCGAGGGCCTCACCCGTGGCGAGGGCGTGCACGCGTGTGCCGTTCTGATCTGCCGCGACCCCGTCAACGAGCACGTGCCCACCAAGCTCGACACCAAGGGCGGCGTCGAGATTACCCAGTACGAGGGCCATACCGTTGCCGACATGGGCCTGCTCAAGATGGACTTCCTGGGCCTGCGCACGCTGACGGTTATCTCCAAGGCCAAGGCAAATATCAAGAAGAACTTCGGCATCGACATCAAAGAGGAAGAGATTCCCTTTGACGACCCCGAGATCTTTAAGCTCATGGGCTCCGGTCACACCGCCGGCGTCTTCCAGGTCGAGTCCGCCGGCATGACGGCCACGATCAAGAACATGAAGCCTACCGAGTACAAGCACGTCGTGGCATTGATCGCTCTATACCGCCCGGGCCCGCTGGGCGCCGGCATGGTCTCGTCTTACATCAACCGTATGAACGGCAAGGAGCCGGCCGTCTCCTACGACGACCGTCTGGACGACATCCTGGGCGAAACCTACGGCACCATGGTCTACCAGGAGCAGGTTATGCTCATCTCCGTCGAGATGTGCGGCTTCTCCAAGGGCGAATCGGACTCGCGTATCCGTAAACCCGTGGCTAAGAAGAAGATCAAGCTGCTCACGTCGACGGTGCTCCACTGGGAGGATGGCTCGGACGAGACCACCTACGACCACTGGATGAACGGCGCTATCAAGAACAACTACACGCGCGAGGTCGCCCAGAAGATTTGGGACGATGTTCTCGAGTTCGCATCTTACGCTTTTAACAAGTCGCACTCCGCCGGCTACGCCATCCTGGTTATGCAGACGGCGTGGCTCAAGGCGCACTATCCGCACGAGTACATGGCGGCCGTTCTGACGTCCTATACGGGCAAGACCGACAAGATCGTGCACTACGTCTCGGCGTGCCGTCACGACGGCATCCCCGTGCTGTCGCCAGATGTCAACGAGTCCGGTACCGAGTTCACGGCTACCAAGGAGGGCGTGCGCTTTGGTTTGGCCGGCATCCGCGGCGTGGGCACCGGCGTGGCGCAGGCGATTATCGCCGAGCGCGAGGCGGGCGGCCCGTTTAAGACGCTGCACGACTTTGTCGAGCGCGTGGACTCGAGCCAGGCCAATCGTCGCGTGATTGAATCGCTCATCAAGGCAGGCGCCTTCGACTCCACGGGGTATCCGCGCCGCCAGATGATGCACTTTGTGGATAAGAACAACCCCGAGAACATCATCGATGCCGCCGTGAAGCGCCAAAAGGATCGTGCGAGCGGCCAGACGTCCTTCTTCGACATGTTCGGCGATGTCGAGGGCTCGGGCTTTGAGGTGAGCGTGCCCGATCCGGACGGCCAGGAGTGGGACCGCCACCTTAAGCTGAGCCAGGAGAAGGAGGTTCTGGGCATCTACGTCTCGGACCACCCGCTGCGCCCGTTTGAGTATGCGCTCAGCAAAGCGCGCGACTTCTCGTTCTCGCAGATCGACACCGGCTACGAGGTGCAAAACCCCACGGGCGGTACCATCAACCAGGAGATTCCCGAGGGCAAGGCGCTGTGGTGGGCCGGTATGGTCTCGAGCGTATCCAAGCGCGTGACCAAAAACGGCGACCCCATGGGTATTGTGCAGCTCGAGGACATGGAAGGCGAGGCCACGGTCGTGGTGTTCCCCAAGACCTACAAGGAGGCCGAGGGGTACCTGTACGGCGAGGTCGATCCCGAGACCGGTGCCCAGCTGTCCGATGCGTTTGTGCGCATTAAGGGCAAGCTCGAGCGCTCGGACCGCGGCGACCAGATCATCGCGCAGGAGATCGTGCCGCTGGAGCTTAACGAAGAGAACAACAAACCCAAGGTGTTTGAGGTCATGGTGCCCAACAGCCGCTTTAGCCAGGGCAATATGGCGCGTCTTGCCACGGTGCTTACCGCCAACCCGGGCGGCGACCGCGTGGAGATCTTTATCGAGCAGGTGGACGGGCGCGTGCTGCGTGCCGAGGTGCCTGCCAAGGTCAACGCGCGTTCGATTCCGCTGCTGGCCGAGGCCAAGGCCATTGTGGGTAACCAGGGCCGCGTGACGGTGATCTAAGCTACCCCGGGTGAGATTGGAGGAAGTGATGGCGCAGGGGACGTTTGTGCAGGCGCTTCGCAAAGAGGCGGCGTTGAGCGGCACCTTTATGAAGGGGCGTTCGCTCATGCTCAACGGTGCCGTGCTGTCGATTGAGGACAGCGGCTCGCGCTTCTCCAAAAACGTGACGATTGAGGGGTCGGTGCGCGGCTCGCGCGGCGACCTGTACAAGACGCACGTGGCGCTCGACATGGACGAGCACGAGGTGATCGACTACGACTGCGATTGCCCCGCCGCCTATCGTTACCCCGGTATGTGCAAGCACGCTATTGCCACGGCTCTGGCGTATTTGGATGCCAGCGGCGCCGAGCCCGTCGAAGGTTTGCGCACGCCGGTCCGCACGTTTACGGCGCAGCCGAAACAGCCCGCGCGCACCGCGTCCGCCGCGCCGGCCGTCAACCCCAACTTTCCCTTCCCGGCGCCCGTCCCCACGAGCCCGAGCCTTGTGGCGGCGCTTTCCGATCTTTCGGACGCGCGCATGGATGAGCTGGCGAGCATGCGCCGCAAGCTTGCCGGTGCCGTTGATCCCGACGCCCCCAAAGCGGCGTTGGAGCCCTCGTTGGTGCCGTACTACAATCCGCTGTTCGCTGACCGCTTTAGCTGGGCGCTCGAGTTCCGCATTCGCTGTGGATCGGTCTCCTACGTGGTCAAGGACATCGACGGCATGGCCGATGCCTACGTGCGCGGCGGCACGTTCTCCTATGGCAAGAAGCTCACGTTTGTCCATTCACCTGAGGCCTTTGACGAAACATCGGCAAAGCTGCTCAACCTTGTTGTGACGACAGTTGCCTATCTCGATGACATCACAAGCTCGCGTTCGGCGTCGTACGACTTTGCCCGCAGTGGTTTTGTTGCCGAGCGTCAGTTGCCGCTGTCCGAGCATAGCATCGTATATGTGCTGGACCTGCTGCGCGGCCAGACCATCTCCTTTGAGCCCGCCTGGTCGCGGAGGATGACGACGCATCGCACCTACGACGTGGCGGTTGAGCTGTCTCCGCAAGGGGAGGACGAGGCATCCGCTAAGCGCCCACCGCTGCTTGCCGCCAAAATCGCGCCGGCGGCTGGTGGTAGCTATGACCTGCGCCTGCCCGCCGATATGTACTGCTTTGCGTCGGGCGATGCCGCCTACTTGGTTGACACGCGCCGCGCGCGCCGTACCGACGCTGCATTTGCTCAGCATGCCGCACCTTTTTTGTCGCGCTTGCTGCCGTGCCGCACGCCCGCCCATATTGCCGCCGAGCAGGTGGGTGAGTTCTGCCGTATGGCGCTGCCCATTTTGCGCGACTACACCGACCTCACCGCGCCCGCCGCGCTCGATACCGTGGCACCCGAGCCGAGCTTTGCTATGGCGATCGGCGTCGACGATGGGCTCGTGACCTGCAAAATTACGGTTACCTACGGCGATTGGTCGGCGGATCTCTTTAGCCTGGGCGCTCCGGGCAGCCCCTTCGAAGAGCAGCGCCCCGGTGTGCCGCCCCGCGACGAGGTGGCGGAGTTTCGCGTTATGGATACGGCGGCCCTGTACTTCGATTTCTACGAGCGCGGCCTGGCGTTTGAGGAGCGCGATGACGCCCGCTTGTTCTGCCTGCTGACCGAGGGCCTGTCTGCCCTGTCCGAACTGGGTGAGATCATGCTCAGCGACCGTCTGCGCCAGATCTCGGTCCGCCCCGCGCCCAAGCTCTCGGTTCGTGCGACCGTTAAGAGCAATCTGCTCGATGTCGAGCTGGGCGCGAGCGGGCTTTCGGCCGCGGACCTTGCCGTCTATCTCGATTCGTACAAGCGCCATCAAACGTTTGCGCGCCTTACGTCCGGCGACATCATTCGCCTGGACGAGGGGGCGCGCGCCGCGTTTGGCCTTGCCGAGGACCTGGGTGTCGATGCCGTCGACCTGCTCGACGGCGTGTCGCTTCCCGCGTCGAGCACCCTGTTCGTCGACAGCATGCTCGCACGCACGCCGGCGCTCGAGGCCGATCGCGACGCTGCGTTCCACCGTACCGTCGAGCGCCTGGACACGCTCGGCAAGATGGACTTTACGGTGCCGGCATCGCTCAAGGCAACGATGCGCGGCTACCAGGTCGACGGATACCAGTGGCTCGGCTCGCTCGAACACCTGGGCCTTGGCGGCATCTTGGCCGACGACATGGGCCTGGGCAAAACGCTCCAGATGATTGCGCATATTCTGGCGCGCGTGGAGGCGGGGGATACCAAGCCCACGCTCGTGGTATGCCCCGCGTCGCTCGTGTACAACTGGGCTGCCGAGTTGGAGCGCTTTGCCCCCTCGCTTGATGTGTGCGCCATCGTGGGCGCCAAAGCCCAGCGTCGCGTGCAAATTGCCGGCGCAGCCGAGCACAACGTGGTCGTGACGTCGTATGACCTCATGCGCCGCGACATCGACGAATACATCGAGCAGGACTTTACCCGCGTGGTGCTCGACGAGGCCCAGTACATTAAAAACCCGCTCACCCAGGTGGCGCGCGCCGCCAAGCGCCTGCCGGCCGGCGTGCGCTTTGCCTTGACGGGAACGCCCATCGAAAACCGCCTGTCCGAGCTCTGGAGTATCTTCGACTTTTTGATGCCGGGTCTTCTGGGCACGCGCGACTCATTTGCCAAGCGCTTTGAGAGTCCCGTCGAGCATGCTGAGGGCGATGGTGCCGCTCGTCTGCAGGCGCTCGTATCGCCGTTTGTGCTGCGTCGCGTCAAGGAAGAGGTGGTGGCCGATCTGCCCGAGAAGATCGAGGATACGGTGATGGCGCAGCTTACCGGCGAGCAGCGCAAGCTCTACCTGGCCAACCAGGACCGCATTGCCCAGCAAGTGCAGCACCGCGAGGCCGGGGAGTTTAAGAAAGACAAGCTCAAGGTACTTGCCGAGCTCACCAAGCTGCGTCAGATCTGCTGCGACCCGCATCTGCACTATGCGGACTACAAGGCGGGAAGCGCCAAGCTCGATACGTGCATGGAGCTCGTTCACGGCGCGCTTGACGGCGGTCACCGCATCTTGCTGTTCAGCCAGTTTACGGGCATGCTCGATATCATTGGCAAGCGCCTGGTCAAGGAGGATATCGCCTTTCTTAAGCTTACGGGCGCATCGTCTAAGGAGAGTCGCGCCAAGATGGTTGCGCAGTTCCAAGCGGGCGAGGTGCCGGTGTTCTTGATTTCGCTCAAGGCGGGCGGCGTGGGCCTTAATTTGACGGCTGCCGACGTGGTCATCCACTACGACCCGTGGTGGAACGTGGCGGCGCAGGACCAGGCGACCGACCGCGCCCACCGCATTGGCCAGCAGCACACCGTGACCGTGTACAAGCTCATCGCCAAGGACACGATCGAGGAACGCATTATGCAGATGCAGGAGTCCAAGCGCGATCTGGTCAACAGCGTGCTCGGCGGCGACGGCATCTCATCGGCGCTGTTCACGCGCGAGGATGTTCTGGCGCTGCTCGGTGGCGACGGTCGCTAACCCGCTCGGGTGGGGCCGCCAGGGCGGATAGTACGCGCCGCCCCACCGTTCTCGCCCGTTATGTGTTCATTTGCAATGCCATGGATGGCCCGGCGCTCTTTGGGCATAAGAAGGATCAAGTACATTGGCACATCAGCAAAGGAGAACATCATGGCGAAATTCTTTAAGGACTCCGATGGCAAGCTTGTTGCTGCCCTTGGCGACGACGTTGCGACCCCTGCCGGCTGCACGGAGTTGACGGCGAACACCGAGGACGCGGCGCACGAGAAGCATGTGCCCGTTGTCGAGATCGAGCGCGACGGCCACGTCATTCGCGCGCGCGTGGGCTCGACGGAGCACCCCATGCTGCCCGAGCACTACATCGAGTGGATCGCGCTTGAGGCCGAGGGCCGCCTGGAGGTCCATTACCTTGAGCCCGGCATGAAGCCCACGACGTTTTTCGCTGGCGGCTCCAAGACTGGTACCGTCTATGCCTACTGCAACCTGCATGGGCTGTGGTCCGCGACGTTCTAGGAGCGCGCCCCCGCTCGGGGTATCATAGCTAGCATATGCACATGCGAGCGCCGGCTGCATTATGCGGCCGGCGCTTTTACTACGGCAACGACGATTTACGACGGAAAGGCTGGGCCATGAAGCTCGCACTTGCACAGATCGATATGCGCCTGGGTGACATCGAGGGCATTTGCGGCCGCATCGAGGACCAGGCTCGCCTGGCTCATGAGCGCGGCGCGCGCGTGCTGTGCGTTCCGGCCCCGCTCTTTATGGGCGCCATGCCGGGCAGCCTGGTGGGCGCTGCCGATTTTGAGCACGATATGCTGACGGGCTTGACGGGCGTTGCCGAGCGCATCCAAGAGCTCGACATGATCTGCATCGTGCCCTCTGCGGTTTCGTTTGAGGGCCAGCCTCTGCTCGACTACATGATGCTTAAGGATGGTCGCGTGGTGCCCGCGCGCGCAAGCATCGCCCTGCAGCGTGGCGAGAGCAACGACGCGCGTTGGGCACCGCCGGTGTTTGACGTGGACGGCGTGCGCATCGCCGTGGTGTTTGACCTAGATCGCGAGCTCGAGATGCTGCCGACCGGCGTCGACCTCATCGCCTATTTCCAGTTCAACGCGTTTGACATGACCGACCGTGAGACTGCCGCCATTGCCGCCGTGCGCAGCGGTGCCTACCGCAAGATCGCGTCCAAGCGCAGTGTGTGGTTTGCCTGCATGGCGCCGGTCGGTGCCTATGACGAGTCGGTGTATACCGGCGGGTCGTTTGTGCTCGACGATTGCGGTCGCGTGGTGGCCCAGGCGCCGTGCTTTGAGGAGAGCCTGCTGGTTCAGGAGATTCAGCGCGGCGTGATGCTCGATGCCCTGGAGGACCATGAGCTGCCCCAGTTTCGCTCCGAGGAGTGGCTGTGGCAGGCGCTGGTGCTTGCCGTGCGCGACAATGCCCGCGCCCGCGGTGCGTCGCGTGCCGTGGTGGCGCTCGAGGGCGATCTGCCGTCGTCCCTATTGGCGGCGCTCGCCGTCGATGCCTTGGGTCCGCGTAATGTGATTGGCCTGGTGCTGGGGCGCAATCGCATCTTTACACCGGCGCAGGAGGAGGCCGAGGCCGCCCGCTGTTCTGCCGTGCGCTCAATTGCTGAGCGCTTGCACATTCGCACCGTCGAGCGCGATGCGCCGGATGCAGCGCGCGTGCTCGACCGCGACGTGTCGGCGGGCGATGCCGAACGCCTGCGTTCGCGTGCGCTGGGCCTGATGCTCGAGGATACGGCGCTCGAGCTGGGCGCCATGGCGCTGAGCCCGCTTTCCAAGACCGAGTACGCGCTGGCGGCGCCCGCGTTGTCCGGCGGCTACCAGGGCGACTTTGCGCCCTTTGGCGACGTGTATCTATCGACGCTCGAGTTTGTGGCGCGCGTGCGCAACCGCGCCTCGGCTGTGGTGCCCCAAGAGCTCGTGACGCTCAACGCGGTGGAGGATTGCATGGATCGCGTGCTGGCGCAAGCGCTCTCGACGCTTGACGGTCCGGTCGACATGCTCGACCGCGCGGCGCAGCTGCTTGGCGGGCTTGAGCCGGGCGAGGTCGATGGTGCGCTTGAGTCGCACGTAGACCGCAATCGACCTTTCGACGACATCCCGATGGCCGCCGGCAAGCCCGAGGCCTGCTCGCTGCTGTTGATACTCGTGCGCCAAGGTGAGGCTGCTCGTCACATGCTGCCGACGGTGCCGATCGTCTCGGCCCGTTCGTTTGCCGAGCGCGCTTGGCCGTACATGCTTGCGTGGTCCGATCTGGGGCTCAACGGCAAGGAGCGCATGACGGTTGATTCGCTGGCACGCGCTGAGGTGCGACGCTTTGCCGACGACGATACGAGTGACCGTATGCGCGGCGAGATGATGGGCTTATTAGGCGAGCTGTTGGGTATTTCGCCCGAGCAGATGGAAGAGCTGCGCTCCGAGGACGGTCAGCGTCGTCTGCATGAGGGCATGAAGCGGTTTGAGGGCGAGGTCCAGGACGCCATCGAAAAAATGATGGGCGGCCAGGGCGGACCGCAGGGTGGGCCCCAGGGTGGCCCGATGCCGCATCCGCCGGTGGATCCGAGGCAGTTTCCCTTTTTCTCTCAAAACTAACTATGGGATAGGATTCGCTTCCAACCCCGACACTTCAACTAAGCATCTTGGCCCCGTTGTGTTATTCTAGAACAGACGTTCGTGAATGATGCTCGGGGCCTTGCCTTGTGCTGTACTTGTGACGAGGGGAGGTTGGCTTGGTCATTTTGGGTATCGACCCCGGTTTGGCCCATACGGGTTGGGGGATTATCGAGGAGCGGCGCGGCGAGGTTCGCTGCCGTGCCTACGGTTGTATCGAGACCAGCGCGGGTAGTCCGCTCGCGGTGCGCCTGTCGCATATCGCCCGCGACCTCAAGGGCGTCGTGGAGCGTTATCGACCCGATACTGCTGCTATCGAGAGCATCTACTTTGGCGCTAATGTCCGCTCGGCAATCCCCACGGCACATGCCCGCGGTGCCGCGCTCGTGGCGCTTTCGGAGTGCGCGCTCGAGATCGGCGAGTACACGCCTATGCAGATCAAGCAGGCTGTGGTGGGTACCGGCGCCGCGGACAAGCGGCAGGTCGCCTACATGGTGCGCACGCTCACGCAGCTCGACCACGACCCTCATCCCGACCATGCCGCCGATGCCCTGGCTTGCGCCATCTGCCACGTAAACCTCAGCCGCACCCGCGCCCTCACCGGTGGCGAGTTCTATCAACAGAGAGGAACCGGATACTGATGATTTCCCAGCTCCACGGAACGCTTGTCGAGGCCACGATGAGCTCTGCTGTCGTCGACGTGTCGGGCGTTGGCTTTGAACTCGGCATTTCTGGCGGCACTGCGGCCACGCTGCCTACGCCCGGCGGTGAGGTGCGCCTCTATACCCGTATGCAGGTGCGCGAGGACGCTATGACACTTTTCGGTTTTTCCTCTAAGGATGAGCGCACGATGTTCGACCGGCTTGTGTCCGTCTCGGGCGTTGGCCCGCGCTTGGCGCTCGCCGTACTTTCCACCTATACCGTGGGACAGCTGTATTCCCTGGTGATGGCCGAGGACGACAAGGGCATGGCCAAGGTGCCCGGCGTGGGCAAAAAGACCGCCCAGCGCCTCATCTTGGAGCTCAAGAGCACCTTTGCCAAGGACAAGGGCTTTGTGCCGGTCGATGCGATCCCCGGTCAGGTTGCGATGCCCGTGCCCGCCGCCGCTCCTTCGGCGATCGATGACGCCCGTGCGGCACTCCTTTCCATGGGCTTTAGCCCGCAGGAGACCGATGTCGCTCTGAGCGGGTATAATGGGCAGGATATGCGTGTCGAGGATTTGCTCGGCGCGGCGCTTAAGCGACTCGGAATGGATGCGTGATGTGGGAAGCCGATGACTCTCAGGACCTGTGGGCGACGCCCGGCAACTCGCCGGCGGCATCCATGGCGCACGGCGAGCGCATGGTGGGCTCGGAGCTGACGGCCGAGGACCTCGATGTCGATCGCACTTTGCGCCCCCAGCGCCTGGACGATTACTGCGGCCAGGAGCATATCAAGCAGAGCCTGCGCGTGTTGATCGAAGCGGCGCAGAGCCGTGGGGAGACGCTCGACCACGTGATCTTCTCGGGTCCTCCGGGCCTGGGCAAGACCACGCTGGCCACCGTAATCGCCAACGAGTTGGGCGCTCAGATAAAAACGACGAGTGGCCCGGCCATCGCGCGTACGGGCGACCTGGCGGCCATCCTTACCAACTTGCAGCCGGGTGATGTGCTGTTTATCGACGAGATCCACCGCCTCAACCGTTCGGTCGAGGAAGTCCTGTACCCCGCGATGGAGGACTTTGCCCTCGATATCGTGATTGGCAAGGGTCCGGCGGCGCGCTCGATTCGCCTGGATATCCCCAAGTTTACGCTGGTAGCAGCAACGACCCGCTCAGGCATGTTGACCGGCCCGTTGCGCGACCGCTTTGGCATTTCATATCGCCTGGATTACTACACGGTCGAAGAGCTCGCGCAGATTGTGACGCGCTCGGCAACTATTCTGGGCGTGGCGATCGACCATCCCAGTGCACTTGAGATCGGCTCGCGTTCGCGCGGCACGCCGCGTCTTGCCAACCGCCTGCTCAAGCGCGTGCGCGATTACGCACAGGTGCGCGGCAACGGTCCCATCGAGCTCGATATCTGTCGCCAGGCGCTCGAGTTCTTCGAGATCGACGAGCTCGGCCTGGACTGGATGGATATTCGTATCTTGGAGACGCTTGCCAAGACGTTCTCCGGTCGTGCCGTGGGACTTACGACCCTTGCCAGCGCGGTGGGCGAGGACCCGGGCACGCTCGAGGATGTCTATGAGCCCTATTTGCTGCAGTGCGGGTTGATGATTCGTACGCCGCAGGGCCGTCAGGCAACCCTGCGCACCTTTGAGCACCTGGGGATTGAACCTACCGTTTAGGGCGCTTTGTTTTGGCGGGCTGTTGGGCTATCGCCGGGCATCGGGTAAACATATCGCCGTTCATCGGTTATGGGCGTTTTACTATTGCGCGCCCGTGCTATGCTGAATTGGTCTTTTTCTCATTCGGTAACGAAAGGACCGCCCATGCCTACTGACATCGAAATCGCACGTTCTGTCACGCCGCTGCCTATTACCGAGGTGGCCAAGAACGCCGGCGTCGACGTTAAGCACCTTATTCCGTACGGCTTCGACAAGGCTAAGGTCGACTATTCACTGCTCAACGAGCCGACCGATCACCAGGCCAAGCTCGTCCTCGTGACCGCTATCAACCCAACGCCTGCGGGCGAGGGCAAGACCACCACGACCATCGGTCTGGCCGATGGCCTGCGTCGTCGCGGCGTCAAGAGTGCCGTGGCCCTGCGCGAGCCTTCGCTCGGCCCCGTCTTTGGTGTTAAGGGCGGTGCTGCCGGCGGCGGCTGGGCTCAGGTGATCCCCATGGAGGATATCAACCTGCACTTTACCGGCGACTTCCATGCCATCGGTGCTGCCAACAACCTGCTGGCCGCCATGCTTGATAACCACATCCAGCAGGGCAACCAGCTTGGCATCGACGTTAAACGCATCACTTGGAAGCGCGTCGTCGATATGAACGACCGTCAGCTGCGCCACGTCATCGACGGTATTGGCGGTAAGGCCCAGGGCGTGCCGCGCGAGGACGGCTTCGATATCACCGTCGCCTCCGAGGTCATGGCAATCCTGTGCCTGTCTACGAGCATCAGCGACCTCAAGGAGCGCCTGGGCGAGATCGTCGTCGGCTACAGCTTTGCCGGCGAGCCCGTCCGTGCCCGCGACCTTAAGGCCCAGGGTGCCATGGCCGCGTTGCTTAAGGACGCGCTCAAGCCCAACCTGGTGCAAACGCTCGAGGGCACGCCCGCGTTTGTCCACGGCGGCCCCTTCGCCAACATCGCCCACGGCTGCAACTCTATCATGGCCACGCGTATGGCGATGCGCTTTGGCGATGTTGCCATTACCGAGGCCGGCTTCGGTGCCGATCTGGGTGCCGAGAAGTTCCTCGACATCAAGTGCCGTATGACGGGCGTTCGCCCCAGCGCCGTCGTGGTCGTCGCGACCGCTCGTGCGCTGAAGTACAACGGTGGCGTCGCCAAGGCCGACCTCAACGAGGAGAACCTCGAGGCACTCAAGGCCGGCATGCCCAACCTGCTGCGTCACGTCGACAACATCCAGAACGTTTATGGTCTGCCCTGCGTGGTCGCCATCAACCGCTTCCCGACGGACACCGAGGCCGAGCTTGCGCTCATCGAGTCCGAGTGCCAGAAGCTCGGCGTCAACGTTAAGCTTTCCGAGGTCTGGGCCAAGGGCGGCGAGGGCGCGCTCGAGCTTGCCGATGAGGTCATGCGTCTGATTGAGCAGCCGAGCGAGCTCAAGTTTGCCTATGAGGACGGCGCCGATGTGGCCGACGCTCTTGAGGCCATTGCCACCAAGGTCTACCGCGCCGACGGTGTTGACTTTACGCCGGCCGCCAAGCGCCAGCTCGCCGAGCTGCGCGAGAACGGCTTTGGCAACCTGCCGGTGTGCGTGGCCAAGACGCAGTACAGCTTTAGCGACAACGCCAAGGCCCTGGGCGCTCCCGAGAACTTCCGCATCACGGTGCGCGAGCTCAAGGTTTCCGCCGGTGCCCACTTTGTGGTCGCACTGACTGGCAGTGTTCTGACCATGCCGGGCCTGCCCAAGGTCCCTGCGGCCGAGAACATCGACGTCGACAACGACGGCAACATCACCGGCCTGTTCTAAGCCTGCTGCCCATAGCTGCTTGTCCGCCCCGCCGTGCCCACAAGGCCCGGCGGGGCTTTTTTATCCTTAGGCCCGCGCATGTCTTGTAGATACCGACGGGCTCTGCCCATCATAGGCTTTTGCGCGGGTAGAATGCATGGATAACTTGATGCTCACGCGCGACGGAAAGGAATCGTTGCATGGATCAGGACAAGACAACCGTGATGGGCGGCTACGGTTCCGCGCAGGCTGGCGATAGCGCCGATGCGACCCGCGTTGTTCCCAACCCCGGATATACCGACCCCGCCGCGACGCAGCCTTCTGCCGAGCCCACCCGGGTTATGGGCTATGGCGACACGGCGCAGGATTCTTGCGCTGCATCTTCGCAAGGCCCCTATGGCAACGCAGCTCCGGACCCGTTTGATTATGCGTCGCAGGATTCTTATGCCGCTTCGACACCGAATCCCTATGATGACCTGCCGCAGAATCCCATTCCGCAGCCTCAGCAGACGACGTATATGCCTCGCACGGCGCAGCCTCGCTACGAGTCGCGCGAGCCGTATCGCGAGTACCCCAAGTCGATTCCGCAATATGGCGAGGACGAGGAGAAGAAGCCGTCGCGTTCGTCGAGCGTGATCAAGAAGATCCTCATCGTGCTGGCGATCTTCTTTGCGCTGTCGGTTGTGTTTGCCATCGTGTCGGGCATGCTCAACAAGCGAGGGAGTTCAACGGCCGATACCACTGCCGAGCAAACCGAGTCCGCCTCGTCTAGCACCGTCGATCTGAGCGATATCCCGGGGCAGTACTGGTCCAACGCCAAAAAGCTTCTCAAGTCGCGCGGCGCCGATCTTTCGAATGCCGTGGTCCTGACTGATGATGGCTCAACGCCCGTCATCGATGCCAACTGGGTCGTTACTTCTGCCTACTATAACGACAACGGCAACCTCGAAATTCAACTCACGCACAAGAACAGCTCGGGCAACTCGTCCGGCGGCCAAAGCGGTACCGACAGCTCGAGCTCCAATACGCTGGAGGACTTGAGCAACAAGGCACAGGAGTTGGGAGACAAGGCGCAAGAGCTGGGCGATACGGCACAAAACCTGGGCGACACCGCGCAGAACTTGGGCGACATGGCGACGGATGCCTGGAACGCACTGCAAAACGGCATCTCGGGCGCGCAGGGAAACTAGCTGTTAAGCGGGCTACAGCTGCTCTGCTGGACGGTCGGGCGAACTAAAGCCCGAGTCAAACGTAACGACGCATGAGACGTTGGGCCGGCGCTCGTGCACGATGCGCGTGACGAGCTCCAGCAGCTCCTCGTCGGATATGTCAAAGCCGTCGGGGCGCACCAGGTCAAACAAAACGAACCCGTCGTGCTCGTGCAGGTCGTGGATGGAGAGCGCGGGATCGATCTGCATGACGCCGCGCTTGACCCAGCCGCGCAGATCATCGCCGGTTGTCGCGATGGGGTCGCAGTGCAGCGTGATGCCAATGCCCATCTGGCGCTTGATGTCGTGCTCGATGGTGTCCAGGATCTCGTGGTGCTCAAATGCGTCGCCCTCGCCGGGCATCTCCACGTGGGCGCTGGCAAACTGACGACCGGGGCCGTAGTCGTGCACCATCAGGTCGTGTGTGCCCAAGACCTGCGGATAGGACATGATCTTGTCGCGGATTGCCTGGACGAGCTTGGGGTCGGGCGCTTGCCCCAGCAACGGGCTGATGGCGTCGCGCACCAGGCCCATGCCACTGATGCAGATGAAGACGCCCACGCCCAGGCCCGCCCAGCCGTCGAGGTCAAAGCCGGTCGTCTGCGAAATAAGCGCTGCGGCCAGGACCGATCCCGAGGTGATGACGTCGTTTTTGGAGTCCTGTGCTGTGGCGATGAGTGTTTCGGAATCGATACGGTTGCCCAGCGCACGGTTGAATGCGGCCATCCAGAATTTGACGAGCATGGACAAGACGAGAGCGGCTAGGGAGACCAGCGTGTAGGCGGTGGGGGAGGGCTTGATGATCTTAGTGACCGACTCGAGGATCAGGTTGATGCCGACGGCGCAAACCAGGACGGCGACGAACAGACCGGCTAGGTACTCGTAGCGACCGTGGCCATAGGGGTGGCCTTCGTCTGCCGGGCGGCTGGCAAGGCGGAACCCGAGCAGGCTCACGATGTTGCTCGAGGCGTCGGAGAGGTTGTTGAAGGCGTCGGCGATGAGCGAGACAGAGCCGGCGAGCAGGCCCGCGATGCCCTTGGCCAGGCACAGAGTGATGTTGAGGCCAATGCAGATGAGGCTTGCGGCGAAGCCCGCGTTGGTGCGGCAGGAGGTATCGACCGGCTCGCCCTCGCTGCCGGGAACAAGCGTATGTACCAGCCGATTTACAAATAGCATAGCGGTCGTCCTCACAATCATGTTTAAGGGGATAGTGTAGCTCGCGCGGAGGCGCTGTGCACCGATGCTCAGAAAATGCAGTAATGGTCTGCCGGTGCTAACGAGCGAGCCTTCTCGTCTGCCTGGGTGGTCCATTTTGGGCCACATGGGTATGGGCATGTGCCTGTTTGCTCGACATACTTAACGTCGATAGCCCCTGTGCAAAGGAGGACGTTTCCATGGACGAGATGTTTGCCATTAAATGTCAAAACTGCGGCGGCCCTATGTACTCGCACCAGGCTAAGCGCAGCTTTGAGTGCGCCTATTGCGGCGCGGTCATTCCGTGGCAGGCGGACGCCGGAGAGCCCAAGAGCGCTTTGGGCATTCGCCATACGCCGTTGACGGTGGTGGATGGACTGCTCAAGCTCACGCATGTGTCGCAACTCGAGCGCCCGGAGGACCCGGACTGGTATTTCTTCAATTCGCACTGGCGCAATCAGTCGGTCCTGGAACATCTGCTGTGGGAGGATTGCGGCACGGCGCAGGAGTTCCAAGAGGCCACGCATGTGAGCATTCCCTGCCCCTTCTGCGGAGCGTCCTTTGAGGGCGAGTCAACGCAGCGTGTGTTTGAGTGCCCGTCCTGCGGCAACAAGATCGGCATTGCCGACCTGCTCAAGCCCGGTACGTTTAGCAAGCGCCTGACCTTGGGCGTGGGTGCGGAGTATGTGCCGGAGCAGGGTATTCCATGCGAAATCTCGCCGCAGCAGGCGCGTGCCAACGCACTGCAGCTGGTGCGTCAGTACCCCGACGCCTTTGCCGGGCACGATGTAGAAGATGCGATCCAAAACGACATGATGCTCTTCTACTTCCCCATGGCGCTCGCGGATTTGCGCATGATGGCGTCCTTCCCGGGCAAGGGCCTGAGCAAGGAAACCCTGGTGTACTACGAGGTGCTCGACTGGGCGTATCCGCGGGCAAACTACCTGGACATTCGCCTCATGGGCATTTTGGAGCCGTGGGACTTTGCCAAGGTCGGTCCGTTCGATCCCGCCATGCAGGAAGGCGATTTCCGCGTCGTCTCCGTCGATGCGTCTACCAAGGACCAGGTGGTCATTGATAAGTTGGCGCTCGACGTTGCGGGCAACGACGCTGAGGCTGTACTGGGGCTCAATAAAAAGAGTATCCGCACGTGGGCTTGTAAGGCCCGCAAGCACAAGGACGGCCTAGTTATGGTGCCGGTCTACTTTGTCGACCGTCCGGCAACGGATGGCCGCGATGGCGAGCAGGTGCGCATTGCCGTAAACGGCCAGACGGGTCGTGCGGCAGCGGTGGTGTTTAGCGATAAGCGCGAAACGCACATTGTCGCACCGCTCAACCCGAGCCTGCATCTGTCCGGCGAAAGTACCGTGCATGCCGCGCCCATCGAGGTCAAATACGTTAAATCGCCGTTTCTGTACCAGATCGTGCGCCGTGGAGGCGGCGAGCAGCAGCATCAGGTTGCAGCGGTCGCCGAGGGTTCTTACCGAGAGGAGAAGCCCAAACGCAAGGGCTTGCTCGCTGCGATCTTTGGGAAGTAGGGAAGCGCAGCGCGGGACGGCTCACAGGCGTGCGGGCGTTTCGGTCGCAACGTGCCGCTACCCTTGCGCTTCGCCATTAGTCGCTTCGTTGATGGCGCGGTACTCGGCACTCAGCTCGCGCGCCAGCTCTTCCTTGCTTGGAAGATACGGCAGGTATTTGGCGGCAAACACTTGGTCGTTGTCTTCGGGCAGCGTGTACTCGACGATCGAATCGCTTTTGTCCGCGCAGAGCACGATGCCTATGGGCGGATTGTCGCCTTCGTTCATGAGCTCGCGCGTGTAGTAGTTCACATACATATGCATCTGGCCCAGGTCCTGGTGCGTAAGATCGTCCGTCTTAAGGTCGATGAGCACGAAGCAGCGCATCAGATAGTTGTAAAACACAAGGTCAATATAGAAATGGCGCCCATCAAAGGTGATGCGCCTTTGGCGCGCCTCGAAAGCGAAACCACGGCCAAGCTCCAGCAGGAACTTCTGAAGATGCGTGATGAGCGCCTGCTCTAGATCGCTCTCGCGAAACGCAGTATCGTCCGAGAAACCTAAAAACTCCAGTACATATGGGTCGCGGATGATATCCTCGGGGCGACGAGCCGGGGCGCTCTTTTGGATTTCCTGGGTGACGGCCTCCTTGTCCTTGCTGGCAAGTATGTGCTCTCGGAACATGGTGTTGATCTGGCGTTCGAGCTGGCGCGTGCTCCAGCGAGAATCGGCGCATTCGTTCATGTACCATGTTCGAGTTTCGGGGTCAGGAATGCGTATTAACCTGCGGTAATGTGTCCAGCTCAATTCGGGACGCAGTGAGTCCCGAATTGGAAATGCAAGATGGAACTGACGCATTTTACGCAGCTCTCTTGCTTCAAAACCTTTACCAAAATCTTTGGTAAGTTTGATTGCGAGGGCCTTGAGCAGTGCCTCTCCATACTTGGCGCGCTCCTCTCCGCCCTGCTCATCAACAATGCTCTTGCCGATCTCCCAATACGCCTCAACCATCGCAAAGTTAACGGCGGTATAGGCCTTGTCGCGAGCGGCGTTGAGAATCGAGGAAACCTGCTTGTAAAAACCTTCGGCCACGATTGCCGATTCTCCACGGTTTACCAGTTCACCCATCACTGTCGCCCCACTTTCCTCTTGTGGAATGCATCTTTATCGTATTTAGTTTAAAGCCTCGCGCGGACACGAATTGCTATGTTGTCTGGCACCTTCGCATGGGAGCCTTGCGGTGGTTAAAATGTGACCATAGAGGCAGTTTTAGCGAACCCCGCGGGAGTGACGCGTATGGACAACAACACGCTGCTGTTCCAGGACAAGGGTTCGGGTAGGTTTAAAGACGTCAAGATCTACCCCAACCGTATCGAGGTGCTCAAGAAGGGCACTTTCGGCGGCAAGCATACCGAGATTGTCTAGCTTAAGGACATTACGGGGGTCAACAGGATCAAGGGCCGCGACGTTTTCCTGCGTAACAGGCTGTTGACCGCTTGCGTCTTTAGCCTGAGTAGCCGTGCGAAGGCCCAGGAATTTGTGAAAGCTCTGAACATGGTGATGTAGCCGATAGCGGCGTTCGGGCCAAGGTAAAAATCGGGGCGCAGAACGGTATTCTGCGCCCCGATTGAGTTAATGCGCCCAAAAGACTGGCTTGCCTATTCGTTAACGTCCTCGGTATTGTCGCGGTCACTGGCAAGCATTGCTGCACCTGCGACCGTTGTCGCCACGGCGGCGGCAGCGAGCCCGGCGGCAACGCCAGAGCCGTCGCCCGTGTTGGCGAGCTTTCCGCCCGAGCTCTTGCCCTGGTCTCTCTTGTTGCTCTTGCCGTTCTTGTCGGCGCCGCCTGCGTTGGAACCCGTGTCGCTGCCGGTGCCGCCCGCGTTGCCCGAGGCTGCAACGGTAAAGCTTGCGGCTCCGTCGCTGGCGAGCGTGTAGTTCTGCGCCGCGTCGCCCAAGAGACCGTTCACGCGCACCCAGTACGTTCCTGCGGCAAATGTTTCGCCCTCGGCCATTGCCGTGCCCGGAGCGCCGTCCGCGTCGTGCACAAACTCGAGCTGGGCCGTGCAGGCATCGGTTTCGAGCTTGCCCTCGAGTGATGCCGCAATCTTGGCGCGCACGTCTTCGCCGGCCTTAAGGCCTTCGAGTCCCTCAAAATGGGGCGTCAGCGCGCGTGGATCGATATCGATAGGCACAAAGCCCTGCAGTCTTGTAACGGTCTCGTTGCCCAGGGCATCAACATCCACGTATTCAATGGCAAACGCATGGCCCGAAGCCGCCACGTTGAGTACGTTGCTGCTGTCGACAAGGCGGAAATGGCCCTCGCCAACGGTCTTGCCATCCTGGAGCGAGGCATCGCTCAGCGAGTCGCCGTACGTCATGCGCATGCGGGTCGGGAGGTAGTACGAAGCTGTCTGCTTGTGCTGTGTATCGTAATCGTAATTGCGCTGGTAGATGCTCCGGGCCAGCGCCGCATCAACAAAGTCGGATGCGATGATGCCAATGTGCTCGAGGTAATCTGACTTTGTATCCTCGATGCCGCTGGGATTGATGTACGGGCTCTTATACAGATGCTCGTTGACTACTCGTGCCGAGGTAAAAGGATTGCCTCCGTGCGACAAGCCCGTGCAGCTGGTGTAGTTGATAGACCAGCAACGCTCCTGGACTTGCACCTTGGCCCCGTCATCGTCCGCGACGTCCACCTTGTTGCGCGTGCGCCCGGTCGTTTCCTTCAGCGCATTATCGACCCAGCTGAGCTTGTCGGTTCCCGTGAGTTTGTACTTGTCCTGGGCGTATACCTTGGTGCAATAGGGCTCTTTGTCTCCTGTTTCCCCCGCGGCTTCAAAGCCCCGCGCGTCTTGGACGAGACACATAGTGGCGCTGTCGGAGTGAGCCTTGATCTTGTCATCCCATTCGGTAAGGTCGAGGCCCCACGTGTGGCCGCTTACACTGTTGCCGGCGAGCCTAAATCGACGCAGCAGAACGATCTTTCCGCGCACCTCGTGTAGCGTGGGGATTCGGCTCGACGTATAGAACAGTTTGGGGTTGTCGTCCAAAACCTTGGCGAAAGCCGTCGTAACACTTTCGTCGGTAGCCTCGTCTTTGCCTCGTGACACCAGCATGATGAGCGCTTCTGTCGGGTTTTCGTTCAAAAACGTTTTGAAGTAGCCTATGACATCGGAAAGATGCATAAAGTACGCGTCTTTTTTGAGCAGGTAGTAATCCCCGTGGTCGATACCGGGGTCGTCGCCCTTTCCGAGCCGGATATCAAAATAGCGAATGCCTTCGAGCAACTGCGTGGGAATGTAATCCTGCTGGCATTTTACTTGCGAGGATTGGGGCTCAGTGTCGTTGTCCACGCTGCAGGTGCCCGAATCGTGCGTACCCGGGATGCTCAGCTCGTCGAGGAACTTGTTGTCGTCGACGTATTTCATCCAACATGGCCCATCGACGTAGCTGCTGTACGTGATCCAGTCGAGGCTGCTAACCGTGGCATCGTTCTTTTTCATGTCGTAACCGATAAGTTCGAGCTCCCACGGAATGCTCTTACTCTTATGGCAGATCTTATTGTTGTCCTGGTCTTCGCCGTTCGATTCTATTGCCAGGTACTTAATGTCTTTTTTCTCGGTTTCTTTCTCGACCGTGCGGTCTCGGATGATATAGGTTCCGTTTGATTGACGCTCGAACGCAAAAGCGCGGCTGGGCTTGTTGTCATACTCGCCGCCCCATACGTGGATGACCTTTCCATCTTTGTCCGAGTCGTCGTCGACCGACCAAATGCTGTAGCCCGTCTTTTTATGCTCTTCGAAATTGAGCAAGGTGCGGATAGCATACCAGTTTGTATCGTCATTCTTGGTCGTTACGTTCTCAAGGATGAGCTTGCTGGACGTGCCGTCGTTAAACAGGTGGCAGACGTTGCCGCGAACGTTGCCGTCTTGGTTGACGCTCGCGGTGCGAAAATAGCCCGCGGGGCGAAGGCGAATGACGAAATTGTCGAGGCTGACTGACGCTGTGGCAGCGTCTTCTGCAAATGCCGCGCGCACGGGAAGGCCCAATCCCGCGGTTTCGGGCAGGCTTACAAATGGCGACAATGCTGCGAGTCCTAGGCCCAACGTGAATGCTCGACGGCTGATGGCGTGGTGTTCGGTCATAACTCCTCCGTTCGCAGGGTGCGGTTATGCACTCATTTTGTTCACTATACTGCCCGGATGTCTAAACGTGTTGGCTTAATTGTCTGCGTGGCGCCATAAATCGGCGGGCGGACGCGTTGGGGCGCTTGTCTATTTGTGCTGCTACCGCGCTGGGGGTGGTTTTGCCGCCCGGCACCCTCGCGTTCGCCGGCTATCGGCATAAGAAAAGGAGGGTCGGTTTACCGGCCCTCCCTGGGTACGAAGTGCTGGGGTACCGTCGCTTGTTTGCTCTGCGACCGTGTTTCCCGTTGCGCTCGCCAGTCGCTTAGCGCTTGATCTCGATATCGTCGAGCTTGACGTCCATGGCCTCGGTCTTGGCCTTGGCAATGTCATCGGCAAACTCCAGAGACTTCATCATGGTCTCGACGGCGTCCTTGTGCTCCTCGACATTGTCGATGCTCACGTAAACGCTGCCGCCGCCTGCTTCGGTGAAGTACTCAGTCGTTACGCCGCCCGAGTGTGTATAGGAAGCGTTGCGCCAAGTCTTGCCGTTGTACTTGACGGGATCATTCTCGGTCCACTCAAAGTTGGCCTTCCATTTGGCCTCGTAGTCGAACAGCTCGTCGGCGTTCTTGTCGGAGTCGAAGACAGGGATGAAGCGATCGCTGGCGTGCTCGCTCTCGGTGAACTTAAACTGGGCCCTATCGGCGGTGTCGCCTGCGACGTCCGTGATTTCGACGCCCTCGGGCACCTCGACCTTAAACCAAATGAAGTCGGTCCTCATATCCACGGCTGGCTTTTCTGCTCCGCCGCCACCGCCACTGCCAGCAGCGCCACCGCTTCCGCCGCAACCCACCAGGGCAACCGCGGCAAAAAGACTCATGCAGAGGGTGAGAATCGCAAAGGCCTTCTTTTTCATGGTCGTGTCCTCCTCGATCTGTAACCGCCCATGGATTACCTGTCTTTACTGTACGCGCGAGCGGCTCGTTCGGGTGGGCCATGTGTCCCATTCTGGGGGCAGGATTTGCGCCGACAAGTGGCAATATACGCGGGCACAAAAGAGGGGAGGGCCGATGTCGTCGGCCCTCCCCGGGTTGGGCGCCCGTTGTTTTAATGGAGCGCATGTGCGCGGGTGCGCATAGGCACGTGCGGGTGCCCCGTTACTTGATCTCGATGCTCGAAATCTCGACTTCGCGTGCCTCGTCAACTGCTTTCTTCATGTCGTCGGGGAACTCGATGGAGTTGAGGAGTGTCTCGGCTTCTTTCTTGTGCTGGTCGAAGTTCGAGATGAGGACGTAGGCGCTTCCCGGCTCAACGTCGGTAAAAAGCATGGTTGAGATGCCGCTGTTGTCCTCGTATGTTCCGACGAGCCACGTCCTGCCGTTATACTCGACGGACCCGCCATCCTTCCACTGGAACGTATCCCCCTTCTTTTCCGCCTGGTCGGCGTGGGATTCCTCGGCCGTCAGCGCTTTTTTCCAAACGGGGATAAAGCGATCGGCCGAGGCGTTCTCGTCTTCGGGGAAGGTGAGCTGAACCCTGTCGGCATTCTTGCCGGCGGAGTCGCTTACGCCGACGCCCTCGGGCATCTCGACCTTAAACCAGATAAAGTCGGTCTTCTTGGCGACGGGGACCTTTTCCTTGCTCTCGCTCTTGGAGGCGCTGCCGCCGCCCGATGCGCTCCCGTCGCAGCCGACAAGGGCAAACACGGCAAAGAGGGCGATGCAAAGGGAAAGGATCGATAGGGTCTTTTTCTTCATGGTGGCGTCCTCCTTGTCTGCCAGGGACATCGTGTGCCGCGGATCGCTGGGGCGGCGGTTACGCATGCACATGATGCCTTTGTTTGCTGTGCGGTTATTCCTCCATTCGTCGTCCGGTGTCGTGGCGAGCGTTGCCCCAACATAGGGCTCCTTACCTATATGTATGCCCCAGTTGCCGCTGCCCGGGAGTCTCGAAACGTGGGCCATGTGTCCCATGTTTGTGTCGCTGCCGCCTATCGTGTGCCATAGAAATCCGCGATGGCCAGGTGCGCTGACGCTCATGTGCTTATGGGCTAGACTTAGCACCATTATGTGATCGATGCGGTCGGTCGGCGGTTGCCGCTCGACCGATGTATATGACTTGAAGGTGCATGTGTATGAGCCAAGAGATGATGGACAAGACCTGCCGCGGGTTTGCCGAGGCGCTTGCCGCGCGCGAGCCGGTGCCCGGCGGCGGCAGCGCGAGCGCCTTTGTGGGTGCGCTGGGCGCCTCGCTGTGCGGGATGGTCGCGCGCTACGGCGCGACCAACCCCACGCTTGCCGATCGCGCGGATGACCTGACGCGCGCGTTTGCCCAGGCTGATGAGCTGGCCCAGGAGCTTGTCGAGTTGGTTGCCGAGGACGTTCGTGCCTATGGGCAGGTGTCCGCGGCGTACGGTATTCCGCGTGACGATCCGGCTCGAGCGACCGCGATTCAGGATGCGCTGCATGTGGCCGCTATGCCGCCGTATCGCATTATGGATGCCTGCGGGCGTGCACTGGCGCTGCTCGAGGACATGGCCGACAAGGGTTCGCGTCAGCTGCTGTCCGATGTGGCGTGCGGCGCCGTGTTCTGCCGTTCTGCTATGCAGGGCGCGAGCTTGACGCTCTTTGCGAACACCACGTCTATGAAGGATCGCGCTCGTGCTGAGGAGCTCGAGACGGCGTGTGATGAGTTGCTCGACATGTGGTTGCCGCGCGCCGATGCGCTGGCGCGCCGCGCCGCCGACGCCGCAAGGAAGAGGGGATAGCCATGGCTGAGCTACTGAAGGGTGCTCCCGTCGCCCGCGCGTTGACTGAGGAACTTGCTGCTCGCTGCGCAGCCCTGCGCGAGCGGGGCGTTGTTCCGACGTCGGCTATCGTGCGTGTGGGTGAACGCGAGGACGACCTATCCTACGAGCGCGGTGCGCTCAAGCGCTGCGAGAAGGTTGGCATTGAAGCTCGCCGCGTTTTGCTTCCCGCCGATGTTTCGCAGGACGAGCTGTTGGCGGCCATCGAGGACATCAATACCGATTCGTCTGTTCATGGCTGCCTGATGTTCCGCCCGCTGCCCGCCGGCCTTGACGAGGACGCGGTTGCCGCGGCACTCGATCCTGCCAAAGACGTTGACTCCATGACGCCGGCTTCGCTGCTCACCACGCTTTCGGGGCGCGGCGAGGGTTTTGCCCCCTGCACAGCCGAAGCCGTGCTTGCTTTGCTGGATCATTACGGCGTTGAGCTGGATGGAGCTAAGGTTGCTGTGGTCGGGCGCTCGCTGGTGATCGGGCGTCCTGTTGCCGCCATGCTTACGGCGCGCAATGCGACCGTGACGACGTGCCATACGCATACGCGCGACCTTGCTGCCGAGTGCCGTGCTGCCGACATTGTGGTTGCCGCCGTTGGACGCGCGCACACGATTGGCGTGGATGCCATTCGCGAGGACCAGACGATCATCGATGTTGGCATTAATTGGGACGAGGCCGCTGGCAAGCTGGTCGGGGACGTCGATTTTGATGCTGCGGAGCCGGTTGTTAACGCCATCACGCCCGTGCCGGGCGGCGTGGGCGCTGTGACGACGGCGATCCTCGCCAAACACGTGATCGAGGCGGCCGAGCGCGCATCGAAATAGGCTTTTGACCACAAGGGCTGCCGAGGCCGCGGTTTCGCCCTTTCTGCGCCGAAGCGATACACTGTTATCGTTTGATTTCTTCGCTCAAGGAGGATGCGCATGCCGTGCACAACGATTTTGGTTGGTAAGAACGCGAGCTACGACGGGTCGACGTTGGTTGCTCGCAACGAGGACTCGTCCAACGGGGTGTTTGAGCCCAAGCGCATGCGCGTGGTGCATCCCGACGAGCAGCCGCGCGTCTACACGAGCGTCCTGAGTCACCTGACCGTTGAGCTGCCCGATAACCCCATGCGCTACACGAGCGTCCCCGATGTTGTCCCGGGCCACGGCATCTGGGCCGAGGCCGGTTTCAACGAGCTCAATGTGGGCATGTCCGCAACCGAGACGCTCACCACCAACGAGCGCGTTCGCGGCGCCGACCCGCTCGTCGACTACGTGCCCGCCAAGGGCAACGAGGGCGAGGACGGCTATGTTCCGGCGCAGCCCGGCGGTCTGGGCGAGGAGGACATGGTGACCCTGGTGCTGCCATATGCCAAATCCGCCCGCGACGGCGTACGCATTCTGGGTGACCTGCTCGAGCGTTATGGCACCTACGAGAACAACGGCATCGCCTTTAGCGACGTGGACGAGATCTGGTGGCTCGAGACCATCGGCGGTCACCACTGGATCGCCAAGCGCGTGCCCGATGACGCTTATGTGACCATGCCCAACCAGCTGGGTATCGATAGCTTTGACCTGGATGACGCCGAGGGCGCCCAGGCCGACCACATGTGCTCCGCCGACCTGCGCTCCTGGATGGCCGAGTGGCATCTGGACCTGACGCTGGGCGTCGAGGGCGACGGTCCGGCCGCGGTCTTCAACCCGCGCGAGGCCTTTGGCTCGCACAGCGACAGCGACCACGTCTACAACACGCCGCGCGCCTGGTATATGCAGCGCTGCCTTAACCCCAGCGATGTGTGGGACGGTCCCGAGGCCGACTACACGCCCGAGAGCGATGACATCCCCTGGAGCCGCGTGCCTGAGCGCAAGGTGACCATCGAGGACATCAAGTACGTGCTTTCGAGCCACTACCAGGGCACGGAGTACGACTGCTACGGCAGCAAGGGTACGCCCGCCACACGCGGCGCCTATCGTCCCATCGGCATCAACCGTAACAGCCAGCTCGCCGTGCTGCAGCTGCGCCCCTATGCGCAGCCGGCCTACCGCGCCGTGCAGTGGATGGCCTTTGGCTCCAACTCGTTTAACGCGCTGGTTCCGCTGTACGCCAACGTCGAGACCATGCCCGAGTACTATGCCGACACGCAGGCTCGCGTGACGTCCGAAAACTTCTACTGGGCCAACCGCCTGATCGGCGCGCTGGCCGACGTCCGCTTCCATGAGTGCGGTCGCGCGGTCGAGGATTATCAGGAGAAGGTCGGTGGCATGGGCCACAAGCAGATCCATGACGTCGATGCTGCCGTAGCCGCTCTGCCTGAGGCCGAGGTACCTGCCGAACTTGCACGCGCCAATGAGGCCTTTGCCGAGCGTGTTCGCGTAGAGACCGATGCTCTACTGGGTAAGGTGCTCTACACCACGAGCTGCGCCATGAAGAACTCTTTCGCGATGAACGACAACGTGAGGTAGGGATTTCCCGTCGATCGAATAGCGCTAAAACGCTTTGTCGCTTTCACTCAATCTTGGGTACAAGAACGCCAATGCAGTTGTTTGTGATTGGAGACAACCATGGTTATGAAACTCGATCAGCTTGTTAACGGCGCCATCAACGTTGGCTTTGGCGCTGCCGCCGTTGCCGTCGAAGGCGGCAAGAAGGTCCTCGACGACCTTAATACCAAGGGCGAACAGGTGCGCAAGGACACCGCCACCCCCGATATCGCCCGCAGTGTGTCCGACATGTTCGAGCAGGCCGGTGGCACCATCTCCGATCTGACCGAGCGCTTGGGCATGCAGGGCGAGACCGCGGCCCAGCGCGTGCTCGACGAGCTCATCCTTGCCCGCGTCCGCGTTATGACCGCTCCCGAGCGCACGGCCTTCCTGGCCCATGTGCGCGACATCGTCGATTCGGTCGAGGACAACGTGACCTCGGTGCCCGTCGAGTCCGTTGAGCCCGACGATGCGAAGGATACCGAAGAGGTCGAGTAGCAGCGCAGATGGCAGATTCCACCACCGATTACAACAATCTAGATCCCTTGGGTGACGAGGCGGCGGTTGTCGATGAGGTCGACGCCGCCGTCTCGGGCGCTCGCAAGAAGCCGCGCGCTGTCGATATGGTCCCCGAGGAGCCCGAGGCGATGGCGCCGGATGAGGAATACCAGCTCACGCCGGCGGGTCGCCGCGAGCGCATCGGGCAGATTGTTCGCCTGGTCAAAAAGTACCGCGTGTGGGATAACCTCACGCCGGTTCGTTTGCGCCGCCTGCTCGAGGAACTCGGCCCCATGTTCGTTAAGATGGGGCAGATTCTGGCTAACCGGTCCGAGATTCTGCCGCAACGCTTTTGCGACGAGCTGCGTCGTCTGCGGTCCGACGTGGAGCCGGTGCCGTACGAGGTCGTACTCAGTTGTCTGGAAGAAGAATACGGCCTGCGCCTGGGGGAGATGTTCGATGCGATCGACCCCAATCCGCTTGGTAGCGCATCACTCGCGCAGGTGCACCGCGCTCGTCTGGTGACGGGCGAGGACGTGGCCGTCAAGGTGCAGCGCCCCGGTGCGCAGCAGGTTATGGCACAGGACATCGATATCATCCGCTCGGTGGTGCGTATCGTTTCCAAGTTCGTCAACACCGATCAATTCGTTGATCTGCACGGCGTAGTCGAGGAGTTGTGGACTTCGTTTCGCGAGGAGACCAACTTTTTGGCCGAGGCCAAAAACCTCAACGACTTCTACGAGTTCCATAAGAGCGTTCATGGCGTGACGTGCCCTAAATCCTATCTGGACCTGTGCACCGAGCACGTGGTGGTTATGGACTACGTCGACGGCATTTCGATCGCCGATCCTGAACGCTTGGTGGCCGAGGGCTATGACTTGGAAAAGATCGGTGCCGCGATTGTCGAGGACTACTCGACGCAGGTGCTCGACGACGGCTTTTTCCATGCCGACCCGCATGCGGGAAACATTATTCTCAAGGACGGCATCGTTTACTTTATCGACTTGGGCATGGTCGGACGCATGTCGAGTCACGATCGCGGTATCGTCAAGGACATGATTTTCGCCGTGGCCGAGGGTGACGTGCCCAAGCTCAAGGATTCGCTCATGCGCTTCGCCGTGACGCGTGGCGACTCGGCTGAGCTCGATCATTCGGCCTTTTTGTCCGATCTTGACTTTATCGTGGCTGACTTTGCGGGCCTTGACCTGAAGGATTTGGACATCGGCGAGTTTTTGACCTCGCTGTTAAACCTGGCGCGCAAAAACGACGTTGAGCTGCCGAGTGTGGTGACGATGTTCGCCCGCGGCATGGTGACGCTCGAGGGCCTGTTGACCGAGTACATGCCCAACGTCAACATGATCCAGATTATCCAGACGCATATCAAAAACGAAAAAAGCACCTATGCGCGCGTGCGTGATATGGGACGCGATCTTGCCGCGAGCAGCTATCGCGCGGCCAAGGGTTCGCTCGAGGCGGCCGAGTATCTGGGCTTGGCTTCGCGTATGCTCACGCGCGGCCAGCTTAAGGTGAACACGCAGATTATGAGCAGCGATAAGGCGCTGCGACAGCTGGGCGGAATTATCGACCGCATGTCGATGGCAATTGTGATTGCCGGCCTGTTTATCGGTTCGTCGGTGGTGTACTACGCACGCATCGAGCCGGTTGTGTTTGGTATCCCGGTCATTGGCTTTATGGGCTACGTGAGCGCGCTGGTGCTGGCGCTTATGCTGGGTCGCAATATCTGGCTCAACAGCCACGGCGGCAAGCACTAGAGGCTGCGGCCGTCACCGCATTCTCCTATCGCAAACAATAGCTTTTACCTTGGGCTTCGCCTGCGTGCGAGGCCCTTTTGCGTGATACCATACTGACGGTAATAATCGATGGCCTAGATGGTGGTGCGGAGACGCACGAATGCGCGGTTTTCCTGCGCGTTTGGGAGAATCGGGGTGCAAGTCCCCGGCTGTACCAGTAACCGTAATTCCTCTTGGCTCGGGATGTTCGCGTCGCAGATCGGACGGCGCGCCTGAGCCGTTAAGGTTAAGTCGGATCGCCTCCCATCTTGCATGCGGCTGCGGCGTATGCTGCCGGTGTGCATAGGGCTCTGGAGGGAAGAGAGATCCCGATGGGGGAACTCGAGCGCAACATGCGCGATGACGCGGGGCAGCCTCAAGGCAACGCTCCAAGTACAGACAATGGGGGACAAATGGATATGTTTGAGGACGAGCGCGAGCGCGTCTCGTTGCATCGCCGTGGCGCGATTGCACGCGGTGTAGCCAAGCGCGGCCTGGTGGCATTCCTGGCCTTCGCGATGGCCTTTGGCACCACGCCGGCTCAGTTGTGGGCCGAGGGCGCCGAGGGCATTGCCGAGGCCGTGGCTCAGGCTGCGACGCCGGGCGAGGACGCAGCGCTTGCGGGCGGCACCGCTGAGCAGAGCGGCGCCGAGGTTTCGGATTCCGAGGGCGCGCCTGCAGGTAGTGCAGCCATAACAGAGGCAGCAACTGGCGACGAAGGCTCGGCGACGGGGGAGAGCCCTGCTACGAGCGAGCAGTCTTCGACGGCATCCGCTGGCCAAGCAGGATCTGCCGCCGCGGCTGCCGTTCAGACGGAGAACCCGACAGAAACTGGCGATGTCGCCAAGAAGCAAGTCGAGGTCTCGTTCTCGATTATCGGCACCGATGCCGACGGCAAGGCTCAGACCTGGGTGGCGCCTACGCAGCTCAAGCTCGACGAGGGCGCGACGGCTGCGGATGCCTTCATTAAGCTGCAGGAGAAGACGGGCTTCAAGGCGAAGTACGAACCGAACACGGCATACGGTTTCTACCTCGAAAGCATCACATCCCCGAGCGATGGTCGCACGCTTGCCTACGATCCGACGACTTATGCCTTCTGGCAGCTGTTCGTCGACGGCGCGTCTTCCTCGGTTGGTGCGAGCAGCGTCAAGCTCACCCAGGGGCAGAAGATTGAGTTTGCCTATACGGCTGGTAGCTCGTCCCCTGTCGTTAAGGACCAGGTTGCCGCAAATGTGACCGTCATTGGTCGCGATGCCCAGGGCAAGACTCAGACTTGGGTCGATAACGCGCAGTATGTGGTGACCTCCGGCTCGAGCGCACTTGACCTTACGAAGGTCGCGCTTGAGGCGAATGATATTGACGCCGTTGCTGCGGGCTCCTTCATTCTGAGCCTTAAGTACAACGGTGTTGAGCTGGGTACGCCGCTCGATTATTCGACCTATTGGCAGCTGTTTATCAACGGCAAGTCGAGTGACTATACGGCGGACAATGTCACCATCCATGCCGGCGATACCGTCACGTGGTTCTACGGTGGCTGGGGCGACCAGTTGCCGTCCGATTCTGTCCATGCTTCCGTTCAGGTGCTTGGCAAGGACAAGGACGGCAAGCAGCAGGTTTGGGCTTCGACGGGTCAGACGAGTCTCAAGGCGGGCTCTACTGCCAAGGATCTCCTTGAGCAGACCGGCCTTAAGCTCGATGCTGGCGAATCGTCTTGGGGCTGGTTCCTCAACGGCATTTATTCGCCGTTCGATGATGAGTCCTATTGTGGCTATGATGCTGCGACCAATAGCTATTGGCGCTTCTACGTAAAGGGCAAGTCCGACGTAAAGTACAAGCTCGCCGACGTTGGCGCCGGTGCCTACGAGCTCCATGAGGGCGATGCCGTCACCTTTATGTATGGTGCTGACGCCGATGCCCTTCCTGGCCAGGTTCTTGGGTCTGTCGATGTTATCGGCCCCGATGTCAACGGCAACAATACTCGCTGGGGCTCGGCAAGCAATGTTTCTCTGCCCGAAGGCTCTACGGCCCAGGACCTTATTGAGACGGTTCTGAAGGCGAAGAGCGTTGATTACAACGCCTCCCAGAGCGGTGCATACTGGTTCCTGAATTCCATTACTTCGCCGTTCGATCACAAACCGTATGTCTGGGATGCTGCGACCAATAAATATTGGCATCTGTATATCAATGGAGAGCCCTCCTTACTCTGCGCCAATCAGATTACGCTCAAGAGCGGCGATAAGGTTACGCTTGCCTATACCACCGACGATTCGGCCATGCCCGATCCCGACAAGATCGCCGTGAACCCGAGTGCGACGACTCCTGATTGGGATACCGAGTGGGCCGGCTACGGCAACAGTGGCAACGGTTCGACCGTAACGGATGCCAAGACGCCTGCGCAGGCCGCTGGTCTTAAGTGGGCCTTCGATTGGAAGGCCGAGTCTGGCCAGCAGTATGCCAACTGCAGCGAACCTGTCATCGCTAACGGCTTTGTGTACATCGCGACCGAGAACGAGCTCATTAAGATCGATTCGTCCACGGGCAAAAAGGTTGCCTCTGCGCCGCTTGCCTCCAAGGTGAGCTATACCTCTCGTCCGATCTATACCAATGGCCTTATCATCGTTCCGCTCAACGGCGGTGCGGTCCAGGCGATTACTGCTGACAAGCTGATCTGCAAGTGGCTGACGCCTGGTTTGACGGACTTGACGCAGAGCTCCTGCACCGTCGTTTCGGACGGCGAGTACGTCTATGTAGGCTCGGTCGATATTTCGTATGACGAGAATTACAACGCGACCTACGGCAACGGCTCCTTTGCGCGCATTAAGATTGCCACGGGCGAAGTTTCTTGGCAGAACATCGACCCTGCCGAGGGCTATTACTGGACTGGTGCGGCTTTGACGGATAAGTATGCCATCGTTCCTACGAGCGCGGGTACGCTTAAGTGCATTGATAAGACGACGGGCGATGTCGTTTCGACCATGAAACTCGGCGCCCTTGCGAACGCTGACTGCGTCGCCGATCCGTCCAATGGCTCGACCTTCTATCAGATGACGCACGATGGAAAGCTCCATGTGATTTCGCTTTCGGCGAAGGGCATGCTGAGCGAGCAGAAGACGGTCGACCTGGGTCTTACGAATAACATGAGCGCCCCGGCGGTCTCTGGCGACAATCTGATTGTCGGCGGACAGACGGCTACTGGCTCTGCTCTGGTTCTCTATAACCTGAAGACGGGTAAGACCACGATGGTCGCTGCTGCCGACGGCAAGGCGCTGCCGGCTGGCCTCAACGGTATTGCTGCTACTCCGCTGGTGAGTGTTCAGGGCGGCAAGACCTATGTGTACTTCACCGTGAACAGCGCGGATAGCAAGGATTACGTCAACTACTCTGCTGGCGGTGGCGTGTATCGCTATACGCTTGGCGACGCAGAGGCGACGCAGATTTATGATGCGGCTGGCCATTACCAGTACTGTGACTCTCCGGTCATTGCCGATGCTTCTGGCAACCTCTACTACATCAATGATTCGGGTACGCTGTTCAAGCTCGGGGCTGTTGAGTCTTGGACGGTTGCCTTTAATTCCAACGGCGGGCCTGCTTGCGACACTAAGTTTGTTGCTACGGCCGACGGCAAGCTGGTCAAGCCGGCCGATCCGACGCGCGATGGCTACACTTTCGGCGGTTGGTTCACCGATGAGGCTTGCACGCAGGCATATGACTTCAGTACGCCGGTGACGGCCGATCTGACGCTGTATGCCAAGTGGACCAAGAATGCTGTTAACCCTGGCGGCAATGGTGGTTCTGGCACTAATGGTGGCAACGGTGGCGCTGGCAACGGTTCCGGTGCTGGCACGGGCACGGGTTCCGGCTCTGGCACGAAGGGCCAGCAGGCCGGCGGCGCTATCGCCCCGGGTCATAAGCCGACGACCAAGACGACGGTGTCGACCAAGACCGAGACCAAGGACAACAAGTCCGACAAGAAGGACACCGATAAGTCCGATAAGAAGGACGAGAAGAAGTCTGACAAGAAGTCTGATAAGAAGGACAGCAAGTCCGACAAGAAGTCCGATTCCAAGTCCGATACGGGTGCTGCTTCCACGACCACTGCTAAGAAGTCCTCTAGTGCTTCCGAGCAGGAGACTGGCACCAACCCGCTCGCCATTGTTGGCGTTGCCGCCGGCGTCATCGGTCTCGCCATCGTCGGCGTGTTCGTGTTCACCAAACGTCGGTAGGTGAGGGCTGTGTCCAATAAATCCAAGGACGCTGACCCCAAGCAACCAGATTCCTCGTTCATTCAGTTCGACGATGCAAAGCAACAGGGCGCCGCTTCGGCGGCGTCCGCCCCTCGCCGCAAGGCGCTCCTCGGCGTTCTGACTGCCGCGTGCACCATTCTGATTGTCGTCTCGCTGGGCTTCGTCCATCCTTCCGAGAGCGGCGCCTGGTCCATCGACTGGATCATTCAGACCGTGACGGGGGAGAGCGTCGTCACCAAGGACACCAAGGCGTCTGGCTCGACTACGACTTCGGGCGAGGCCAGTTCCAAGGATTCCAAGTCATCGAATGACGCAAAAGATGGGTCCAAGTCCAAGGACGATTCCGAGTCTTCAAACAAGGAATCGGATAAAAGCTCGGATAGCAAGAAGTCCGATGGTCGGGACGGCAAGAAGTCTGGAGATAAATCCGCTGCCCAGAATACGGGAGCCGGCGATACTTCCAATGTGTCTGGCGGTGCTTCTTCGGGCGGCGGTCAGTCGTCTGATGGAGCCTCCAGCTCTAATGGCGGAAGCGCTCCCTCGGGCGGACAGGGCGGCTCGCAGGAGCCCAACTACGTAACGGTGACGGTTTCGGTCACATCGAGCGCCGTGGGCAATCCTGTGTCTTCTGGCGGCACCTTTACCTTTAACGAAGGCGCCACCGTTTACGATGCCCTGTGCGCGCTGGGCCTTTCTGTCAACGCACACGGCTCATCGTACGGCACGTATGTTTCTGCGATTGGTGGTTTGGCCGAGAAACAGTACGGCGGCACGAGCGGCTGGATGTACTCCGTCAACGGCACAACGCCTATGACGGCCTGCAGCAACTACGTTCTCTCCAACGGCGACAACGTGGTCTGGTATTACGTTACAGGCTAGAGACCTCGACATAGCGCGCCAGACGGGCGGTTCGGATAAACATCCGGGCTGCCCGTTTTTCATGCGTAGAGGACTGGGTCGCCGGGGACCTCGACAAATAAAAAACCGGCTGGAACGAGAATTCCAACCGGCTATACATTCAAGCAAATGTCGAATCGACTACGAGCGAGCGCCTTCGAGGAAGAAGCGACGGCTAAAGTAGTTGTACCAGGTGACCAAGAACGTGGCGATGGCCTTCATGGCCTGGTAGCCGATACTCAAAAACGTGACACCCACAAACATGTACAGGTCGTTGAGCCCCAGACCGATCACCGACAGGATGGTGAAGATCGTGAACTCGCGCTTGCGGCTCATGCCCTCGCGATGGTCGAACACGTACTTCATGCTGAGCCAGTAGTTGACCACGACGGACGTGATGAACGAGACCGTGGTGCTCATCAAAAAGTCGAGGTGGAACAGCTCGACGAGCGCAATGAGCATACCCCAGTCGATGCCAAAGGAGATAAGGCCCACGACAGCGAACTTGAGGAACTGCTTAGTATGAGGTTGTGCCAGTGCCTTGCGCACGTAATCACATCCAATGCGTTGATGAATCGAGCAGAGGATACTTTAGAGCTTTTGCAAGGGAAACGTAAGGTCTTTGCCAAGAACTATACGAACTCGCCAAATTATCAAGTGCTAATCCGCAAACGTTGAAAATTTGCCCGTAAACGAGCGGCACCCACGGACGATACTGCGCTGAGCGCGCGTCGTCCGTGGGCGCCGTAATGCTGCAGGGGTGTCGAGCTATTTGGTCTCGTCGCCCTCCAGGAAGATCTTTCGGGTCACAAAGTTGTAGACCATGACAAGCGCGGTGGCGCAAATCTTGGCGATATTGGCTTCGAGCCCCAGACCGGCGTTGAGCGCCAGCACGATACCGTCGTTGAGCACCAAACCAATCATGGACAGCACGACAAAGATAATGAACTCGCGGCGGCGGCTCATGCCCTCCTTGTGCGCAAACACGTACTTCATGCTGGCGACGTAATTAAAGATGAGTGAGACGATAAAGCCGCTGGTGTTGGCGATTAGGATGTTGAGGCCCAGACCGTAGTGGAGCAGATTCATAATGCCAAAGTCGATGACCGTGGCAATGACGCCGACGACGCCAAACTTCATAATCTGCGCAAGGAGCTTTTGCATGGTACCTGCCTTAGGGTGGCGCTGGGGCGCCGTGGGGATGACAAACCCAGCAAGTTTAGCCAATCCCCGCGGGTGGAGCTAGGCGCGCTCCTCGATAGCACCGTTTCTATATGCATCGAGCAGTTGGCGTAGGTCCTGGATCTGGCTGCGGATCTTGGCGCCGGTATCGGTGTCGCTCACCATGCGGCGGCGGTCGGCCTCGTCAAAGCGGTTGGTCTCGCTTTCGATATCGATGTTGCGGGTGAGCGCCTCGGCAACGGTGGTAAAGGCCTGGTGCGACTTGAGGCGGCACCCTCGCGAGCTCGAGATAAGCGTGTAGCCGGCGATGCCCGTCTTGGGATGGTAAGCGCGGCAGAATCCGCCATCGATGACCAGCAGCTTGCCCTCGGCGCGGATGGGCTGCTCGCCCTTGGTGGTTTTAACGGGCGTGTGGCCGTTGATGATGTGACCGGTCGGTGAGCATGCCATGGGCGCGACGCCAAACTCGCGCATGATGTCGTCGCAGACCGAGGGCGACTTGGTAAGCGTAAAGTACGGGTCCATCGGCTCGACCCAGGTGCTCTTGTCGGCGATATAGGCGCGCTCAAAGGTACGCACCAGGCGTCCGCTGGCGGGTGAGTTAAAGCCAATCCACAGGTACCACATCCAGTCGAGAGCGTCGCGGTCGCCCACGCGCCAGGCGCGGCGGGCGATGTGGTCGCAAAAATCGAGATAATCGCGGCCAGCGTGCCAGGTGCCCAGGCAGTTCATGCTGCTAAAGGTGCCGTCTTCGTTGAGCGGCACGCAGCCATGGAACAGCAGGTTGCCGTTGGCGACCTTGTACATCGAGCCGTGGGAATAGAGGAAATCGATATGGCGATGCAGGTGATCGGCGGTGACAAACTCGGACACGAGCTTGTCGATGATGTGCTGCTCTTGGGGCGTGAGCGAATAGGGGTCCGCCGGGTCGACGGTGGGGAAGTCATTGGTCGTGAGCGGCCACACGCTGCCGTCGGCGAGCGTGACCGTGCCGGTGTCGTGATCGATTTTGTCGAGTAACAGGCGGTCGGTCATATCGAACTCGGGGTGGCGCTGGATAATCTGGCCCTCGAGCTTAAAGAGTAGGACGTTGATGGCCTTGATCAGCGGGGTGATGGACTCACCGGCGGTGTAGGTGGCATCGGCAAAGGCGACAAGCTCACGCAGCGAGATGCCGTAGTCGTTCTCCAGGATCTCGTAGTTGTCGTAGCGTAGGTTGTTGCGCAGCACCGTGGCGATGCAGGCGGGCTCACCGGCCGCAGCGCCCATCCACAGCAGGTCGTGGTTGCCCCACTGGATGTCGAGTGAATGGTAGGTGAGCAGACGGTCCATAATCTTGGCCGCGCCGCCGCCGCGGTCGAAGATGTCGCCCACCAGGTGCAGGTGGTCGACGGCCAGGCGCTTGATGAGCGAGGCGAGCGACTCGATAAAGTCGTCGGCGCTTGCGGTCTCCAGGATGGACTCCACGATGCGCTCGTGATAGCGCACACGATAGTTGTTCTCATCCGGATGCGTGTGTAGCAGCTCGTCGATGATGTAGGCGTAATCGCGTGGGATGGCCTTACGAACCTTGGAGCGGGTGTAGCGGCTTGAAAGCGAACGAGCGACCATGATGAGCTGGTCAAGCATCGTTTTGTACCAGGTGGGCGAGTCCTCGCGCTGGCTGCGGACCAGCTCGATCTTCTCGTGCGGGTAGTAGATGAGCGTGCACAGCTCGCCCTTTTCGTCAAAGGTGAGCGTGTCGCCAAAAATCTCGTCGACATGCTCGCGCACGACGCCCGAGCAGTTGTTGAGGATGTGCATAAAGGCCTCGTACTCGCCATGCACGTCGCTCATAAAATGCTCGGTGCCTTTGGGCAGGTTGAGGATGGCTGAGAGATTGATGATCTCGGTAAACGCGGATTGCTCGGTGGGGAACTGTCTCGACAGCAGGCGCAGATACTTAAAGTCTTGCGGGTTGCGATCGAATGCGACCATGAAACACCTTCCGATGGAGCTGGTAAAACTGATAAACAGCGTCAAACGTTTATCAGTATGCGCCGCTTTTGTTTCGATTTTGCGCCAGCGGCTGAATTGTCGGCTGAACGGTTTGGTAAATCGATTTAGTTGAGGTAGATATGGCGGTTGAGTGGAGACGACAGAGGGTGTTTTCTCAGATATTTATGCGTGGGGCCGGTGGAGACGATGGTGGTAAAGATGTTCGCTATTTTTGGTTCGATTTGGTAAATAGTGGACATATGTACCGTATGTAGGCTCACTGTGCGATAATTTGCGCAGCAATGAGTAAGGAGCCTCATATGAGTGATTTTGTCCTGACCTGTGAATCCGCCGCCGACCGAACCCGTGAGTTCTTTGCGTCGCGCAATATCCCCGTCGTGTGTTTTCATTACGAGATCGACGATGTTGTCTATACGGACGATCTGTATCAGTCGATTACGCCGGACGAGTTTTTTGCCCAGATTGCCGCGGGCGCCATGCCCAAGACGTCTCAGGTGAGCGTGGGCGAGTACGAGGAGTTTTGGGAGCCGTTTGTTGCCGAGGGTAAAGACGTGCTGCACCTGACGTTGTCGTCGGGTATTTCGGGCACGTATGGATCGGCCTGCGTTGCGGCGCAGATGCTCGCGGATCGCTATCCCCAGGGCGGCAAGGTGCGCGTCATCGATTCGCTGGCAGCGTCTTCGGGCTTTGGCCTGCTGGCGGAATGTGCCGCCGACGTGCGCGATAGCGGGGCTTCACTCGACGAGACGGCCGCCTGGATCGAGGAGCACAAACTCAACCTGCACCACTGGTTCTTTTCGACCGATCTGTCGAGCTACCTGCGCGGCGGTCGCATTTCGGCTGCGAGCGCGATCATCGGCACGGCGCTTAAGATTTGCCCGCTTATGACGGTCGATTGCGAAGGTGGGCTGTCGCCACGTGAGAAGATTCGCACTAAGAAGCGCGCGATTTCCGAGATGGCTAAGACCATGATGGCACACGTGCAGGACGGTGCGGATTATTCGGGTAAGTGCATCATGTCGCACTCGGCGTGCCGCGAGGATGCCGAGGCGGTTGCGGCGCTGATTGAGGAACAGGTTCCGCAGCTTAAAGGCAAGATTGAGATCAATAACATCGGTACTCTGATTGGCTCGCATACCGGACCCGGTACGGTGGCGCTCTTCTTTATGGGCGACAAGCGCGTGGATTAATTTGCCCCATCACGTCGCTGCATGATTGCTCAAACGAAAACGGCCCGCCTCACGTTTGTGGGGCGGGCCAAGATGTTTTGCTAGCGTTTCTTTCCGCGGAAGAAGAAGCCGTGCAGCGAGGGCTTGAGTCCACGGTTGGCGCGACGCTCCTCGATATGATCGTGGATCGAAGCAACGCGCTCGATGACTTCGTCGGGAATCGGCACGTCGGGATTCATGTTCTCGACCTGACTGACCTCGGCGGCGGCAACCTGGTCGATAATGGGTACATCGTCGTGCGAGATGACGGGCGTGGCGTCTTCCTTCATCTTGCGGTAGCGCTGCATCATGTCGGTCTGCAGCTGCTGGGCCGAAGGCGGCGTCCAAATGATGGCGTTGGCACCGGCGGCGATGGTTTCACGGATGCTCTCGGGCGTCTTGCCGCCCGGTGCGATGAGCGGCAGGTTGGGATAGTGCTCGCGCAGCTCGCGCAGGACCTGTGGCGTGTTCTTGCCGGCCGCGATGTTAAGGATCTTGGCGCCGGCGCGCACTTTGGCGTGAGCATCGTCGTCGCAACGAACGACCGTGGCGATGACGGGGATGTCGGCGATGTTGGTGATGTGCTCGACCATCTCGGCGGTGGCGGGGGAGTTGACCACGCAGCCCGCCGCGCCCTGCATCTCGGAGACGGCCGCCATCTGCACGGAGCGCTTGCCGGTGGTGGTGCCGCCGCCAACGCCCACAAAGACCGGGCACTCGGCGACCGTCAGCAGCGCCTGCGTAATGGCGGGTTGCGGCGTAAAGGGGTAGACCGCAAACACGGCGTCGGCATTGGAGTTGCGGATGACCGCCACGTCGGTGGTGTAGATGAGCGATTTGATGCGGCGGCCAAAGAGCGTAAAGCCGCTGGCCTCCTCAATCTCATCGGGCATGCGAAGGGCCGCCTTGCGCAGGCGCCCGTCGATGGGCAGCGGCTCCATGGGCAAAAGACCGTTGGGAGTTACGGCCACCTGGGGCTCGGTAAATTCGTCCGCAAGCTCGACCTCGGAGAAATCGACCGAGGCGACGATGTCCTCGTGAACCTCGGCGGGCACATCGATGGGAGCTTGGTCGTTTGCCGCGGCGGGCGTGTCGAAGGAGCTGGTGCCGACGAAGGCGTCGACGCGCTCATTTAGATCGTTGAGGGTATCCATGTGGGCTCGATTCTATGTGATGACGGCCGGCAGGGTGCCGGCAGCGTTGTGCTTGCTAAATCGTTTGACGAGTTGATTTTTCCCCGCCGCGCCATCCGTTAGACCGAAGGGCCGGCGAACGTGAAGGAGCTGTGGTGGCGGTGATCGAGGTGCTATCTTGAAAGTCCCGTTTAAAAGAGAGGTGACGCGGTATGGAATTGACAGCAATGTTTGGCTCGATTGGCCTGTGTGTGGGCGCAATTGTTGCCGCCGCGGTCATCTACTTTGTGGTCACGGCCATTAAGGGCAAAAGGGCCGAACGCAAGGAGCGCGCGACGCTTAAACAGCATCGCGACCAGCAGAGCAAACGCGCACAGAGATAGCTTGTTGAGTTTTGGATCCGTGCGCTAGCTGCGTTTTCGGATCAGGGCAATGTAGAAGCCCTCAAATTCGCGGCTGGGCGGAATGGTGAGCGTGCCGGGCAGGCCGTTGGCGATGGCCGATACCTGACCCGCGGCAATGGCCTCGGTCAGGGCGTTGGACTCGATGCGCGGCTCCTCACCAGCTTCCTGGGCACGGCGTGCCTCACTTTCGCTTGGCGTGCCGTCGAGGGGGATGAGCTCGCAGTCCATATGCTTGTCGAGGGCCTCTTGCAGGGCGTCCTCGTTTTCCTGCGGCAAGATCGAACAAGTCGAATAGACGAGCGTGCCGCCCGGTTTGAGGGCTCCCATGGCGCGGTCCAGAAGTGCTCGCTGCGAGCGGGCACACTTGCCGAGCAACTGCTCGGTGAGGCCGCGCAGGCTCTTCTCGTTGCCGCTGACGACGGTGCCCGTGCCGGTGCAGGGAGCGTCGAGCAGGATACGGTCAAAGCGGAAGAACTCGTCGAGCTCGCGTGCGTCGATGCGCATGACGGGCACGTTTTTTGCGCCTTGGCGGTGGAGGTTGGCTTCGAGCTTCTCGGCGCGGGGAATGCTCATCTCGCAGGCGGTAAGGTGCGCCTGCCCCTGCGTGAGGGCGGCGATCTGCGTCGTCTTGCCGCCAGGGGCTGCGCACATGTCCAGGATGTCCTCGCCTGCCTGAGCGCCCAGGACCAGCGGCGGCATCATGGACGACAGGCTCTGCAGGTAGATCTTGCCGTCGCGGTAGATGTCGAGATCCCACAGGTCGGAAACCTGGGCCTCGGGCAGGATGAAGGCGTCTGGGTACCAGGTGACGGGGTTGTGAGCGATGCCGGCGGCATCGAGCGCCGCAGCGATGTCCTCGGCGGTTGCCTTGAGCGTGTTGGCGCGCAGCGTGACCGGGCGTGTGGCCGCGGCGCCGAAGCCCTTGATCATGAGCTCGGCCTCGGCGGGCGCATAGGCGCCGGCGACCGTGTCGACCATAAAGCGCGGCAGGTCGGCGGCGGAGTGTTGGGCGGCAAGCTGGTCGGAAAGCTCGGTGGCGGCAAACTGCCTGAGCTTGAGCTCGGGCTTAACCTGCTTTTTCTGCTTACGACGACGCGGCTTGGACATCCGTCTTTCCTTCCACCTAAATGATTATTCTGGGACGGGGATTAAAAAATCATTTAATGATCCCCGTCCCAAAAAGACTACTTTGCGTCGCCCGGGAATGATTTTTTAATCCCCGTCCCAGAATAATCATTCCCGGGCGCGTTGCTGTTGCCTAGTACTGGCTCTCGTGCTTGCTGAAGAAGTCGAAGCGCGGGGGCAGCGGCTTTACGCGGTGCTCGCCGGGCTTCTCGCCCAAGCTCTCCACAAACTCATCCGTGGAGGCGAAGATGTTATCCCAGCTAAAGAAGGCGACCGGGTCAACGTCGAAGTACTTGCAGATGAGCTCGCAGCCGGCCGGCACAATACCGTGCATGAGCACGGTCGCCACGCGCAGCTCGGTAAAGGCGTCGACGAGCGCTTGCGTCATTGCGGCGTTTGCCTCGTTACCCTCGAGCTTGTTGGCGGCCTTGGAGGCGTCGCTCCAGCGCTTGTTGGCGGCGCGCAGGTAGTCGTCGCACACGGCAAGCGCGCGGTGCGTCTCGAACTTGTACATGGCCTGCTCAAAGGCGAGGGCTGCCTGCTGGGCGGCTTCGACCACGGTGTCAGAAGCGGCACCGGCGGGGATGCAGCCGTTGCGGTAGGGGCTCTCGTCGCCTTCCTTGACGGCGACGCCGTAGAAGCAGCTGCGGGCCAGACGGTTGAACACGCCGGTCAGCAGCGCGCTCTCCTTAAGGGCCGGGTCGATAACGCGCTTGTCGTCGCAGGCGCGTACCTCGTTGCCGTCCTTGTCCTTGCCGGTCACACGCGTGTCGTATGCCTTGGGGCTAAAGCTCACCGGCTTTTCGGATAGGCCGAGCGACAGCCAGTGCGCGCGCATCTGCTCGCAGGTGTAGTGGTTGAGCAGGTCGTCTGCCGGCGGGGGAGGCGTCTGCGAGGACGAGCTGGCCTTTTTGCCCATGTAGAGCAGGTGGTAGCAGGCGCTGACGGTGCTCTGCGTGAGGTCCCAGCCCAGGGCCTCCCACATGGCGGTCTGCGCGATGCAGTAGAAATAGATGTTGTCCTGACCGATGAACTGGTAAATCTGAGCGTCGTCAGAGCACCACCAGTCGCGCCAGTCGAGCGAGCTGTGCTGGTAGGTGGGTGCGGGCACCTGCGTGGAGTCGGCGGCGGGCTCGCCCATGAGGGCGGCGTCCTGGGCGGCGACACCCTCGGTCACGCCGGCTGCCTTGGCATCGCGCGCGAGCACGGTGCGCGTATAGCTGATGGGCGCCCACAGGCTCTCGGGCCAGCACCAGCAGGTGACGTCAGTCACGCCGTCGACCTCGGGCACCGGAACGCCCCAGTCGATGTTGCCGGTGATGCGGAAGGGCACGAGTGCCTTGCCGCTGCGGAAGCGCACGCCGCCGTTGGCGAGCACCGCGTGGGCGTCGTCGCGCTCCTTCCAGCTGGGGAAGGTGACGGTAAAGCTGCTCTTGTTGCCCTCGGGCTCCAGCACGGTGTGCTCGGGGAGCTGGTCCTCGACGGCATCGAAGGCCTCGCGGAACTTGTTCTGGATGTAGAGCTGAGCCGGCAGCAGCCACTCCTCCATGGTCTTGGAGACCACGGAGCGAACCTGCGGGTTCTGGGCGAGCTTGGCGGTATAGGTCTTCATAAAGTCGAGGTAGGCCGGCAGATCAAAGTAGAGATTGTCGACTGGGCGCAGCTCGGGCACCTCGCCGGTGAGCTGGCTCTTGGGCGCGATGAGCTCCTCGGGCTCAAACTGGTGACCCAGGTCGCACTCGTCGGCGTAGGCTTTCTCGGACTTGCAGCCCTGGATGGGGCAGCGGCCGATCACCTGGCGGCCGTTGAGGAACGTGCCAGCCTTGGCATCGTAGAACTGCAGCGTGGAGCGCTTGGAGATGGTGCCCTGCTCGTGCAGGCGCTTGATAATCTCGCCGGTTACCTCGTTGTGAATCTGCGCAGCCGGCTCAAGGCCCGAGCCGCCGTAGATATCGCAGCTGATGTTGTAGTTGTTGAGGGTCGCGGCCTGGCGGGAGTGATTGGACTCGACATACTCGCCGATGGACTTATCGTAGCCCTCGTTCTCCTTGAGCTTGCGGTAGCTCTCCATGATGGGCGAGCCGTAGCAGTCGGTGCCCGAGGTGAAGATGACGTTCTCGCGGCCCAGGCGGTCGCGAAGGAAGCGGGCGAAGAAGTCGGCCGGGACAAAGACGCCGCCGACGTGGCCAAAGTGCAGGCCCTTGTTGCCGTAGGGCTCGCCGGCGGTAACGATGGCGCGGCGCGGCCAGCTGGGACGGTCGTTCATGGAATATTTGGATGCCATGGGACTCCTTCGCATATGGTGGGAGCGCGGCCGGGCGCAAGGCCTGGCGACGCGGTGGTCAATTCGTGCATATCGTTCGACATTATCGCACATGCGGACGGGTACGTGGCAGGGGCGCTATCCTAAGATGCTATGAATGAGATTTCCAACATACATGCGTTTGAGGACGAGGATTTTCTGCACGCCTGCTTTGTGTGGGGGATGGTCGTAGTCGGCGTGTTTGCCGTGTGCCTGGTGCCGGTGTTTATGCTGCTGGGCGGGCCTGCGGACTTGGACGCGGCTGAGGCGGGCGGCTGGACCACCGTCGTGGGCTGGATGGTCGGTGTGGCTGCGGTTTCTGCAGCGTCGTTTGCCGTGCACGAGCTGGTGCATGCGGTGTTTTTTAAGCTGCTGGCGCCTGCGGGCGCGCATGTGACCTTTGGCGCGAATCGTGAGACGGCGATGATCTATGCCTGCGCCGAGGGCGTTGTGTATTCGCGTCGGCGGTACATGGCCATTTGCCTGGCGCCCACGGTTGTTTTGACGGTGGCGTTTGCCCTGGGCTTTGCGCTCTCGGGCTATCCGCTGCTGTGTTACCTGGCGGCTGGCTTGCATTTGTCGGGCTGTGTGGGCGACTGGTATTACGTGCGGGCCATTTTGCGCGACCGCCGCATCGCTGCCTGCGAGGACACGTCCTTTGGCGTGCGCTTTTTCGCAAAGTAGTCTTTTTGGGACGGGGCTATTTTAGCTGCCATGATGTCGGGGTGAGTTTTCTGGGACGGGGATGTTGATGAAGTCGTTGTTGCTGCATGCGTGCTGTGCACCATGCTCGCTTGAGCCGGTTCGCCTGCTGCGCGAGGAGGGGTTTGAACCCACGATCTGCTGGACCAACCCCAATATTCAGCCGCACAATGAATGGCAGCGTCGCCTGGACGAGCTGCGCCGGTGGTGTGCCGACGGCGACATCGAGCTCATCGAGGCCGGGGAGGATCGCGAGCGCTGGGAGGCCGGCGTGGCCCCGCTGGGTGCCGATCGGCCCCGTCGCTGTCGCGCGTGCTATGCCCTGCGTCTGGCCGAGGCGTGCCGCGTGGCTCGGGAGCGCGGGTTTGAATACGTGGGCACGACGCTCGCCGTCTCGCCGTACCAGCTGTTCGATACCTGCAATGACGTGCTTGAGCGCTTGGCGGCGGCACACGGGCTCACCCCGGTGATTCGCGATTTTCGCCCGTATTACCCCGAGGCGACACGCCGTTCGCGCGAGCTTGGCATGTATCGGCAGAACTACTGTGGTTGCCGCTTCTCGGCTGTCGAGGCGGCCATGGACCGCGCCCGCATTCGCGACGAGCGCAAAGCCGCCAAAAAGTAGTTCACTTGGGACGTCAGCCTGCTAGGATGTAGAGCGGACTTTAGCTATATAAGGAGAATCCGACGTGTCTATGCGTACCGATGATTTTGACTATAACCTGCCCGAAGAGCTCATCGCCCAGGCGCCTGCCGAGCCGCGCGACTCCTGCCGCCTGCTGGTGGTTGATCGCAAAGGCTCCGAGACAGGAACGCCGCTAGAGCACGGCGGTACCGTTGAGCACCGCATCTTCCGCGACATCATCGACTATATCGAGCCGGGCGACGTGCTCGTCATCAACCAGACGCGCGTGATGCCGGCCCGTCTTATCGGTCGCAAGGCAGGCTCGGGCGGTGTGGTCGAGACGCTGCTGCTCAAGCGCCGCGAGGATGTTGATCCGCTGGGTCACGTTTGGGAGTGCCTGGTCAAGCCGGGCAAGCGTCTGAAGCCCGGTGCTCAGATTGAGTATCGCGCCGGCGGCGCCCATGCACCCGAGGGCGCGCCCGTGGTGCTGACGGCCGAGGTCGTCGACTTTGTCACCGATAGCCGCGGCGGCCGACTGGTGCGCTTTGAGCCGGCCGGTTGCAATGCCGCTGGAGAGCCGCGCACGCTCGACGAGGCCATTCATGCTGCCGGTCACGTTCCGCTGCCGCCCTACATTACCGATTACGAGGGCGATCCCGAGAAGTACCAGACCGTCTACGCCATGAAGGAGGAGCACTCGGCTGCCGCTCCTACGGCGGGTCTGCACTTTACTCCCGAGCTCATGGCCGCTATCGAGGCCAAGGGCGCGAAGTTTGCCGCCGTCGAGCTCGAGGTGGGTATTGATACCTTCCGTCTGGTGGAGGAGGACGACCCCACGCAGCACGTCATGCACACCGAGCGTTACCACGTGTCGCAGGAGGTTGTCGACGCCGTGCGTAAGGCGAAGGCCGAGGGGCACCGCGTGATCGCCGTCGGCACTACCGCAGTACGCTCGCTCGAAAGCGCGTTTGACGCCGATGCTCCGGTGTCCGATCCGGCTGTGACGGCGCGCTATTTTGAGGGCCGCGAGGACGGGGCCGATACGCTCGGCCGCGGCGACATCGTGGTGCGCGAGAACGCGACGACGCAGCTCTACCTCATGCCCGGCTCGACCTATCACGTGGTCGACGCGCTGATCACGAACTTCCACGTGCCGCGCTCCACGCTCATGATGCTTGTGAGCGCACTTGCCACCCGCGACCAGATCATGGATGCCTACGCCGCCGCCATCGAGGAGCGCTACCGCTTCTTCAGCTTTGGTGATGCGATGCTCATTCTTTAAGTTACGCGGTTCTACGAACCGCGTAACCACTTGACGCTGCAAACGCCCCTAAGCGGCAATCTGACGTTCAATCGTCGGGCATGACCAAAAGGTCAATGCCCTCCTCTTTCACGTCACCTTGCTCGCTTAGGGGCGTTTTCGCTGACTTTGCCAAAGCATCGGCAGGTACTCATTGGGGACGTACTTAAATGAGTGCCTGCAGAATGAGAGTGGATAATCTCCCGTTTTTGGCCTGCTTGGGGGCTCAAAGTGGGAGATTATCCACTCTCGTCATTGGGCTAGTCGTTGGGGACGTTCTTGTTTGACTAGTCGTTTAAGAATGTCCCCAATGACTACTTGCTTGGCAGCTGGCTTACTTGCTCGCGAACAGCCAGATTAGGATGATCACGAGGACTACGGCGACAATGCAGACGATGGCGCCGGTGAATTTGATGCGTGAGTCGCGGGTGCGCTCTCGTACGTCATCCTCGGTAGCCTCGAGCTGGGCCACTTCGCGCTCGGTTTCGGCGTGTTCGGCTTTGTCTCGGGCCAAGGATCCTGCAAGCGACTCGGTGATCTCTGGGTGGTCGTGCACCTCGGTCGCCTGTTCGATGATCGACTGTGCATGTGCGGCATCTGCTTGGGCGTTGGCGATGGTCTGCTCCTGGTCGCGGCGTGCCTTGTCCTCCGCGGCGATCTTCTCGCGCAGTTCGCGCTGACGAGTCGCGGCGGCAGTCTTCGCCGTCTGCAACTCGTCGCGCGCGGCATCGGCTTCGGTCGTCACGGCTTGGTGCGCGCGTTTTGCGTCGGCGATAGGGGCTTGAGCCTGCTCGACGGCCTGCTCGGCTGCGGCAAGTGAATGCTCAAGGTCGGCGGTGATGCGCGGGACATCTTCTTCGGCTTTACGCAGGGCATCTGCCGTGTCGGAAATCTGCATCGAGAGCTCACTGGTGCGCACCGTATAGTTGGCGGGATTTGCCGAGGGATTGCGTTGCAGCTCGGCATACTCATGACGCAGCGTCTCGAGCTGGGCGCGCGTGGCGTCGACGGTTTGTTGTGCGGCGGCAATGCCGGTGTCTCGCTCTGCCTTCACCTTGTCGCGGATGCGCTTGGAATCCTCAAGACGTCGAACGAGGCGGTTGCCGGTCTCGCGCGAGCTCGCCTCGCGGGCCTCCACGGCATCGAGCGCGGCCTTCAGACGGAGCTCAGTCGCGTCATCCTCTGTCTTCATTTGTTCGAGCTGACCCTTGAGCTTTGTCGCTTTGGAGGCGTGGGCATCACGGTCAATCTCGGCGGCCGCTGCAGTCTTTTGGGCCGTGGCAATCGCCTGGCGCTGGTCGGCGACGATCTGGTCGTAGCGGCCTGCGATATCCTGGCGCGTCTCGAGTTCCTCGGCCTGATCGGTAATGCGCTGCTCAAGTTCGGCCAGGTGGGCGCGGGCATCGGCAAGTGCCTTTTTCGCGGCGTTCATCTCGCGCATGGCCGAGGCGCCCTGGGCGATAAAGGTGCCCACGGCGTTCGCAGTGTTCGAGACAGCGGTCCCCAGATCGCGGCTCGCGGCGGGGGAGTGCGGGGCAGTCGGGCGAGCGGTGTCGGCAGCGTCCGTATCGGCAGCCTGCGGCACGGCGATATTGCCGGTACCGCCCTCGATCACAGAAAAGCCTGCTGCGTGCGGGTCGACCGCATCGGCGCCAATCGTGGGATGCTCGAGCTGCAGAAACGAGGGCATGGTGCTGCCCTGGTCGGCAACCGGAGTCTCGCCGGGTACGAAGGTCGAGGCTGCCTCGGCGGCCTCCTCTTCCTCGGCGTCAACGTCAGCGTCGGCCACGGCGTCTTTCATCGCTTTGACGGCATCCATCATGGAGTCCATGACGGCGTCGAGCTCTTCTTCCGAAGAAACCTCGATGGGGCCCGCAGCTTGCGGAGCGGCATCCTGTACGGGGTCGTCGTCCTGAGCGGGCGCATCGTCGTTTTGCTCGTCTGCATCTTCGGCGCCAGGGGTTTCCGCCGTAGCGCTTTCGTCCAAGATGGGGTCGTCGAGGTCAATATCATCGCAGGTCACAGCGTCGGCATCTGCAGTGACGTCTGCGGAATCATCAATATGCTGTTGAGTCTGGGGGTCCAGCTCGTCTGTCATAGGTATGTGCTCCTCATCGTTGTTTGTCACCCTATGATAAAGTCTCGCGCCGACTTCCCGCGCGCCGCAGCAAAGTTTCAAAACGTGTTCGATGGCTCGCGTCGATAGCAAAAACTCGCCCACTTTATCCAGTTTTAACTTGACAATCCCTTCGCCGAAAGACGTTATGCCGTTCGCCTGCCATGGGCTTTATTTTTCACTTGAACCCGCTAAAGTTGCATTTCAGCTTTTGGCGCGTGAAGTTGGATGCGCGCAGTCGACGGGCAGGCCCGTCGCGATTTGAAAGGACTTTGTATGGGACTTTTCACTGGTAAGACCGTGATCGTTACCGGCGGCGGCAAGGCCACGCTTAAGGACGGCTCCGCTGGTTCCATCGGCTACGGCATCGATATCGCTTTTGCCAAGGAGGGCGCAAACCTCGTCATCACCGGCCGCAACGTCGCCAAGCTCGAGGCCGCCAAGGAGTCTCTCGAGGCCGAGTACGGTGTCAAGGTTCTGCCTGTTCAGGCCGATGTTTCGGCTGGTCAGGACAACGAGGCCGTCGTCCAGAACGTCATCGACAAGGCTATTGAGGAGTTCGGCCGCATCGACGCCGTCGTCAACAATGCTCAGGCCAGCGCTTCGGGCGTGACCATCGCCGACCACACCATGGACCAGTTCAACCTCGCCATTTACTCCGGTCTGTATGCCACCTACCTGTACATGCAGAAGGCCTACCCGCACCTGAAGGAGACCAAGGGCTCCGTGGTCAACTTTGCTTCGGGCGCCGGCCTGTTTGGCAACTATGGCCAGTGCAGCTACGCCGCTGCCAAGGAGGGCATCCGCGGTCTGACCCGCGTTGCCGCCAACGAGTGGGGCAAGGACGGCATCAACGTCAATATCGTTTGCCCGCTTGCTTGGACCGCTGCGCTCGAGAACTTCCAGGATGCCTATCCCGAGGCGTTCAAGGCCAACGTCCACATGCCGCCGGCTGGCCACTACGGCGACGTCGAGAAGGAAATCGGCCGCGTTGTCGTTCAGCTCTGCGGTCCCGACTTTAAGTATATGAACGGCGAGACCGTCACCCTCGAGGGTGGCATGGGCCAGCGTCCGTAGGAGTTACGGCGTTTTACCAAACGCCGTAACGGGCCGACGCTGCGCGGTCACCAGAGCGACAACTTGTCATTCAAAGAGGGCGGCATGACCAGAAGGTCTATGCCGTCCTCTTTTCATGCCAATTTGTTCGCTCTGGTGACCGCTCGCTGATGTTGTCAGAGCATCGGCGTTACCTTGACTGTTGGATGTAGTCGTTGGGGACGTTCTTAAATGACTAGTCGAAAGGGACACTCTTGCCGGCACTTGGGGACAGTCCCTGAGTGCCGGCAGATTGGGGCGCTCATTTGCAAGATGGCGCTGAAGACTGTCCCCAACGTCTAGTCGTTTAAGACTGTCCCCAACGACTACCCAACGACTAGCGCGGGAACCTGATCCTAATGCACTAGTTTCTGTCGAGTCGGTGCTTCTTGCGGGTTGCCCGTATAATGGTTTGCGTATGAACCGCAACCAAGGAGTTCCAGTTTATGGACCAGAACCTTTTTAAATTCGACCTGATTGCCGAGGATCCGACGACGCACGCGCGTGCCGGCGTACTGCACACCCCGCACGGCGACATCGAGACGCCGATTTTTATGCCCGTGGGCACCAAGGCAAACGTCAAGGGCATTCCTACCGAGACTGTCAAGAAGCTCGGCGCCCAGATCGTGCTCGCCAATACCTATCATCTGTCCATGCGTCCCGGCGAGGATACCATCGCCGAGCTGGGCGGCCTGCACAAGTTCATGAACTGGCACGGCCCCATCCTCACCGACTCGGGCGGTTTCCAGGTCTTCAGCCACAACGATGCCGTCAAGCTCACCGATGAGGGCGTGCGCTTTATCGTCAACGATTACGACGGCCGCCACGTGTTTTGGACGCCCGAGGACAACATGGAAATCGCCATGAAACTCGGCTCCGATATCTGCATGCAGCTCGACCAGTGCCCGGGCTATCCCGCCACGCGCGCCTACGTTGAGCGCGCCGTTGAGCTGTCGAGCATGTGGGCCGAGCGCTGCTATAAGGCGCATACCCGCGATGACCAGGCGCTCTTTGGCATCGTTCAGGGCGGCATGCACCTGGATCTGCGCCTGCGCTCGCTGCGCCATCTGGAGGAGTGCGGCGACTTCCCGGGCTATGGTATCGGTGGCTATTCGGTGGGCGAGGATCACGAGACCATGTTCGAGACCCTGGCGCCGCTCGTGAGCGAGTACATGCCCAAGCATAAGCCGCGCTACCTGATGGGTGTCGGCAACCCGACCACGCTCGTGCGCGGCGTTGGCGTGGGTATCGACATGTTTGACTGCGTGCTGCCGACGCGCACCGGCCGTATGGGCACGGCATTCTCCAGCGAGGGTCGCCTCAACTTCCGCAACGCTCGCTTTGCGCACGACGACGGTCCCATCGATCCCACCTGCACCTGCCCGGTGTGCACGGGCGGTTACAGCCGTGCGCTCATCCGTCACATGGTCACGCAGAAGGAGATGCTCGGCGGCATTCTGCTTTCGATGCACAACATCTACTACCTGCTCAACCTTATGCAGCGGGCCCGCCAGGCCATTATCGAGGGCCGCTACGGCGCGTTCGTGAGCGACTGGATGAACAGCCCTGCGGCGGTGGATTACTAAGAGCAGCACGGGCGCTTGCAGAGCGCGGGCAACGGCAAGGGGCGAGCGCCGGCCGGTCATCACGTTTGCTAACACCGCTTGCGCGACCGATGACCGATAGCTTGCAAGCACTTGATGCATCGTGGGTACCATACCGAATAGTTGATGTTCGGGCGGGTGTTTGGCGCACAGCGTCGACCCCGCCCGTTTTTCTTTTTCTCGATAGGAGTACCCATGATTAAGAATGAGAACGTCGAGGGCGAGCCTGCCTACGACGAGACGTACCGCCGCGGCCCCGTGGTCATGCGCGGCCCCATGATTCCTAAGGACAACACCTACGCCAACCTGCTGGCGCCCGAGGACTCGACCGACTGGCTGCATGCCGACCCGTGGCGCGTGCTGCGCATTCAGGCAGAGTTTGTCGATGGTTTTGGCGCGCTTGCCGAGCTTGGACCTGCGGTGACCATCTTCGGTAGCGCCCGCACGCCCAAGACCGATCCGCTCTACAAGGCGGCGCGTACCGTCGGGCGCAAGATCGCGCAACGTGGCGTGGCGGTCATCACCGGTGGCGGCCCCGGCATCATGGAAGCGGCCAACAGGGGAGCGGCGAGTGTCAACGGCAAGTCAGTTGGCCTAGGCATTGAATTGCCGCACGAGCAGGGGCTCAATAAATACGTGAACCTCGGCATGGACTTCCGCTACTTCTTTGTGCGCAAAACCATGTTCGTTAAGTACAGCTCGGGCGCCATCGTATTTCCCGGCGGCTTTGGCACGCTCGACGAGATGTTCGAGGTTCTCACGCTGGTGCAGACGCACAAGGTCAAGCGCATGCCGCTCGTGCTGGTGGGCACCGAGTACTGGCAGGGCCTATTCGACTGGCTCAACGGCCCGGTGATGAGCACCGGTATGATTAGCCCGCTCGATCCGGATCTGGTACACATTACCGACGACCTCAACGAGGCCGTTGACATTGCGCTCAGCGGGCTGATGTAGATCAATCGTGCCCACGCGACATGAATACGCATGGCAATCTGATGTTATCTAACATCAGATTGCCATGCGTATTGGGTATACTGGTGTAAAAGACGAGGGCGAGGAGGTCGCAAATGTCTACAGCAACAGTTAAGCCTACGACGGTTCGAATCGAAGAGGGGCTCAAGGAGCAGGCGACTGAGTTCTTGGATTCGGTCGGCCTCAGCCTCAATTCCTATCTCAATCTTGCTGTTCGGCAGCTGGTAAATCAGCGAAAGATTCCTTTTGAGATTGTAGGAAGGGCGGAGGTGCCCAACGAGGTGACGAGGCGCGCCATGGTGATCGCCGAGGCTCATGAGCTGGGGATTTTGCCGGACGATAGCCTGTCATTCAATAACGCTGATGAGCTTATGTCATTCCTCGATGAGGAATAGCGATGTTCGAGATTAAAGTCGAGGCTCAATTTAAGGTGGACTACAAACGAACGATGCGCATGCATCCGCAGCTAAAAAGTGAGTTTAAAGCGGCGGTTGCAGAGCTTGTGGCTCATGGGTCACTTCCGGCGGAGTATGGCGCCCACGAGCTCTCAAACCCGGGCGGAAACTACAACGGCCACATCGATTTCCACCTATCCGATGGCTTGGTCGATGTGGTCGTTCTTTATCTTCCCCATAAGACTAACCCAGTGATTAGGCTGGTGAGAATGGGCACTCATCAGGAACTGTTTCAGGGTCCGCTGGGCTGATCGCCGATTTCTAAGTTGCGGTGGAATAGGGATTGATTTGCGGCTGATAAGCCAAAAACAGTTCCTATTCCACCGCAAGTGGTAAAGGTGCCCCTAGTGGATGGGCTGGTAACGAGGGCAGTAGCTGATGGCGATGGCGTCGACGCCTACATGGGTGGCGATGGTGCAGCCGATGGGGCCGGTGCCGGCGTCCACGTAGTCCTGGCCTGCGAGCGCTTGGCTGACGAGCTTTTGCTCCTCAGCGGCGCCGGTCGTGAGTACGCGCACGCTGGAGCCCGGATGCTCGGCCAAAAATGCGAGGCAATCGGTCATGGTGTTGGCAACGATGCGCTTGGCGCCGCGGCCCTTTTTGACGGCCTTGATCTCGCCCGATTTCCACTCCGGCGAAACGGCCAGGCGAATGTTGAGCATCTGCGTCAGCTGGCCGGCGAGCTTGGGGGCGCGGCCGTTTTTGACCAGGTTCTCGAGCGTTCGGGGAATCAGCAGCAGATGGGCGTCGGGCAACGTCGCGCGGATCTGCGCCTCGGTCTCGTCCAAGCTGCGGCCGTCCTCGCGCATGGCAAGCGCGTACTCCACCAGCAGACCCTCGGCGCCCGAGCCGGTGCGCGAATCGATGCAGCGCACGTCGAGCTCGTGGGTCTCGGCGACCAGGCATGCGTTGGAATAGCAGGCGGACCACTCGCTGCACAGCGAGATAAAGATCGCGCTGTCGTGGCCATCGGCGCGCACGCGGTCAAACAGCGCCTTGAACTCGCCGGCGCTCGGCTGCGAGGTGTGCGGCAGCTGCTCAGAGCCGGCCATGCGCGCGACGTATTCCTCGGCAGTAATCTGCACCTGGTCGAGCAGGTCCTCGCCCTCGATAATCACATGCAGCGGAATCACGTAAATACCGAGCTCTTGGGCGCGGGCGGGGGAGATGTCCGACGTGGAGTCGGTTATGATGGCAAAAGACATAATTGCACCTTTCGATGGGGCGCCACGGCGCCGCCGATTGAGAGCAAAGTGCGACAAGTATAGTGGAGTTGCTCTACATTGCTAGGTTCAATTGTTGAATAGTCAACAGTTTGAAGTGGTGGTGTAGAAATCATCAACTGGGGAAGAGGGGTGCCGATGGCGGCGCTGGAGATATGCAAGCGGCCGGTTGTGCTGTTCGATTTTGACGGCACGGTGGCCGATACGGGTCGGGCGGTGATGACCTCGACGCGCAAGGCGCTGACTGCGCGCGGGTTTTCGGAGGCGCAGATGGGTGACCTGCGCCGCATGATCGGGCCTCCGCTGTGGAAGAGCTTCCACGACTTTTACGGCTTCTCCCGTGAGGAATCGCTCGTGGTGGCAGATGAGTACCGTGCCTTTTTTGACGAGCTGGGACCGGATGAGTATCCCGTGTTTGATGGGATCCCCGATCTGCTGAATGGCCTTGTCGCGCAGGGACACCACTTGGCCGTGGCGACCTCTCGTATGGAGGCAAAGTGCATTGACATGGTGGGCGAGCTGGGGCTTTCTCAGTTCGAAGTCGTGGTCGGCATGAATCCGCCGCAGGGGCGCGAGACCAAGGCCGATTCGATCCGCGATGCGCTGACGGCGCTCGGTGCGACGGCCGACGAGGCCGTGATGATCGGCGACCGCTTTAACGATGTGGAGGGCGCGCACGCGATGGGCGTGCCGTGCATCGGCATCTATTCGGGCGCGGCGGCGCCGGGTGAGCATGAGACCGCGGGCGCTGATGCGGTGGTGCACTCGGTGGCCGAGCTTGCTAAACTTTTCGCTATATAAGTATGTGATGTGAGGGGCGGGCACGCTCGCCGCTCATTGGTAAGGAGGTCGTCCATGAATCAGGTGGAGCAGAGCGTCGCTGAGTATGTCGATGAGGTCTGGGAAGATGTCGTCGCCGATATCGAGCAGCTGGTGAGTTATCCGTCCGTGGCAGTTTCTGCCGATGCGGAGCCCGGCGCGCCGTTTGGCCGCCCGGTCCGTGACGCGCTCGATTGCGCGCTCGGCATTGCGCAAAAGCTCGGCTACCAGACGAGCGACGACGAGGGCTATGTGGGCATTGCCGATATCCCGGGCCGCGGCGACAAGCAGCTCGCGACCATTTGCCATGTGGACGTGGTGCCCGCCGGCCCTGGCTGGAACACCGACCCGTTTGCGATGGAGCGTCGCGAGGGCTGGCTGCTTGGCCGCGGCGTTATCGACGACAAGGGCCCTGCCGTGCTGTCGCTCTACGCCGGCGCCTATCTGCTCAAGCACGGTATTACCCCGCGCTACACCTTCCGCGCGCTGCTGGGCTGCGATGAGGAAGTGGGCATGTCCGACGTTCACCATTATCTGGAGAACCACGCGAACCCCGACTTTTTGTTTACGCCCGATGCCGAGTTCCCGGTCTGCAATGCCGAGAAGGGACAGTTTGGGGCGACGTTTGTGAGCTCCAAGATCGACGGCGGGCGCGTTGTGTCCTGGAGCGGTGCCGAGGCGAGCAACGCTATTCCGTCGCAGTCTATCTGCGAGCTTGCGATTGCCGCCGATGAACTGCCGGCGCCTGTTGAGAATGCCGGCCGCCTGGAGATCACGGCGCTCGATAACGGGCATGCGCAGATTTTTGCCCACGGCATTGGCGGTCATGCCTCGATGCCCGAGGGAACGATCAATGCCGTCGGCCTCATCGTGGCGTATCTGCGCGAGGCCGAGGATGCGTTTGGCGCCCGTGACGAGCGCCTGTTGACGCCTGCGGAGCACGAGTTTGTCAAGTTTTTGGCTTTTGTGCATGCGGACGCCTATGGCCGCGGCTTGGGCATCGATGCGACGAGCCCCGCGTTTGGCCCGCTCACCAGCAATCCCGGCGTCATTCGTGTGGTGGATGGCCACATCGAGCAGGTCATCGACGTGCGCTTCCCCGACAGCACGAGTGCCGATACCATCCGCGAGCAGCTCGATCCGCTCGTGGGCCGTTTTGGCGTGACGTGCCGTGTGGGTCGTGCGAAGGTGCCGTTCTCGGTCTCTGCCGACGATCCGGCTGTGAAGGCGCTTATCGATACCTATAACGAGTTTACGGGCAAGCATGTCGAGCCCTTCGCCATGGGCGGTGGCACGTACGCACGCAACTTTGCCCGCGCCGTCTCGTTTGGCCCCGAGGAGACCGGCCTGGAGCTGCCCCCATGGGGCGGCCAGATGCACGGCCCCAACGAGTGCGCCAACGAAGAGCAGCTCAAGCAGGCGCTCAAGATTTATATCGTCGCAATCCTGCGCTTGAACGAGCTGGAGCTTTAAGGTTACGCGAACGCCAGGGTGACAACCTGTCTTTCGAAGAGGACGGCATGACCAGAAGGTCTATGCCGTCCTCTTTCTGAAAATGATCCCTTGGGGACGGAGGAAAACGGATCATTTGGTGTAAAAGGCGGGTCATGCTTGTCGGCGGGATTGTTATTCGTTTGTAAAGCCCTGCCGTGCTTGCGGTAAGGGTCTATCAGATGCCCGTAATAAAGCGCAGCTGACGCGGGCGCTGCCCGATCGAGACCGTATCTTTCCAAACAGCAAAGCGGGCAGGGTGCCCGCGAGTCGCTTGTATGAAAGGAAGATCATGCTTGATCAGGCTTATTCTCGTCGTCAGTTCCTCGGCCTCGCTGGTGGTCTCGCCAGCATCGTGGGCCTCGGCCTCGTTGGTTGCGGCGGCGCAGGCGCTTCCGACGCCGCCGACAAGGGTAGCGCCGCTGCCGCCGAGTCCGTCTCCGGCGAGGTGACCTACGACGGTGCCTCCTCGTTCCAGGCTCTCGTCGAGGCCGCTGCCGAGAAGTTCATGGATGCCAATCCGGACGTCTCCGTCTCCGGTTCGGGTAACGGTTCGGGTAAGGGCCTGACCGCTGTCGCCGCCGGCACCGTCACCATCGGTAACTCTGACGTCTTCGCCGAGACCAAGCTCGAGGCCGATCAGGTCAAGAACCTCGTCGACCACGAGGTCGCCGTCGTGGGCATGGGCCCCGTCGTCTCCAAGAACGTTACGGTCGACGACCTGTCCCTCGAGCAGCTCAAGGGCATCTTCTCCGGCCAGATCACCAACTGGAAGGAGGTCGGTGGCGACGACGCCATCATCGTCGTCCTCAACCGCAAGGCCGGCTCCGGTACCCGCGCCACCTTTGAGGCTGCCGTCTTTGGCGACGAGGCCAACGACTTTAAGGGCGACGCCGAGCTCGACAAGTCCGGCGACGTCCAGACCCAGATGGCCAGCACCGACAACGCCATCTCCTACCTCGACTTCTCGCACTTCGACGACTCCAAGTTCAACGCCATCAAGGTCGAGGGCGTCGAGCCCAAGAGCGCAAACGTTACCGACGACTCCTTTAAGATCTGGGCGACCGAGCACATGTACTGCTCCAAGGACGCCGACGAGGCCACCACGGCCTTCCTGGAGTTCATGCTTTCCGACGACGTCCAGGGCAAGCTCGTCGAGGAGCAGGGCTTTATCCCCGTCTCTGCCATGAAGGTCGTCAAGGACGTCAGCGGCAAGGTATCCGCTAAATAAGTAATCGCCCCGGAAAGGTTTGCAATGGTAAAACAGCTGCCAAAGCGCGACCTTGAGAACGTGGGCCTGGGCGTCACGGGCGCGTGCGTAGCGCTCGTGACGCTTGTCGTTGCCGCGCTCATCTTTATGGTCGCCCAAAAGGGCCTCTCGGCTTTTCTCAAGGACGGCGTCTCGGTCGTAGAGTTCTTCGCCGGCACCAAGTGGGATCTGGCCAACACAGCCGAAAACGGCCTGCCCTACACCGGCGCCCTGCCCCTGATCGTCACCTCGTTTGCGGTCATGGTGCTCTCCACGCTCATCGCGCTGCCCATCGCCATCGGCTCTGCCATCTTTGCGGTCGAGATTCAGCCTAAGTTTGGATCCAAGGTTTTTCAGCCGCTCATTGAGCTTTTGACCGGTATTCCCTCGGTCGTCTTTGGCCTGATCGGCTTTCACGTGGTCGTCGGCCTTATGAAGAGCGTTTTCCACGTGAGCACGGGTCTGGGTATCTTGCCCGGCGCTATCGTGCTGGCAGTCATGATTCTGCCGACGATGACCACGCTTTCGGTCGATGGCCTGCGCGCTGTGCCCGACAGCTACCGTCAGGGCTCGCTCGCGCTGGGCTACACCCGCTGGCAGACCATCTGGCACGTGGTGCTCAAGTCCGCCATGCCGTCGCTCATGACCGCGGTCATCCTTGGCATGACCCGCGCCTTTGGCGAAACGCTCGCCGTGCGCATGGTTATCGGCGGCATCGAGGCCATGCCGACGTCGCTGCTGTCGCCTGCCTCGACCATTACCACCACGCTCACCACGTCCATGGCGGTCTATGCCGAGGGCTCGGCCCAGGACGACGTTCTGTGGGCGCTCGGTCTGCTGCTGATGGGCATGAGCCTCATCTTTATCCTGATCATCCACCTTATCGGCCGCAAGGGGGCGAAGGCTCGTGGCTAGCACGCGCATCCACATCGACGAGGCGAGACTCGGGCGTGTCCAAAAGCAGGACCGCATCGCCACGGGCGTGCTGACGGCGATTGTCGCCATCGTCATACTTATCGTCGTCTCCATGGTGGCCTACATCCTGTTCGAGGGTATCTCGACGCTGTTCCAGCCAGGCTTTCTCACGCAGCCCGCACGCGCCAACGGAACGCAGGGCGGCGTGCTCTACCAGCTGTTCGACTCGTTCTATCTGCTGCTGATCACCCTGATCATCTCGGTGCCCATCAGCCTGGGCGGCGCGGTCTTTTTGGTTGAGTACGCGCCCGATGGGCCTATTCGCGACATCGCCTCGACCGCCATCGAGACGCTGTCCTCGCTGCCCTCCATCGTCGTAGGCATGTTCGGCTTTCTGGTGTTCTCAGTGCAGCTGGGCTGGAAGTACTCCATCATCTCCGGCGCCGTCGCGCTCACCATGTTCAACATCCCCATCCTGGTGCGCGTGATTCAGCAGGCGCTCGAGGACGTGCCGCAGGCCCAGCGCGATGCGTGCCTGGCCATGGGCCTCACTCGCTGGGAGGCCACACTGCACATCCTGATTCCCGAGGCCATGCCCGCCATCGTGACCGGCATCGTGCTTTCGGCCGGCCGCGTGTTTGGCGAGGCCGCGGCGCTGCTCTTTACCTCGGGCATGAGCTCGCCGGTTCGCCTGAACTTCTTGAGCTTTAACCTGTCGAGCCCCACCTGCGCCTGGAACGTGTTCCGTCCCGGCGAGTCGCTGGCCGTGCACATCTACAAGATCTATGGCGAGGGCAGCCCCGAGGCCCAGCAGATCGTCTGGGGCACCGCGGCACTGCTGATGATTTGCGTGCTGCTGTTTAACGTAGTCGCCCGTATCGTGGGCAAGCAACTGGCAAGGAAGATGACGGCCGAATGAGCGATATGAATGCAACGCCCGCAACCGAGGCGGCCACGTCCGACACCCAGGACTTTCTGTCGAGCGTGGGGGAGAGCGAGAGACGCGTGCGCGTGAGCGGCAAGGCCGTGAGCGACGAGGTCGTGGTCTCCACCAAGGACGTCAACGTGTACTATGGCGACCACCATGCGCTGCACGATGCGTCGCTCGACTTTCACAAGGGCGAGATCACGGCGCTCATCGGGCCTTCGGGCTGCGGCAAGTCGACCTTTTTGCGCAGCCTCAACCTTATGAATCGCGAGATTCGCGGCTGTCGCGTGGAGGGCGAGATCAACTACCGCGGCCGCAACGTGAACACCAAGACCGAGAACACCTACGAGCTGCGTCGGTCCATTGGCATGGTGTTCCAGCAGCCAAACCCGTTCCGCAAGTCCATTCGCGACAACATTACGTTTGCGCCCAAGCGCCACGGCATCACCGACCGCGACGAGCTCGACCGCATGGTCGAGGAGAGCTTGCGTGGCGCCGCGCTGTGGGACGAGGTCAAGGACAAGCTGGACAAGAGCGCCTACGCGCTTTCGGGCGGCCAGCAGCAGCGTTTGTGCATCGCGCGCACGCTTGCGCTCAACCCCGACGTGATCCTGTTTGACGAGCCCTGCTCGGCGCTCGACCCCATCTCGACGCTGGCGATCGAGGACCTCATGTCGTCGATCGCGGCCGACCGCGCCATCGTCATCGTGACGCACAACATGGAGCAGGCGTCGCGCGTGTCCAACCGCACGGCGTTCTTCTACATGGGCGATATGGTCGAGTACGACGAGACCGACGAGATTTTCCAACGGCCCAAGGATAAGCGGCTGAATGATTACCTCACCGGCATGTTCTCCTAGTCCGGGACATGCTTGAGGCCTGCGGCGGCCACGGTTGTCGCGGGACTGATTGGAGAGGCGGGTCATCTCTTGCGGGAGATGGCCCGCCTTTTTGTGTCGTGTGCTGGTGCGCTTGCCCAAAACCACCACAAAGGTGCCTGTCCCCTTTGTGGTGGTTTTCGCTATCATGGACAACGTTGAATTTCTACGAAGGAGCAGGGCATATGGCGATTCTTTTGGGATGCGATTCCGTCAGCCTAGAGTTTCCCACCAAGCATATTTTCGATAGCGTGACGCTCGGCGTGGGCGAGGGCGACCGCATTGGTATTGTCGGTAAAAACGGCGACGGCAAGTCGACGCTGCTGAGCGTGCTCGCCGGCACGCTGGAGCCCGATGACGGACGCGTGACGCACCGCCGCGGCACCACGATCGGTCTACTCGGCCAAAAGGATCAGCTTGTCGACACCGATACCGTGCATCATGCCGTTGTGGGCGACACGCCCGAGTACGAGTGGGCGTCGAGCCCCCGTACGCGCCAGATCCTCGCCGGCCTCATTAGCGATGTGCCCTGGGAGGGCATGGTAGGCGAGCTCTCGGGCGGTCAGCGCCGCCGCGTGGACCTCGCGCGCCTGCTGATCGGCGACTACGACGTGCTCATGCTCGATGAGCCCACCAACCACCTGGACATGCGCACCATCAACTGGCTTGCACGCCATCTTAAGGCCCGCTGGCAGCGCGGTCAGGGCGCGATGCTCGTGGTCACGCACGACCGCTGGTTCTTGGACGAGGTCTGCACCAGCATGTGGGAGGTCCACGACGGCCAGGTCGATCCCTTCGAGGGCGGTTACTCCGCATATATCCTTCAACGCGTAGAGCGCGACCGCATGGCCGCCGTCACCGAGGAGCGCCGTCGCAACATGGCGCGCAAGGAGCTCGCGTGGCTGAGCCGCGGCGCCCAGGCTCGTTCCACCAAGCCCAAGTTTCGCGTTGAGGCTGCTCGCGAGCTGATCGCCGACGTGCCGCCCGTACGTGACGAGCTAGAGCTCAAGCGCCTGGCCGTGAGCCGCCTGGGCAAGCAGGTTATCGATGTGGTCGACGTGGACGCCGGCTATGCGGATGCCGATGGCACGTCCAAACAGGTGCTCACCGATGTGACCTGGCTCATTGGTGCGGGCGATCGCTATGGTCTTTTGGGCGAGAACGGCGCCGGCAAGTCCACGTTGCTCGACGTGATTCAGGGCAAGATCGCGCCCCTGCGCGGTCGCGTGAAGATTGGCCAGACGGTGCGCTTTGGCGTGCTGTCGCAGCAGCTCGAGGAACTCGAGCCCTACATGGGCGACACGATTCGCGAGGTGCTCAGCAACTATAAGAAGTACTACGTCATAGACGGCAAGGAGACTTCGCCCGAGAAGCTTTGCGAGCGTCTGGGCTTTTCGACGCAGCAGCTCTGGAGCCGCATCGGCGATCTTTCGGGCGGCCAGCGCCGCCGCCTGTCGCTGTTGCTGACGATCCTGGACGAACCCAACGTGCTCATCTTGGACGAGCCCGGCAACGACCTGGATACCGATATGCTGGCGATTGTCGAGGACCTGCTCGACGGCTGGCCCGGCACGCTGATTCTGGTGACGCACGACCGCTTTTTGATGGAGCGCGTGACTGACCAGCAGTGGGCGCTGCTCGATGGCCATCTGACGCATATGCCTGGCGGCGTCGACCAGTACCTGCGCCTGTGCAACGCCACCGCCGAGGGCGAGCCCGTGGGCGCACCGAGTGCCAAGACCGGCACGTTCGACACCGGCGCCGCAGCGGTTGCGGCCGAAAAGCCCAAGACGAGCGGGCAGCCCAACGGTCTTTCCAACGCCGAGCGCCAGAAGCTCCGCCGCGAGGTGAGCTCGCTCGAGCGCAAGATGGAGACGCAGCGCGCTCGCGTGGAGGAGGCCGAGGCTGCGATGGCGCAGGTCGACCCCACCAATTACACGGCGCTGGGCGAGCAGCAGGCAAAGATCGACGAGGCCCACGCCGCCATGGACGAGCTGGAGATGGCGTGGCTCGAGGCGAGCGAAAAGCTCGAGGGCGAGGAGTAGACGAGGATGATCAAAGCCGCGTTTTTCGATATCGACGGCACGCTGCTGAGCTTTAAGACCCATCGGATTCCGGTGTCGGCGCAGCAGGTGCTCGACAGCTTTCACGAGCAGGGGATCGCATGCGTGATTGCTACGGGTCGCCCGACCTACCAGATGCCCGATTGGCTGTTCGACCTGGGTTGGGATGCGTACATTACGCTCTCGGGCCAGCACTGCTTTGATGCCGAGGGGGTTTACCGCAGCTGTCCGATTGATCCGGACGACGTTGCGGTAATCGTGGACCAGGTGGCGCAGGGGCGCTATGACTCGCTGTGCATGCAGGGCGATAACTCGTTTGTGAACCGTCTGTCCGAGCGCGTGGTGACGGCCGGCAGCAACGCGGGAATCGTCTACCATGAGGAGCCGTTTGAGCACGCCTTTGACGCGCCGGTCTACCAGTTTTGCGCCTTTGTTGATCCGGCCGACGAGCATATCGTGACCGATTCCGTGTCGCATTCGCTCACTACGCGCTGGTGCGATCTGTTCTGCGATATTATTCCCGCTAACGGCGGCAAGGACCTGGGCGTGGCGGCGACGCTGGAGCGCTTGGGCATCGACGCGAGCGAGGCGATCGCCTTTGGCGACGGCGAGAACGACCTGTCGATGTTCTCGGCCGTGGGCACAAGTGTGGCCATGGGCAACGCGCAGGATACCGTGAAGGCCGCGGCGACCTACGTTACGACCGCCGTAGACGACGACGGCATTTACAGCGCCGCCAAGCACTTTGGGCTACTGTAGCTGCGGCCGGCACTTAGGGACGTTCCTTTTCTGCCGGCAGCTGGGGACACTCCTTGCGGGGCGTCCCCATTTTGTTTTCGTCCCGCATGTTTTGTGAAACACGGCTAACTTTTAGGCAAAGTAGTAAGACATGGGCAACTTTTGCGGTAAAGTAAATCAAGCAAAAGTATCCAAAGGCTAACTAGAAGCCATCGCGAAAGGCGGCCCATGGCCCTGCGTGAATCCGGAGAAGACTATCTCGAATCGATCTACGTTCTATCGGAACGTCAGGGCATCGTGCGCTCGATCGACGTTGCCGAATACTTGGGCGTAACCAAAGCAAGCGTCTCTAAAGCCATGGCGGCCTTGGAGAGCACCGGCTACGTGGAGATGGGCAAACGCGACGTGCATCTGACGGAACGCGGTCTTGAGGTTGCCCGTCAAATGTGGGAGCGCCACTGCTTTTTTGTAGGTCTGCTAGAGGACGCAGGCGTAACGCCCGAGGTCGCGTCGCAAGAGGGCTGCCACATGGAGCACTGCCTGAGCGAGGAGAGCTTCGAGAAGCTAAGATCGATGCTGAGACGGGAAGATGTAGCGGGTCCAACAACAGAAGCCTAACTGACCCACAGTAGCGCGGAGTTCACGCAAAGCGCGAACCAGCGACCGGGACCAGCGGCCCTTTCGGCCAAGTCCATTTCAGCAAAGGAACCCCGCCAGCAAGCGATGCCCAAGAACCGCCAGCTGTGTCAATGCAGGCCGGGGCCGGGCTTGGTTTTGAAAACACTCCGCAGCGCGAGGCCCGCCTTTCCGTTGCTCCGCAGGAGCAAGAAAGACGGGCCTCATGCGCGAGGACGTTTTCAAAACCAAGCCCGGCCCCGGCCGGAGGGACCACGAGCGCTACAGGTTCTTGACACCCATCGCGCGCATGGCGTTCAGGATGGCGATGATCGCCACGCCTACGTCGCCAAAGACGGCAAGCCACATATTGGCGATACCCAGCGCTGCCAGCACAAGGATCAGCAGCTTAATGCCCAGCGCAAAGATTATGTTCTGCCAAACAATCGACATGGTCTTGCGCGCCACGCGGATCGCGCGGGAAATGTTGGACGGCTTGTCGTCCATCAGCACCACGTCGGCGGCCTCGATCGCGGCGTCGGAGCCCATGGCGCCCATGGCAATGCCCACATCGGCGCGCGTAAGCACAGGAGCGTCGTTGATACCGTCGCCGACAAAGGCGAGCTTGCCCTTGCCACTTTCGGCCGCGAGTAGCGCCTCAACGCGCTCGACCTTGTCGCCCGGCAGGAGCTGCGCGTGGAACTCGTCGAGACCGAGTTGCTTGGCCACAGACGCTGCAACCTCCTCGCGGTCGCCCGTGAGCATGACGGTGCGCTTGACGCCGGCGGCGTGCAGGTCGAGAATCGTTTGCTCCGCATCGACCTTGATGGTGTCGGCAATTACGATGTGGCCGGCATAGGTGCCGTCGACGAGCACGTGGAGGATCGTACCGACGACCTCGCAATTGGGAGCGTCGATACCGGCCGCAGCAAGCATCTTGGCGTTGCCGACGACGACATGTTTGCTGTCGATAGTCGCCGTCACGCCATGGCCCGCGTCGTTGGTGGAGTCGCTTACGCGCTTGGGATCGAGCTCGCCCTGGAAGGCGGTGCGCACCGACTGCGCGATGGGATGGTCGGAGAACGACTCGGCGAGGGCTGCGACCTCGAGTAGCGACTGCTCGGTATAGCCTGCCTCGGGGTGCACCGCGACGACCGAGAACGTGCCGTTGGTGAGGGTGCCCGTCTTGTCAAAGACGACGGTGTCCACATCGGCGAGCGTCTCGAGGTAGTTGGAACCCTTGATGAGAACGCCCAGCTTGGACGCGCCGCCGATGCCGCCAAAGAAACTGAGCGGCACGCTGATCACGAGCGCACACGGGCAGCTGACGACCAGGAAGGTCAGGCCGCGCAGGATCCAGTCGGACCAGGCGCCGGTGACCAAACCGCCGCCGAGCGCGAGTACCGCGGCCGCGCCGGTGACGGCGGGCGTGTAGACGCGGGCGAAGCGCGTGATGAAGTTCTCGGTGCGCGCCTTCTTTTCGCTGGCATTCTCCACGAGTTCCAGGACGCGCGCGACGGTGGACTCGCCAAAGGGCTTGGTGGTGCGCACGTGGATGAGGCCCGTCATGTTGATGCAACCGCTGATGATATCGTCTCCGGTTTTGGCCGGACGGGGGACTGACTCGCCAGTAAGGGCGGCGGTATCGAGCTGTGTCTCGCCTTCGACGATGACGCCGTCGATAGGCACGCGCTCGCCGGGCTTGACCACGATCACGGTGCCGACGGCGATGTCATCGGGGAAGACTTGCTCGAGCGTGCCGTCGGGCTGCTCGACGTTAGCGTAGTCGGGCGCGATGTCCATCATGGCACTGATCGACTTGCGGCTCTTGCCCACAGCGTATGCCTGGAACAGCTCGCCGACCTGGTAGAACAGCATGACGGCGGCGCCTTCGGCCATGTGCGGGTCGGTATCGGGGAAGAGCACCATGGCAAACGCGCCGATGGTCGCGACTGCCATAAGGAAACTCTCGTCGAAGGCCTTGCCGCGGCGGATGTTATTGAATGCCTTTTGCAGTACGTCGTATCCGGCAATCAAAAACGGCACGAGGAACAGCGCGAAGCTGGCGTAGATGTTGCCAGGCTCCCCAAATGCGATAGTGAGGGCGCCGAGCTCGTCGAGGGCATAAACAACGGCAAAAATGCCCAGTGCTACCAGGATGCGGTTGCGCTTGTGCTCAAGGGACTCTTTCTTCTTGCGCTTCTTCTTTTTCTTTTTGGGATCGGCGGCTGCCATGATTCAAACCTCCCATTTGAGTGTATGAACACTTGCTCATATAATTTCGCGAGCAAAGGCCGCGGCAAGCGCGGCCTTACAGGTCAACGTATGCGCGGGTTAGAGAATGATTTCGCAGTCCGGCTCGGCGTCGGCGGTGAACTCAACGACGCGGTCCAGGACCTCGTCGAACTCGGCGTCGTCAGCCTCGAGCGTCAGCTTCTGGGTCATAAAGTTGACCGAAACGGACTTGACGCCATCGAGCTTAGCCAGCTCGTCCTGAAGTTCACGCGCGCAGTTGGCGCAATCGATCTCGTCGAGCTTGAACTGCTTTTTCATGGTGGGTTCCTTTCCCTGTGTTAGCGGTCTGGGTGCCGGCCGCGCTGACACCGTGGTTGATTGCTATTCGCAGATATGGCTCATGCCCTGGTTAAGCATGGTGTAGACGTGATCGTCGGCGAGCGAGTAGAGAATGTTGCGGCCGTCGCGGCGGAACTTGACCAGGTGCGACTGCTTAAGCGTGCGCAGCTGGTGCGATACTGCCGACTGCGAGGTTGCGGTCGCTTCGGCGATGTCAGCCACGCAGAGCTCGCGGCCCATGAGGGCATAGAGGATCTTGATGCGTGTGGTGTCGCTGAAGACCTTGAACAGGTCGGCCAGGTCGTACAACAGCTCCTCGTCGGGAAGGTCCTCGGGCGAGCAGGTGGTGGGGACGATCGGCTCGGTGGCCTCGATGCCAGTCTTTGTTTCATCAGCGTGGCTGCTCATTGCAACATCCTTTCATATGAACATGCGCTCATATAACTTACTTCCGATTATATGAGCGCATGTTCATATGTCAATACTATTTACGTTAATTTCGATGACTGCTTGCCGCCTCTGCGATTTTCTGCGGGTTGGGAGACATCGACGCAATGCTCGCCAACATATTTCGAGATGTTCGGCCAGCATGCTAAGAAAGCCACCTTGAGAAGCATTAGAACTGTTCATATTTGTACTTTATCGTGTTAAATACCGCGAGAATCAGTTCTTCCTCTACGGGAGTTCCTGCAGAATCAGTTTTATCTAAAGTTATATTGAGCATTGCTGCAGCCAATCTGGCACATCGGTGGCCGAATAAGTCGAAAAATGTAGGTGGACATCCGCAGAGATCGCCTTTAGAAGAGCGAATTCTCAATTAGATCAATAATCGTGTCGTCTTCCGTGCGGTTTTCATCGATTTTTGCGAACATGTCGCATTCCCAAGGCCCATTGATTTCCTCAGCAAGGGCCCCGACGTGTTGCATGTCGTCGGGTTCTGGCACATCGTTGATGCTCGGGTCATCAGCTTGCGGATATTGGCTTGCAATTTCGCGCTTGGCGGCCTCTTCTTCTTTGAGTGTCTCCAGGACGCGGCGACCGTATTCGAAGTAGCGCCGCAAGACAAATTGACGAAGAGTTTCTTGCAGGATGGCGAAGTTATCCGGGAGTCGACCGGGCCATATCTTCTCGCGAATGCGAATCGCTTCCATGACCCGCCTAAAAGCGGACTGCTTGAAAAACGAATGACGACTAACTGTGATAACGGCATATCCCATGTTTCGCAGCGTGTTTCGGCGTTCCTCGTCAATTGATTGCTGTTCGGGCTCATCGTGGTAAAAGCCGTTGTATTCGATATCGGTCATCGAATTTTCGAGCAGCGCGTCGAGGTAGAAAACCGTCCGTCGCGTTAGGGCGGCGTATCTTTTGGGGACTGGGATCGGATAGTCCGTTTTGATAGCGCGTATGGCTAAGCCACCCATTGACTTGGGCATTGTCAGCATCATGACAAACGCCGTTTCGAGTGGGGAGCGACAGCCTTCGCGTACATAAGAAAGTGCCTTAAGTGCTTTATTAGATCCACGATACCCCGATGCCTCTGAAAAGAAGGCTCTGAGCTCTTCAACGCTGGTTAGGGCTGGGCGCTCGCGATATTGAGTTTCGTCGGACGTTCCAAGCGCGTAGGAGCCGCAGATTTCAAAGTAATACTCAACGAGCTCCGAAAGGTTGAGGTCGGCTGTTGCTTCTAACGCGCACAGCTTGATGTCGACGATGTAGACGTTCGGCTCGAGTTCTAGGTAGCTTTCTGCATCAAACGTATAGCGCGTGCAGTGGCAGATGCAGCCCTTGCGGTGCCTTTTGGCATTATTGGAAAACGTCAGCACATGGATGCTTTCAGAATCGACATTCTTTCTGTTGAGCCATGCTCGCGCCGCTTCCAGGTTGGACGTGGTCGGCGCAGACACCTTGATCTTTTCCATAGATATGGGATCGGTCGCGTGGCTTGCGAGCGAGTTGACTGTTTGGTATACAGCGCGTGCCGTGGTATGTGACAGAACGATTCCCATACGCGCATGATGGCATAGCGGACGCCATATACGCTCGAAACTTCGGGCAACGGTATTGGGGCGCGGCTTATCTTCTGCGAACGGTGGGTTTTTGAGCTGTCGTATTGAGGGGGGGGCAGCTTCGGCTGGGGAGGTTTCTGTCGGCTGCCCCATTTTGGTGAACTTTAGTTGCGGATTCGTAGCTTCTAAGCGTTTTTGCCGACCGCTCAGATGCCTCACCAACATAATTTGAGTTATTCGGCCTTATCCTATACGAATGGTGTGATCGCAACGTCTTATTCGAATTGATTCAGGTAGATTTATAGGGCTTGGTTGCGAAATTGGGGCGACTATAGCGCTCGATTGCGGTTCAAGGGGCCTCGACTAGTGGTTCAGCTGGCCGAACAACTCGAAAAAAGTAGGTGGGCCAATCTGCCGACTATGTGAAGCATGCGTATTTGCTCGTTTTGATTAAAACTAGGGTGCAGCCATAAGACTGCGCCCTAGTTTACTGCGTGCCGGTGCGTCCAGACGGATTGCACTGTGCCTGGCAGGCGCTCCCGCAGATGGATCGGTTATTTCGCAAACAGGTTCTTGAGGTTGAACTCGGCCTGTACCGTGCGGAGCATGAGGTCGGTGTCGTCCAGACCCAGATGCTGCTCGTTGGCGTCGGGCGCGAGGGTGCCGCGACGGCGTGCCCAGTTCTCGAGCGCGGCGGGGGCGGACTCGCGGGGGAGCGAGCGCACGTCGGCGTCCAGGCTGCGGCAGATCTGGCGCGAGTCGATGACGATGATCTTACCCGCGCGGCGTGCCTCGGCGTAACCGTCCAGGTGAATCTTGAACCAGCTGTCCTCAAAGGCGGCGTTATGCGCCATGTACGGGTACTTCTTCATAAGCTTGAGCAGCTGCTTTTGCAGCTCCTTGTTCTCGCGGAAGGGCGTTTTGCCGTCGATGTCGTCCCAGGTAATGTGGTGGATATTCGACAGCGGCACATCTTCGCCGCGGTAGATGTCGGGCAGGCCGCAGTAGTGTGCCTCGGCGTCATGCGGGACGGCGTCGCTGGTGAGCTCCATGATCTCCCAGCCCACGTTGATGATATAGCCGCGCTCGGGTGCACGGCCGGTGGTCTCGATGTCGATACCGAGCACGGTGCCCTGGATGGGCTTGCGGGCGTAGGCCACGCCGAGCGCGTCGCGGTCGCCGCGGATTTCGCGCATAACGGACGCGGCGGTGCGCTTTTGCATCTTGCCGATGGCGGCGCAGGTGTCGGCATCGGACAGGCCGCGCGAGAGCGTCGCGGGCGTCACATTGCGCAGGCGTGCCTCCCCAATCTGGTCGCAAAGGTCGCGGTTGCGGTCGGCCAGGTCGCGCACGGTGGCAAAGTCGAAGCCGGGGTCGTCCTCGGCAGTAAAATACTCGGTCTCGAGCACCTTGAGGGCCTCTTCGCCCTTCTGGCGTTCGGACTCCATGGCACCGTGGTCGCCATAGATAAACATGGGAATAAACGGCTGGCGCTCGTATTCAAGTGCTTGCGAAACGTTCATAGGCTGCTCCTTGGACGGGCCGCGTCGCGCGGCTCGGGGTTACTGAGTTGTGGCGAGATGATAGTTTACCATGGGCAACTATTGGCACCGCGCCCGGGACAACTACAATACCCTAGTTGACCGCTAGGACTTTTACAATGCTGCCGAAAGACACGAAAGGTTCCATCCGTCATGGATTTACTGATTGATATTCTGCTCGACGCCGGCAAGGACACGCTGTCGCTGGCGCCGTTTTTGTTGGTGACGTATCTTGCTCTCGAGACACTTGAGCACGTTGCGGGCGACCGCGTCAACGGCGCTATCAAGCGCGCCGGCGCTGCGGGTCCCGTGGTTGGCTCGCTGCTGGGCATTGTGCCGCAGTGCGGATTTTCGGCCATGGCAGCAACGCTGTACGCCGGCCGTGTCGTGACCTTGGGCACGTTGGTGGCGGTGTTCCTTTCGACCTCCGACGAGATGCTGCCGCTGCTACTTGCCGAGCAGGTTCCCGTGCAGACTATGGCGATGCTTTTGGCTTCGAAAGCGCTTATCGCACTGGTCACGGGCTTTATCGTAGATGCCGCCATTCGCGGTCTGCGTCGCAACGCCCGCGCGCATGCGGCGATTCGTCGTACCGTGTTGGGGACCACTGTCAATCCGGCGCACGTTAACTGCGCGCATGACGACCACAGCGGCGGTGACATCATCGACGAGGTGGCCGAGGCGGGCGTGAGCGCCGACCACATCCACGAGTTGTGCGAGCGCGACCATTGCGGTTGCGATGAAGACGAGGACGAGCACGAACACGGACATGGCCACGATCACGGTCATGAGGGCGAACATGAACACCATGATGGTCACGGTCACTCCCACTCCCACGAAGGGACGCCTGTCCTGTCGATCATCCGCAGCGCGATCTCGCACACCGTGCAGGTCTCGGTATTCATTTTTCTGGTGACGCTGATTCTGGTTGCCGTGCTCGAGACGTTCGGCGAGTCCGCGATCGAGCAGTTCCTGCGCGGCAACGAGATACTCGCTGTCCTGGGTTCGGCGCTTGTCGGGCTGATTCCCAATTGCTCGGCGAGCGTGGTCATTACACAGCTGTATCTGGAAGGCGCGCTGCAACTGGCGCCGATGCTCGCCGGCACGCTCATTTCCGCCGGCGTGGGCTATCTGGTGCTGTTCCGCACCAACCGCAGCGCCCGCGAAAATGTCGTGTTCCTGATCATGATGTACGTCATCGGCGCTGGCTGGGGCCTTATCCTTTCCGCCTTTGGGTTCTAAGTGGATGTTTGGGGCATGCCGTAAAACTAGGACATGCCATAAATTCCACCGCCATGACCTGGGCGTTGGATGCGCGTCAATCGGCAAAACAAAAAGGTAGATTATTAGGCATGTCTCAAAAATCTACCTTGGTTAGTGCAGCAACTCGGTGAGGTTGCGTTTAAAGCGGGCGCGGTCTTCGCTGGTAAATGCTGCCGGACCGCGAGTGCGTGCGCCGGCGCGGCGTACCTTCTTTTCCTCGTGGCGAATAAACAGCTGCATGTCGATGGTTGCTTTGTCGTAGACGCGCCCGCGCACACCGATAGCGGCGGCATCGCGCCCGAGCACCATGCTCGCCAAGCCAATGTCCTGCGTCACGACCACGTCGCCCGCCTGCAGGCGTTCGACAATGGCAAAGTCGGCGCTGTCGGCGCCCACGCTCACGTCGAGCGTCGTGACCCAAAAGCCGCGTCGCGCGTGCTCGGCATCGCGCGGGTCGTCGCGGCGAATGTGCCGTTCCAGGTTTTGCGTGCTGTTGCCGGCGATAACAACGGCGACGCCCGCCCGCCGCGCGCAGTCAATCGACTCGCGCGTGACCGGGCAGGCGTCTGCATCAATAAAGAGCGTTCGTGGCATCTAGCGCACCAGTTTGCCAAATTGAATAGCGCGAACAATCAGCGTTACGCCAAACAACAGCAGCGCGGCGCCGCTAAAGATGACGAGCATCTTGGCCGACCACAGCGGATAGATAAACACGAACATGCCGGCGATGATGGAAAGTGCGCCGCTCAGGATAGCGAGGGCGCGGTTGGACGAAAGCTCGGACTCCAGAATGGACATGACACCTTCGACAATCCAGCCAAAGCCGGCCACGATAACCACCATCGTGGTGAGCGTCGCGGTCGAGAAGGCCTGGTTGCGCAGGATTATGACGCCGCCCAGGATAATGAGTAGGTTGGAGATGATGCTCGTGACGCGCCAGCCGGTGGGCAGCAGCGGCTCAAAAATGGCAGTGAACAGCCTGATGGCTGCCGTAATCACAAAGTAGAAGCCCAGGACGGTCGTCAAAAAGACGAGGGACTTGGCGGGTGCAAAAAGCAGCGCGATACCAGCAATGAGCGCCACGACGCCCGTGATGGCGTAGATCCAGCGCACGGCCTTGACGGCTTTGCCTGCCATGCTTTTCTCGTCAAATCCAAACTGGCTCGATTTTTGGTCATCGTTCTTAAAGATGCCCATAATGTCTCCTTTCCGTGCAGCGTAAGCCTTGATCGTTACAACCAGTATCCCCTAAGGGCGCTGACGTATGGGTCGGGGAGGGCGAAACGTAACCCAAAGGCCCCGAATTGTTTCCGTTGTTCCCCACGTCGCGATTTTCTATTCAACAGGTGTAGAACATTGCAGCCCTGTTCGTTATTGCCTACGTTTTAGGTTAGATTTTCCTAAGGACAATTGGCTTGTATTGGGGGTCCCTATGAACGAAGCAGTTCCCGAGGCACCGTCGAGTGTCGAATCGATGGCAAAGCAAGGTTGCGAAAAGCTCGGTCTGGAAGCGTTTGATGCGCTGGTCCGTCGTGCCCGTACGTGCCGTCGCTTTGACGAGTCCATGCGCGTGCCGCGCGAGTTTTTGCTCGAGCTGGCGGAACTGGCGCACCTGGCTCCCTGCGGTGCCAATGCTCAGCGTCTGCGTTTTCATGTGGTAAGCGGTGCAGAGGACTGCGCGCGTGTATTTGACGAGCTTGCATGGGCCGGCGCGTTTAAGGATTGGCCGGGTCCTGCCGAGGGTGAGCGCCCGACCGGCTACATCGCGATTCTTGCCGAGCGCGCCGTTCCGGGCAAGCCCGCCGCTCCCATTACCGAGGTCGACACGGGCATTGCCGCGCAGACGATGATGCTCGCCGCCCGCAGCGCCACGCCCGAGGTGGCAGCCTGCATGTTCAAGGCCTTTACGCTCCACGCGATCGATGCCATGGGGCTCGATAACGACAAGTATGAGCTCAAGCTGATCATGGCGTTTGGCATTCCGGCCGAGACACAGGTGATCGATGCGATCGATTCCAACCCCGACGGCTCCATCAATTATTGGCGCGACGAGGCGCGGGTGCACCACGTACCCAAGCGTCCGCTTGCCGACGTGCTGCTGTAGTTGTGCGTCGTTGCGGTGCAATCCGGCGGCAAAATCACCACAAAGGCTCCTGTCCCCTTTGTGGTGGTACGAGGGGAGGGTGTGTGGCAGATCTGTATTTGGTGCGGCATGGGCAGACTGAGCTCAATGTGCAGAGCATTTTGCAGGGCTGGCACGATTCGCCGCTTACGGCGCGCGGGCGCGAGCAGGCGCTGACGGCGCGTACGGCGTTTGCGGCGCGTGGCGTGGCCTTTGATCATGTGTATTCCTCGCCGTTGGGCCGGGCGCGGCATACGGCCGAGCTTATCGTTGGCGAGGGCCGTTCCATTGAGCTGGTCGATGACCTGCGTGAGTGGCATTTTGGCTCGCTGGAGGGCACATCAAATCGCGAGATGCCGCCGCAGCCCTGGGGCGATTATCCGGTGGCCTTTGGCGGCGAGTCGGAAGTGCGGCTTCAGTCGCGCATGGTCGCGGCTCTGTCCCGCATCATGGCCAGGCCGCAGCACGACTGCGTGCTGGCGGTTTCCCACGGCTCAGCCTGCCAGGAGTTTCTTGAGTATGTGACTGGCGGGGGAGAGCTACCCGACAACGGTGCCGTGCTTCATTTTGGCTATTGCGACGGGGCGTTTTCGCTCTTGGGTTGGTAACGAACGAAAGGACCCCTATGAATAAAGATCTGTATCTGGTCCGTCATGGACAGACGATATTCAACCTTAAGCGTATCATTCAGGGGTGGAGTGACTCGCCGCTTACGCAGTTGGGTTGCGACCAGGCGGCGCGCGCCGGCATGTTTTTACGTGCGCGCGGCATTGAGCCCGATCATGCCTACACCTCTACGCTTCATCGCACCGAGCAGACTATCGCCAACTTGTGGCCAGGCTTGGCGTACGAGCGCCTGGACGGCCTGCGTGAGTGGTTCTTTGGCGACTTTGAGGCCGAGCGCGTGATGCTTATGCCCGAGCGCCCGTGGCGCGACTTCTATCGGCAGTTTGGCGGCGAGGGCCAGATCCAGGTGCGCACGCGCATGGTGGCGACGCTGACCGATCTTATGCAGCGTCCGGACCATACGTGCGTGCTCGCGGTAAGTCATGGCTCAGCTATCAAGGAGTTTTTGGACCACGTGCGGGGCGCGGCGGCCGACGAGCGCGAACGCGTGCCGGGCAACTGCTCAGTGCTGCATTTTGCGTTTGACGATGCGGCCGATACGTTTGAACTGGTCGAAGTCTTTACGCAGGAAGACTACGCGCGCGAGCTGGGGCTAGAGCCGCTCGTGGCGGCGGCAGGTCCGCAGCGTGGATAACGCTGACGTTGCGGCCCGGTTTACCGGCGTAATTGTTTGATGCGAAAAGGGCGGAGGTGCATGCGTTTGCTGCATCTCCGCCCCTTGTTTGTTTGGATGCTGGGTTTTCCAGCTTAGCGTTTGAGTTCGCTAGAACCGTGAGACCTGGTGAGTGAGCAGACCCGTCGGAACCTGCGGCGCGCTGCCGCTGACCTGCGCGGCGGGGAACAGCACGGCTACAGCAAAGTTGAACGGCTCTTTGCCAGAGTAGGCGCCGGCAGCGCGGGCCTCGTCGGCCAGAATCTGCGATGCCCCAGCCAGTGCGGCGACATAGGCGGAGTCACCGGCGAACACCGGGTCGGGCGCCTGATCGAGCATGGCACGGATGGCGGCAACGGCGTCCTCGCGCTTGACCTCCCACACGCGATGTGTGACGCCCACGGGATCGGTGACGGCGTAGAGCGATGCGCCCTCTTTGGCAGCGCTCAAAATGATATCCATGACGGGCGACGCCTCGTAGGCGAGCGACACGGGGCGCGGCTGCACCTTGAGCTCGGCGATCGCGCGCGCGGTGGCGAGTGCGTCGATGCTCTCGGCGGCAGCCTCGTCGCCGCCCGTCAGCACGTTAACCGGGCAAATCGCCACGACACCCGTCACGCGTCCCGGCTCACCCGAGCATTCGTACACGTAATACGCCGCGCCTGGATCCTTGAGCATCAGACCATCGGCAATGGCTCCGCGCAGAGCATCGTTGCCGCTCAGGATGCTGCCCATTGCAGGCAGTGCCTCGAGCACGCGGTCCTGAGCCGGGCGGATGCAGGGAAACGGAAGTGCTTTCATGGGGCGGTCCTAACGCACGAGTCGGTTTGTTCGCGGCTTATTATGCCCCAACTTGGCCGCTCGCGTCCCAGAGCACGTTATCGGCGAGCGCGATTAGCACCTGCTGACAACGAACGATGTCGGCGTGGGGCACATATTCGTTGGGCTTGTGGGCGAGCGCGAGCGAGCCTGGGCCATAGCTCATGCAGTTACGGTTACCCGTCTTGCCGGCAATGACGGCAGTGTCGGTGTAGCCGGTAAAGAAGCCGACGGTCGTATCCGTGCCCGTTACATCGTCTGCTGCGCACTTGAGTGCAGCTAGAAGGGGAGAGACCGGATCGCGCTCGATGGCGGGGCGGTCGCCCGTCACGGTGTAGCTGCCATGGCAACCGGGAACGGTGGCTTCGGCGACGGCGATGGCATGCTCGACCATATTGATTGCGGCGGCCGTATCGGTCGGCGGGGTCAGGCGCATGTCGACCCAAACTTTGGCGCGGTCGGGTACGACGTAGGGGCGATATCCGCCCTCGATTTGGCCAAACGTGATGGTCGAAGGCCCCAGCTCATCGTGCGCGGGCAGCGCCGCAAACGCGCGACGAAGCGAACACACGACCTCGGCCATGGCGGCGACGGCATCCGCGCCCTTCCAAGGCTGGCTCGCATGCGCCGTCACGCCAGCCATTTCAATCTCGAACCACGTGCGACCCTTGTGCGCCACCTGGATCTGTCCGTCGGTGGGTTCGGTGTCCAGCACCCATTCGCGCGAGCCGACCCAGCCAGCATCGATCGCGGCCTCTGAGCCGCGCATGAAGTCTTCCTCGTCGACCGAGCAGATGAGCGAAAAGCCGCGGCGTGGCAGCGCGCCATCCGCCGCCACGCGCTCGAGCGTATGGACCAGTGCGGCAATGGCGCAGGCCAGGCCACCCTTCATATCGCAGGCACCGCGGCCATAGAGTTTATCGTCGCGCACAACCGCCCCAAGCGGTGCGATGTCTGCGTCCCAGCCATCGCCCAAGGTGACGGTATCCATGTGGCAGATATAGATCAGCCGCGGCTCGTCGCTTTGGCCCGGCACGGTGACTTTAAGGTTGCGGCGCCCGGGCAGCACTTCGAGCTCCTCAATCTGCACGGCATCGAGCGCAGAACTATCAAGTTGTGCCAGCTGCTGCTCAATGAGCCTCTTAATGAAGCGCTCAATTTCATCCTCATACGCGCCCGGGTCTGAGCTGTCGATCCGCACAAGCTCCTGCGCAAGCCGCCAGGCAAAGTCCTCATCAACCATATGCAACCTCACAATCAGTTTGCTTTCCAAACCGATTGTAAGCCTCCTGAGAGATCCGCGACGTGGGCGTGGCAGTATTTACCGTTCGCAGGCCGAGCCAGCGCGTTTGCCGTCCGAGCGGGTTCACAAGCGACGCAGCGGGTACGTACCCTTCATGGACGACATGCTGTGCGACATATCTGCCTTTCGGTATCACCGGATACCTCCACAGGTCTTGGCAATAATGCCGGACCTGCCCGATTCTGCGGACGATCCGCGCAGGGAGCACCTATGTGAGCATCCGCTCGTCACGCATTTCCTGGGCACCCCGTTACACGTGTTGGCGCAGGGCAGCTGCGGACGTAAGGGCGATCGCATTGTCAGGCATGTTTGGAACGGGGAGAGGCCGTTTGATTCCATGCGACAGACAGAGTTTGGCCTCGATGTCGCGTCCCCGCTCTTTACCCTGCTGACCCTGGCTTCCTCGGTCTCAAACGAGCGTTTAATCATGTGCATGTATGAGATGTGCGGCACCTTTGCCGTGTGCAAGATTGCGCCTCAGGTAAAGTCGGCACTTGTGCAGGCATATGGGGACCGGTGGGGTGACGCACGGTTGGGTTGGGAAAATGTAAAGGATGTCTCGGGGAATCCAACGGACCTGTGGAAACGACCGCCCTTGATCGAGTTCTCTGAACTTACAGAGTACGTCGATAAGATCCCGGGGCTCCGCGGTGCTAAATCGTTCACACGTGCCGCGAAATGCATTACGGGGGTGGCGGCATCGCCGCTTGAGGTCCAGGCTTCGATGCTGTTTGGCCTTACGAGGTTGCGCGGCGGCGAAGGCCTGCGCCTTACCAATAACGTCGAGATTCGTATGACGCGCAGCGCCCGCCTGATTTCGGGGCTTGATAGGCGCTATGCCGATATCCTGCTGGCAAATAAGGACGGCAGCCGAGAGTGTCTGGTTGAATGCCAGGGTAAAGCCATTCACGGATCCATTGAATCCAAGATTTCGGACTCCGATCGAACGACGGCGCTGCAAGCGATGGGATATCCCGTCATTCTGATGACCTATGGTCAGCTGGCCGACTCCGATGCCTTCCGCGTGGTGATGGAGCTCATCATGTCCTATCTCGATGTGCCGCTGAAAGACAAGACGCCGCGACAGCAGGAGCTCGAACGGCGGCTTCGTGAGGAGATTTTTATCGATTGGGCAGGAATGTAGCCGCGCGGGTGGAAAACGGTCGCGCGGACTAGAGTTTTGGTCACAAAAAGACTTATATTTCGCCTTGGAGGGGCCTTAAAAATGCTATCTAGAATAAGTTGTTTCGGAAAATGGACAGTCAACTTACATTCGGCACATAGAGATCGATTTTTACCTACTAAAGTCCCTGATAAAGCTGTTTATCAAAGCGGGTGTGCTTAGCGACTTGAGCCTCACTATCGATTATCTGAAAAAACTTGTTCTGGGTATCATTTTAAAGTCGTCCGGAGCAACAAAATCGGCCCCCGTTTCGTGAAAACGGGGGCCGAATGGGCTTCGTGGTCTGTCTGGCAGGATTGGCGCCGGCGCTATTTAATCACGCGCACACGATACATCGACGGAATTTGCTTAAGTGCCTCGATCGTGCTGCCGTCCAGGTGCTCATCGGTGTCGAACATGGTGTAGGCGTTCTCGCCAGCGGACTCGTTGGTCATGCGCTGCACGTTGGCGTTGTCCTTGGCGAGAATGGCCGTGATCTGGCCGATCATGTTGGGCACGTTGGCATGCAGGCAGGCAATGCGGCTTGCGGCGCGCGCCTTGCCCATGCTGCAGGCGGGGTAGTTGACGCTGTGCGCGATGTTGCCGTTTTCCAGGTAATCCTTGAGCTCGCTGATGGCCATGTCGGCGCAGTTGGCCTCGGCCTCGCCGGTGCCGGCGCCCGAATGCGTGGTGATAAACGTGTTGGGCATCTTGACGGTCTTGGGCGTGGCAAAGTCGCAGCTAAACCAGCTGAGCTTGCCCGCGCGCAGGGCGGCGTCGACGGCGTCCTCGTCAATGATGGTCTCGCGCGCGTAGTTGATGAGCACGGCGTCCGGGGCCAGCAGGTCGATCTGCTCGGTGCTGATCATGCCGATGGTATCGGCCTTGCTGGGCACGTGCACGGTGAGGTAGTCGCAGCCGCGGCAGAGGTCCTCGAGCGTGCCCACGCGCTGCACCTCGCGACTCAGCACCCACGCGTGCTCGACGGAAATGAACGGATCGTAGCCGTAAACGTTCATGCCCAGGTCGACACAGGCGTTGGCGACCTTGGAGCCTACGTTGCCCAGACCGATGACACCGATGCGCTTGCCCTTGAGCTCGCGGCCCACAAAGGCCTTCTTGGCCTTTTCGGCATCGACCTGAATCTCGGGGTCGTCGGCGTTGTCACGCACCCAGTTCATCGACTGCACGACGCCGCGGCTCGAAAGCACCAGCATGCCCAGGACGAGCTCCTTGACGGCGTTGCTGTTGGCACCGGGGGAGTTAAAGACGACGACGCCCTTCTTGGCGTACTCCTCGACGGGGATGTTGTTGACGCCGGCGCCGCAGCGGGCGATGGCGCGGATGCCCTCGGGCAGCTCGTAGCCGTGCAGGTCGGTGGAGCGCATCAGAATAGCGTCGGCCTCCTCGGCGGTGCCCACAAACTCGTAGCCCTCGCCAAATTCGACTTTGCCGTCCTTGGTAATGTCGTCGATGGTTTTAATCTTGCGCATGAAAAACTCCTTAGCGGATTTGTTTATAACAAGTGGTTTGAAGTGGCTGGTCGGCCCGCTCGTTGCGGGCTAGTTAGATCGCGGACTCAAACTATGCTGCGCTTCGAAGTCCTTCATATACGAGGCCAGTGCCTGCACGTCTTCCATGGTGACGGCGTTGTACACGCTGGCGCGCATGCCGCCGACGAGGCGATGGCCCTTGACGTTTTGAATCTGGTGCTCGGCCGCGCCTGCGACAAAGGCGGCGTCGAGGTCGGCATCGCCGGTACGGAACGTGACGTTGGCGATGGAGCGACTGTCTGTCTGTGCGGTGCCGTGGAATAGTTTGCTGTTCTCGAGCAGGTCGTAGAGCAGGTTGGCCTTGGCCCAGTTGCGCTCGGCCATGGCGGCAAGTCCGCCGGTCTGTTCAACCCAATGGAACACCTTGCCGCACACGTAGATGCCAAAGGTGTTGGGCGTGTTGAGCATGGAGCCCTTGGCGGCTTGGGTCTTAAGGTCCATGTACTGCGGCGTCTGCGCATAGGCCGGGCCTTCGGCGATAAGGTCGTCGCGCACGATGACCACGGTGACGCCCGCGGCGCCGGCGTTTTTCTGCGCGCCGGCGTAGATGAGCCCGTAGCGTTCAACGTCGAGCGGCTGCGACAGAAAGCAGCTCGAGACATCGGCAACCAGCGGCACATCGCCGCAAGCGGGAAGCTCATGGTACATGGTGCCAAAGATGGTGTTGTTCTGGCAGATGTAGACGTAGTCGAGCCCGTCGCCCGCGGCCTCGGCGGCAATGCGCGCGTTGATGTCGGCCATGTCGGGGATGCGGTCGAAGTTGGTATCCTCGGAGCTCGCGAGCAGCACCGCCTCGCCGTACTTGGCGGCCTCCTGGTACGCCTTGCTGGCGAAGTTGCCGGTCACGACGTAGCCGGCGCGGCCGCAGCGCATAAGGTTCATGGGGATGCCCGCAAACTGCAGCGTGGCGCCGCCCTGCAAAAACAGGACACGGTAGTTGTCGGGGATGCTCAGCAGGCGGCGCAGGGTTGCCTCGGCGTCGTCGATAATCTGCTGGTACATGCTAGATCGATGGCTCATCTCGAGCACGGACATGCCGCAACCGCGGTAGTCCATCATCTCGTCGGCGATCTCGGCGAGCACGCTTGTAGGCAGTGCGGCCGGGCCAGCTGAGAAGTTGTGCACACGTGCCATCTTCTAGTTCTCCCTCATAGTCGTTTGAATGTTCGGGATACTTTAGCACAGTGGAGCGCTAGGCGCGACCGCATCACGGTAAAACTCGACTGCGCCGCTATGATTTACAGGATGGTTACATGGGGGAGGGTTGTCTTGAGGCTCGCATCTGATCCGCCTCGATCTTCGCTTGTTTCCAGGGTCGAATGCGACCGTTTACCAGATCGTCGTAGCCACGCGTGATGGCACGTTGAATGCGATACTCGCGTTCTTGGATGGCGGTTAGTGCGCCCGTCTGATCGGAAATAGGCTTTACGTCTGGCATATGAAGCTCCTTACATGGAATCATATGTATAACTCAATGTTGAGTGTAGTGGAGGGTGGGGGTCCGATGCGAGGTGGCTTTGGGCGTGTGCGTGTCTGCATTCGCAAGCGCGTTTATCTGGCAAGTGTGATTTGGGGCGATCTCGTCAAAGCTGCTGAGCTGCGAAAATAACCGTTAACCGGATTTAATTTTGTTGCTCAACATTTGACACGCTGGTCGTGGTAACTTTTTTACCAACAGGTATGATTATTGTCATGTGCGCCGCGCCTGCCTGCCGGGCTGCGGCGCACTTGTGACAGCCTTTGACACCCTTGGAGCGTGCACTGTGGATGTAACCACAAAAAGCGTTCGGGGGGGGGGGTGCTCACCCGCGAGCAATTCCTCCCGCATGAGATGCGCATCGTCGCTGTTCTGCGCACGCAGGGCGCAAGCGACGAGCAGGTCATTGTACGCGTAAAGAGCGATAACCTCTTTCAATATCCCACGGAGCGCATGGTCGCCAACCGCGCAACCGTGTGCCTTCGCCGCCTCGACGCCATGGTGCCCACGGACGCCGCATGCGCCGCGCGCGGCATCGACCCCAAAACCGCCGTCGAGGCTGCGTCATCCCTAACCAGCCTCATGGCATCTGGCACCCCCACGCAGGCGGACCAGGCCATCTTCTACAGCATGGTCTGCCGCTACGACATCGTGCGCGAGCTCGTGCTCATCGAGGTAGGGGAGCGCCTGCAAAACTTTGATTATGCCTTCACGGCGGTTGACCTCAACGCCTTTATGACGCGCTTTACCACGGAGTATCCGGACGCGGCCCGCTGGACCGAGGCCACGGTCAAGCGCATTAAGGGCTCGCTCCGCCAGACGCTCCGCCATGCCGGCCTTATCGGCGAGGGCCAGGGCCCGGAGTCCGAGCGCCTGTCACCACTCTTCCTCGATTCCGATGTCGAGCGAGCCTTGGTTCAGCTGGGCGAGCAGTCGCTTATCGCGGCCCTTACCGGCAGGGCGGTGATGTAGCGTGGCTCCCGTCAAAAGCGCCGTCGACCCTGTTATCACCCCGGCGACCGATCTCGCCACCAATATCGGCATCCATTCCCGCAAGAGCGTCGTGGCGGCGCATGTCCGCTCCAAGCACGCCTGTCAGGAATTTGAGCGCCGTGCGCAGCTTCTGCGCGAGTGCCTGTGCAGCGAGGACTTTTTGGTCAACAAGGGCATAGGCAATGAGATCGGCTTCCACACCTTTTGCTATGACCCCGCGCTGGAGTTTGAGGCGCGTGCATTATTTGGTGCCCTTTCACGCGATGCCGAGGCCGACAAGCTTCCGTGCACGCTCAAGGTCGTGAACCTCTACGACGCCGTGTTGGCAATTCTCGAAAAGCGCCGTGTCCTCAAGGCTATCCCGCACCAAGAGGAGCGTCGCGGTACCCAGCGCGTGCTCGAGGACGTGGCCAAGTTCGCCTCGCCCGAGAAAGTCGCTGCGTACATCCTTGAGCAGACCGAGCCGCACGCGCCTGGAGACGTCGTTCTCCTCACCGGCGCGGGCGAGGTCTTCCCGTTCTTTCGCATGCACACGCTTCTCCATTGCATGCTTGCGGATTTTGATGAGGTGCCTGTGGTCGCCGCCTATCCGGGCAGTTTCAACGGCTCTTCTTTCCAGCTCTTTAACCGTCTGCCGGCCGACAACTACTACCGCGCCATCGATATCTCGTAAGCACGGCTCCCCGCAGGCAAGTCCCTGTCGCCGGTAACAACCCTTTGCCATAACGTTCCCAAACCCAAAGGAGCACCCATGGACAACACGATCATTCGCGACCTCTTTGCAAAAGACATCAACCGCTCCATCAACGGCGTGGTCAAGGTCCAGGATTCAAAAGATGGGTCCATCCGCCAGGAGCTTGACGAGTACGTGGTGACGCGCGAGCTGCAGGGGCACTTTGCCACGTTCTTCAAGGCCTACGGCGATGCCATCGATGTGCGCACCGACAAGATCGGCGTGTGGATCAGCGGCTTCTTCGGTTCCGGTAAATCGCACTTTCTCAAGATGCTGAGCTACCTGCTCGAGAATCGCCAGATTGGCGGTAAGAGCGCCATCCGCTACTTTGATGGCAAGATCGTCGACCCCATGGTCGCGGCTGCCATGGAGCGCGCCTGCTCGGTGCCCACGCAAGCCATCCTCTTTAACATCGATAGCAAGGCGGGCCAGTGGAAGCAGGGCGATACGGCTCCCACGGCGCTGCTTCGCGGCTTTGAGCGCATGTTCTACGAGGCACGCGGCTTCTACGGCGAGGACCTCAAGCTTGCAAAGCTCGAGGATCACATCGATTCCCTGGGCAAGACCCAGGAGTTCCGCGAGGCCTTTGAGCGCGTCAACGGCGAGTCCTGGCTCCAGACCCGCGACACCTACAGCTACTTTGAGGACGACGTCGTCGAGGTGCTGCAGAGCGTGCTCGGCATGAGCGAAAAGGCCGCATGGAACTGGCTCGAGGGTTCTGAGGACGAGGTTTTGGCCCCCGATGTCTTTGCCAAAAAGGTCAAGGACTACGTGGACGCTCAGGCAGTGGCCCACGGCGGCAACTTCCGTTTGCTCTTTATGGTCGACGAGGTGGGTCAGTTTATTACAAACGACCAGGACCCAAGCCTTATGCTGAGCCTTCAGACCATCGTCGAGGAGCTGGGTGCCGCCTGCGGTGGCCGCGTGTGGGTGATGGTCACGAGCCAGGAGGCCATCGACAACCTGAGCCTGCCCGTGGGCAACGACTTTTCAAAGATCCAAGGCCGCTTCAATACCCGCCTTTCGCTCTCCAGCTCCAGCGTGGACGAGGTCATCCAGCGCCGTGTGCTCGAGAAGACCGCGTCGGCGGCCGATATGCTTGCACAGGTCTACGAGCAAGACGCCGCCGTGCTCAAAAACAACTTTACCTTTGAGGGTGGCTCGCGCTCCGACCTCGCCGGCTACGCCAACGCCAAGGAGTTTGTCGCCAGCTACCCGTTTGTGGGTTATCAGTTCAAGCTTCTGCCCGATGTCATGACCGAGGTGCGCAAGCACGGCGTCAAGGCCAAACACATGTCCACGGGCGAGCGCTCCATGCTTAGTGCGTTCCAGGAGAGCGCTCAGGCCATCCAGCATGACCAGACCGGTGCACTCGTGCCGTTCTGGCGCTTCTTCGATACTATCTCCAAAGACCTTGAGCACGGCATCATCCAGGTCGTTGTCTGTGCGGAGCGCGCGGCTGAGAACAGAGAAGGTCTTGAGCCCTACGACGTCCGGGTACTTAAGCTCCTGTACCTGATTCGTTACATCGGCTACGTCAAGGCCACGGTCGAGAACGTCTCTATCCTGATGGTCGACAGCCTCGACGTGGACAAGCGCGCCCTTAAGGACCGCGTCAAGGAGTCCCTCGCCCGCTTGGAGCGCGAGAACAAAGTGGCGCGACAGGGCGATACCTACAGCTTCCTCACCGACGAGGAGCAGGAAATTGCACAGGAGATTGCGCGGACCCCGATCGACAACGCGAAGGTGATCGAGTACATCAAAAAGCGCCTGTTCGACAGCATTTACAATGCGTACAAGTTCCATCGCGATCCTAATGACTTCCCCTTTGACCGCTACGTGGATGGCTCGATTCATGGATCCAGCAAGGGTGGTATGGAACTCTCCGTGGTGACCATGGCCGGCGACTTGGCACGTGCGGACGATGCCGAGCTAGCATTGAAATCCGTGGATAAGGCCATCGTGGCCTTGGGCGACGAGGTGGATTATTGGGCCCCACTCGTCAACGCCGCTAAGATTCGCATGTACGCCCAGACGCGCAATCTGCAGGAGCTACCGCCGAGTACCCGCCAGATTGTCGAGGCAAAAATGCGCGAGGCAGCCTATAACGAAAAAGAGGCCGATGCCCTTTTGAGCGAGGCCGTGCTCCATGCACGTTGCGCGGTCAACGGCCGTATGGTCGAAGTTCGCGCCACCAAACCCGCCCAGGTTTTTGAGCAGGTGCTCGCGCAACTGTGTGACGTTGTTTTTGAAAAGGCTGGCTACATCGGCGCGCCGGTTGAGGACGATTCCGATATTCGCTCCACGCTGGCGGGTAACGTCCAGGCGGGGCTCGATGGCATGGATGCGGGCAACACGCGTGCGCTCAGGGAGGTCGAGGACTACCTCAAAGTGCAGCATCAGCGCCATCTGGATACCGCTATGGGCGATATCCAACGCCAGTACCAGCAAAGGCCCTTTGGCTGGCGTGAGGTCGACATCGCCAATGTGGTGGCGCAGCTCGTGGTGGAGCAGCGCGCGCAGGTGTTGTTTGGCGGCCAGACGGTCCAGGCCAACGACAGCCGTATGGTGGCACTCCTGCGCAAGGATGCCGATAAGGCCCAGGTGCGCTTGCGCGTGCGTATGAGCGACCGGTTGCTGCGTGCCACGGGCGAGCTCATGCGCGACCTGTTTGACCTCAAGACCGTGCCCTCCAACGAGGATAAGCTCGTGGCCGAGCTCAAGGAGCATCTTGATGGTTTGCGCGAGACGTGCCTTGCTATGGCGCGCGACTACTACACGGGCATCAAACCGGCCTACCCGTATCCCGGCGAGGCTGAGTGCGAGAAGATGCGCTCGGAGGTGGCCGACGTCCTTAAGGATCAGAACGAGGCCGAGGCGTTCTTGACCACGTTTACCAAGCACGAGGACCGCCTGCTCGATGCCAAGGAAGACTATGACAGGATGGCTGAGTTCTTCGGTTCCAACCAGCGCGCAACGTTTGATCACGCCAGGGAATTCTTGAGCCGCACGGAGGCTATCGAGTACGCCTCGGACGACATTCACGGCGCGGTGGATAACGTGACAAAGGTGCGCGAGATCCTCAAAGATCCCAAGCCCTACGGACGCATCAAAGACTTGCAACCGCTGATGGCGCCCGTCGAGGAAGACATGAAAAAACTCCTGGGTATCCGTCGCAACGAGTTCTTGCAACGCATCGAGAACGATCTGCAGGATCTGCAGAAGCAGGCCGAGAGCCAAGATGGTTTTGTCAAGCAGGCCAAGGATGCCATAGCGGACGCCAACATCAAGTATGAGTCGTTCAAGAACCGCGCCCACGGCGTCCAGAGCCTCAACGAGCTTAACGCCCTCGCGGCAAACTGGGAAAGCTGGACCATCACGGCAGCCAACAAGATATATGACGCCGTGGACGCCGCGCGCGAACGCATGGAGAACGAGCGCCGTTCCACCGAGGTCACCAGCACGGGCGAGGTGGTCAAAAAGATCACCAACAAAGGCGCTGCAACACCAGGTTCCGTGCCCGTGCCCAAGCCTCAGCGCAAGGTCAAGACCGTGCGTCGCACCGACCTGGCCAAGCCGAGCCGCCTCACAACCGCAGAGGACGTGGAGCGCTACGTGGACGACCTGCGCGCCCGCCTTATGCAGGCGCTTGCATCAAACGACGAGATCCGCATTAACTAACCCACTCAGCCGCCGGCGCCCAAGCATACGCCGGTGGCTTATGGTGTTTTGAAAGGTACGGGAACCATGAACGATTCCGCTCTCAAGAACTTCTGCACGTGGGCCCGCGTGGAACTTATTAACGGCGTGGAGGCGCAGATGGTGCGCTACGGCATCACTGAGCCTACGCTCGCGCCCGCTGGGTCCGAGACCGTCAACGGCCAGCCTCTGAGCCCGCTCGAAGTTGAGCAGCGCGACGAGCTGCTGCGCCTGCAGGCCGCAGAGGGGCACGACGCCCTGCGCGACCGTGCGGCCTACACCTGGTTCAACCGTATCGTGGCCATTCGCTTTATGGATGCACGCGGATGGCTCCCCAGCCGTATGCGCATGCTGAGCCGGGCTGACGGCAGCCATGGCAGCGAGGCCGTGGAGAACGCCCTGGACGTGGAGATTTCCACGGCCGACCTCGAGCGCGTGGCGGAGCTCAAGATGGCGGGTTCCGGCGAACCGCTGTGGCGCTATCTGTTTGTGGCTCAGTGCGAGGAACTTGCCGATTGCCTGTCAGGCGTCTTTGAACGCGTGGGCGGAGCCATGGAGCTGCTGTTGCCCCAGGGGCTCATGATGGCCGACGGCGTGGTGGGCAAACTCAACGCAGTTCTCACTGACGAGGACTGGCGCGAGGGCGTGACCGTTCTGGGCTGGATGTATCAGTACTACAACGCTGACGTTAAAGACGAGTTCTTCAAGTCCAAGCGCAAAGCAGCGGCGGCGGACATCGCGCCCGCCACGCAGCTCTTCACGCCCGAGTGGATCGTGCGCTACATGGTCGAGAACTCGCTCGGCCGTCTGTGGATGCTCAACAATCCCGGGAGCTCACTGCGCGAGCGCATGGAGTACTACATTGAGCCCGATGCTGAGCACGAGGACTTCATCCGCATCTCGAGTCCCGAGGAGATAACCCTCTGCGACCCCGCATGCGGCTCGGGCCATATCTTGGTCTACGCGTTTGAGCTGCTCTTCCATATGTACGAGGAGCGCGGCTATCGTGAGCGCGAAATCCCCGAGCTCATTCTTACTAAAAACCTTGCGGGCATGGAAATCGATTCCCGTGCGGCGCAGATCGCGGAGCTGGCGCTTGCCATGTGCGCCCGCGAGCACGATCGTCGTTTTTTCAAGCGCGCAGCGCGCGCCGACGTTACCGTGCTCTCGAGCATTCCGCTGGGGGATGACGAACTGCCGGGCAACAAGAAGCTCGCCGAGGAACTGAGCCATTTGGGTGAAATCGGCTCGCTGCTTAATCCTTCAGAGGGCGAGATCGACGAGCTCAAGGTTGCCGCCGCGAACTGTTCCGACGACCTTTTTGCCTCTGCGACCAAAACTAAGCTCGAAAACGCTGCCGCCATCTGCGAGAAGCTGTCCCGTCGTTTTACCTGCACCGTGGCGAATCCTCCGTATATGGGCAGCAGCAGCTTTAACCCCTTCATGAGCAAATGGGTCAAGAAGAACTACTCCGACGTGAAGAGCGACCTTTGCACGTGTTTTATCGAGCGCGGATTCAGCCTTGCCAAGGACCGCGGCTACGCGGCCATGGTCACCATGCAGAGCTGGATGTTCCTGGGCAGCTTCGAGAAGATACGCGCCAAGGTTATCGACAACAAGACAATCGTTTCCATGGCCCATCTGGGCCCTCGCGCGTTTGATGCTATCGGCGGCGAGGTCGTCAACGTTACCGCCGACGTCATCTACAACGGCCGCGCGGCATACGAGGGCGCCTACGTGCGCCTTGTTGATATCAACGGCTCTGAGGCCAAGAGGCTCAAACTGGTCGAGGCCATCCAAAACCCCGCCTGCGGCTGGTTCTACCGCCGCGACGCCGACACCTTCAAACAAATCCCCGGCACCCCCATAGCCTACTGGGCTAGCGATAGATTTATCAATTTATTTTCTGATTTAATCACTCGATATTCGGTTGCAAACGAAGGTATTAAAACTGGTGATAATGATCGATTTTTGAAGTACTGGTTTGAGGTATCCGAATGTCAAACAAATATCAGAAAAAGGAGATTGTCACCGAAATGGCATATTACTGCAAAGGCTGGCGAAAGCCGTAAATGGTACGGATCCCACTATGTTGTCACCAATTTTGCCAACAATGGTGCAGAAATGATTGCCACGGGACATGCATCAATAACTGGCATTTCGAATTTATATAAACCTGCAATTACTTGGAATCGAATCGGTTCGGGCAGACTCTCGTTTAGGTATCTCCCGGCTGGGTTCCTTAGCAACATGGGCGGATTGTGCATGTATTCCCAGTCTGGGCAAGGGGACTCTCAGCTTGCTCTTCTTTCGTTTCTTAATTCTTCAATTGTGGCGCTTGAGCTTGAGATGCTTAACCCGTCAACCAGCTTTCCCCCTGGAACAATAAATTCTATTGGTTGCGGGGATGTGGATATCAATCGCGGTGATGTCAAAGAGATTTGTAGCGCTGCAATTAGTCAGGCGATGCTCGACTGGGATTCGTTCGAAACCTCCTGGGATTTCAAGCGACATCCTTTGCTGTAATTGTGCATAGAAAGACAAGCCGATGATTACATATTTCGATTTCTCCTCTTTTGTGGTTGGCTTTGCTTTTACCGGTCTCAAAATTGATTGGCTACAATTTACCTATGACGTTTTAATGCTTATTGTTTCGAGTTATATCGTTTATATAATCACGCACAATGCTGATACTCAAAAAGAGATTCGTAAGAATTTTGAAAAGGATGTTCAAGAATTATCTCGTTACCTTGACGTTTTGAAAACGTATGTTGAACAGCTTGAAAACTCGTCCGATGGGTCGGAATTAGAGCGTTATTTGAAGACTTCGCCTTACAGGGAATCGCTCGATTACCTCACGGACGGACAAGATACTTTGCATTGGATCAGAATGACTGAGCTGAAAATTGAAGAAATGCTCGAAGAAAAGAAATGGGATAAGGATGTATGCGACAGAATTGCGTTTGACCTTTTCCGCCAGAGGGTCGCTGTTTGCAACCTCGCCTTACCGAAGGGACATTTGACGAGCCATAGAATTGATCATTTGAATTGGCAAATCGAGCAGGGAAATAAAACAGATGAATAATCGTGCTTAGAACAAAAATGCCGGGAACCCCCAGCTGCTTCGTAACTGCAAGATTTTAGGAAACGACGATTATTCGTAAGACCCACGGAAACGAAAGGCGGCATAATGGCAACGCTTTTGGCCGATAAATACGAGGCCCGCAAGGCCGAGGTCAACGCTCGTTTTGAGCAGCTTCGCGCTAACGAGGAAGAGCTCAACCGAATCTTTGCCAAGATCTACAACATGGAGGGCGAGGTGCCCATCGAGGTCGAGGATAAGTACGTCTCGGTGGCGCGTATCTTCGATACGGCGGAGGAGATCCCCGAGAGCTATAAGGGCAACAAGTACGTGCGCACGCGACGCGACGAGATCGTCTCGCTCATAAGCTACGCCGTGGGCTGCATGTTTGGCCGCTATTCGCTGGACGTGGATGGCCTGGTCCTGGCCGATCAGGGCGCCACGGTCGATGACTATCTGGCAAAGATGCCCAACCCTGACCACGTGACCTTTATGCCCGATGGCGATAACGTGCTGCCCATTACCGATGACGAGTACTTTGACGACGACATCGTGCGCTACTTTATCGACTTTGTGCGCACCGTGTACGGCGAGGAGACGCTCGAGCAGAACCTGGCCTTTATTGCCGAGGCACTCGGCGGCAAGGGTACCTCGCGCGAGGTAATCCGTTCCTACTTTTTGAAGGACTTCTTTAAGGACCACTGCCAGACCTATAAGAAGCGTCCCATCTACTGGCTGTTCGACAGCGGCAAGAAGAATGGCTTCAAGTGCCTTGTTTACATGCATCGCTACCAGCCCGACCTGTTGGCTCGCATCCGCACCGACTATGTGCATGAGCAGCAGGAGCGCTATCGCTCCCAGATCGGCTATGCCAACGACGCCCTTGCCAGTGCCGAGCGCGGCGAGCGCGTGTGTTTGGATAAGCGCGTCAAAAAGCTCAATGACCAGCTCAAAGAGACCATTGCCTACGAGGAGAAACTACACCACTTGGCAGACCAGATGATTAAGATCGACCTGGATGACGGCGTCAAGATCAATTACGCCAAGTTTCAGGATGTGCTGGCGAAGATTAAATAACTGCAGATACGGTAAGGATATTCATGCCCAAGATCGATGTAGAAGAACAGCTCAAGCTGCGATTTTTGCAGCCGTTGGCTGCATGTATGCTGCGCCGTGTGGTGATTTGGCACGATGCGGACGGCGAGTTTGCTCCTGAGTTTGAGCGATTGGCTGCCGAGGGTTTCGACGGCGCGGGGGCCGATGACGGCGTTATGCCCGCTCACGGTGACTTTGAGCGCCCGGTGCGGTTTGTTGAGGCTTGCGAGGGCTGCATGTTTGCCGTAAAGAAGCTCATCAACCGCGATGACCTTGCGAACGATATCTTGCTGTATCGCCGTTGCCCGCGCGGCAGGCTTGAGGGCGATTGGCTTGCCGATGTTGAGCTGTATGCCGATCAGTTCCAGGCTGACTATCTTTCGCTTTTGGCCGATCAGCTGGGAATCGAGAATATCGACGCCGTGCGCGAGAGTCTGCGCGAGCACAAGACGTTCTTTGATGCCAAGACCCGCTGCGTTAAGTTTGCCGCGTGCGTTCCGCATGCTTCGGGCGCATCAGATATCGAACTCGGTATCCTTACGGTGATTTTTGGCGGTAAAGAGGTTGGCGACGCGCGCCCCGCGTTTGTGCTGCGCGGCTGTATGACCACGCTGCTGCACGAGGGCCCCGAAGCGCTGGCCGAGTTGGTGGACAAGTACTGCGTGCGCGATGTCCTCGCTGCCTTCATTGTACGTTGCTATGGGTTTGAGGGACCGCTGTATAAGCGTGATTCGCTGCTTGCACTGGCATCCCATGTGCTCATCACGGCGTCATCCACCGCGCTTCCCGAGGGGGCGCTTAAGGGACTCGAAAGCTATGTGGCTCCCGCCTACGGACCCTATTGCCTTGAGGCGGTGCGTACGTGGGACCAGACTGCCGATGCTCGGGCGTCGAGCGAGGATTTATTTGAGATCTGCCGTTTGGTGGAGGATGCCCGCGGGCTCTTTGCACGGTTTGAGGCCCTGTCGATCGATGTGCTGACCTCGCTTGATGTGTTCCCGTGCGTCAATGAGGCCGTACTCTCGCAGCTGTTCTGCTCGTTTGCTCAGGGCGCGGACCGTGTTGCGGATGCGCGCGCCTTTGCGGCGTGTCGCTGCGACCTAAGCTGGTACCGCCGTGTCGAGAGCTACTTTGACCTGCTTGTCGCTGTGGCCGATATGTGTGCGTTTAGGCAGGCGCACGCGGGCGGGTTCCATCTGGCGCAGCCCCAGCAGGTGTGGGATGCCTACACGTCCGATTGGTATGCCATGGACGCTGCCTATCGCCATATGTGCACCGCGTATCTGCGGGCGCGCTCCGTCGAGTGCGATGTGCTCGAGGAGCCTGCCCGAGCTGTGGTGGACTGGGCGGAGAATCTCTACAGTAACTGGTTCTTGGCCGATGCTAATGCATGCTGGGCGACCGCTGCGCAAGGGGAGTGGGCCGATTGCGGCTACATCGAGGGTCCCGCACGGCAGGATGAATTCTACTGGCATGTACTGCCCACCTTTGTGGGCTCTACCAAAACGACGGTCGTTATCGTGAGCGACGCGCTGCGCTATGAGGTGGCCCGCGACGTTGCGGCGCTGCTCGAGCGCGAGCGCGGCGGCAACGTCAAGGTCTCTAGCATGCAGGCGGTCTTTCCCTCCATTACCGAGGTGGGTATGCCCGCGCTGCTGCCGCACCAGGCGCTTGGGCTTGCAGCGGATGGCACGTACGTGCTGGCTGACGGCATGCCCACTTCGACGACTCCGCAGCGCGAGGCCGTGCTTGCCAACGTTGAGTCTACGGGCCGCGCTTTGCGCTCGAGCGCATACCTCAACATGGCGGGAACCGAGCGCAAAGCGCTGCTCAAAGACTCCAAGCTCGTTTATCTCTACCACAACAAGATCGATGCCACGGGCGAGAAGGCCGCTACGCAGGATGACGTCTTCGATGCCTGTGCGGACACCGTGGAGGAACTTGCCACGTTGGCGCGTCGCGTGTGCACCGACGCCCCGGGCGCACGTGTTGTTATAACGGCGGATCACGGCTTTATCTACACGCGTCGGGAACTCAACGAGTGCCAGATGCTCGGCAAGTCAGACCTTCCCTTCCTTGACGCTCCCGTTATGCACGGCAAGCGTCATCTGGTGGTGCCCAACGAGGCCGTGACCAAGCTTTCGGACGAGGCGCGCGGGGTGTTTGTTAATGTTGATATGGGACTTTTGGGTGCCGGCTTTGAGGGGTTTGCCCCGCGCGAGAACGTGCACTTTAGGCGTCCCGGCGGTACTAACAACTACGTCCACGGCGGCATGAGCCTGCAGGAGCTTTGCGTGCCCGTTATCGGATTTTGGCGCGCACGCTCGGGTTCCAAGGACTTTGTCGATACGCGTGCAGCGACGCTACGCGTACTAAGTGAGGGACGCCGTGTGACCAACTCGCTCTTCTCGGTCAACCTGATCCAGGAAGAGCCCGCTCGGGGCAAGATCCTTCCGTGTGAGTACGAGCTGGTGTTTACCGACGCAAGCGGCAACGAGGTGAGCGATACGGTCAAAGCGCATGCCAACAAGGTCTCTGCAAACTCGCAGGATCGCGTGGTGCATGCCAAGTTTGCGCTGCATGCGGCCAATGGGTTCTCGGCCAAGGATCCGTACTATCTGGTCTGCCGCGAACGTGAGACGGGCAAGATCGTTTGGCGCGAGACGTACACCATCGCTGTTTCGTTTGCCCCTGTTGCTGATTTTGGTTTTTAGGAGTGTGCCCTATGTTTGATAGCCATGACGACAATCTATGGGAAGTTCCCTCGATTGATGTGAATACGCCCGTGCAGGCTGCGGTGCCTGCAGGGGAGGCCGTGCCTGCCCCGGAGGCTGAGGCTGCCGCAGAGGCCGTGGCCGCTGCGCCTGTCCCGGAGCCGATGGAGACCGCTGCGCCCGCTGAGGTCGTGGCGCCCGCCGAGGACGAATCCTCGACCGATGGCTATGCCCAAGCCGTGGCCGAGGCTCCCGAGGACGACGGCTACGATATGGATGGACTGGACGGCAAGCTGCTCGAGCACTTTGGCGGCAAGATCGTGCGCAAGGACCTCACGGCCCTTATGAAGCGTGGCGCCAACGTGCCCACCTTTGTGCTGGAGTACCTGCTGGGCATGTACTGCTCAACCGATGACGAGGATGCCGTGGCAGAGGGCCTGGAGCGCATCCGCAAGATCCTCACCGATAACTATGTGCGCCCCGACGAGTCCGAGCGCATCAAGTCCAAGATTCGCGAGCTGGGTCGCTTTACCATCATCGATAAGGTGACGGCCAAGCTCGACGAGTACAAAGACATCTACGTGGCGTCGTTTGCCAATCTGACCATTGAGCCGTTTGTGATGCCGGCCGAGTACGTGCGCGACTATTCCAAGATTCTCCAGGGCGGTATTTGGTGCATCATGAGCATCGAGTATCGTCATCCCATGGAAGAGGAAGACGAGTTTGGCATGGAGGTCTTTGGCGACGATGCGCCGCGCCGCTCCAAGGCCAAGCGCAAAAAGCGCGGGCCCGAGGACTCTCCGTTTAGCGTAGCTTCGCTCACGCCCATCCAGATGCCCAACCTGGACCTGGATGCCATGATCGACGAGCGCCAGTATTTCTCGCGCGACGAGTGGCTCAACATGCTGCTGCGCTCTGCCGGCTATGAGCCCAGCGAGCTTTCGGAGAAGGAGCGCCTGCATTTTATCGAGCGCATGGTGCCGCTGATCGAGCGCAACTATAACCTGTGCGAGCTTGGTCCCCGCGGTACCGGCAAGAGCCATATCTACAAAGAGGTCTCGCCCTACGCCATCTTGCTTTCGGGCGGGCAGACCACCACGGCCAACCTGTTCGGCCGCATGAACTCCATGCGCGCCGATCGCGTGGGCTTGGTGGGTCACTGGGATTGCGTGACGTTCGACGAGGTCGCCGGCATGCGCTTTAAGGACACCAACGCCGTGCAGATCATGAAGGACTACATGGCCAGCGGCAGCTACGCGCGTGGCCGCGACCAGATTAACGCCGATGCCTCCATGGTCTTTGAGGGCAACATCAACGACACCGTGCAAAACGTTCTTAAGACCACGCACCTGTTTGATCCGTTCCCGCCGGAGTTTAACAACGATTCGGCCTTCTTCGACCGTATCCACTATTACCTGCCGGGCTGGGAGATTCCCAAGATGCGCTCGAGCCTGCTGACCGGGCATTACGGCTTAATCACCGACTGCCTGTCGGAGTTTTGCAAGGAGATGCGCCGCAAGGACTTTACGCATCATATCGACCGCTACTTCCGCTTTAACAGCGACTTTAACAAGCGTGACGAGATCGCCGTGCGCAAGTCCTTTAGCGGCCTGGCCAAGCTGCTGTTCCCCGACGAGGCTATGGACAAGGACGACGTTCGTTGGCTGCTGGACTACGCCATCGAGGGCCGTCGCCGCGTAAAGGAGCAGCTCAAGATTATGGCGGGCGTCGAGTTTATCGACGTCAACCTGGGCTATATGGATGCCGACAATCCGCAGGACGTGCACGTGGTGCGCGTGCCCGAGCAGTCCGAGGATACGCTGATTCCCGACGGGCCGCTGCTGTCCGGTCACGTGTTTGGCGTGGGCAGGTCGCAGGGCGGCGAGGTTGCCGTGTACAAGTTGGAGAACAAGGCCGTTGCCGGCGAGTGCAAGTTTAAGCACGAGGGCGTGGCCTTTAACAAGCCGGTGCGCGATACGCTGGAGGCCGCGTTCGACAACTTTGTGAACCTGGCGAACCGCGTGGCGCCGGGCATGCACATCGGCTCCAAGGATTATTTGCTGTTCTACAACGACCTGCAGAGCAAGGGCCTGTCCGAAGAAGTTTCGCTCGCCGAGTTTGTGGGCCTGTGCTCTGCGGCGTGCAACCGTCCGGTGATGCCCACGCTGGCGATTCCGGGAATCTTACGTATGTCGGGCTCCATGGACGAGATTCGTGGGCTCGAGGACATTATGCGCGTGGCCAAAAACGCCGGCGCCAAGCGTGTGATTTTGCCGCTGAGTGCCATCGCGGGTCTGCAGAGCGTTTCGTCCGAGATTATCTCGGGGCTGAGCCCGGTGTTCTACATGGATGGCGACCCGGTCGATGCCGCGAAAAAGGCGCTGGATCTGTAGGGGTGCGAGCGTGCGGGCTTGCGTGCGTGGCGTTTGGCGCGCGTGAGTCCGCGGGTGCCCGCGAGTGCCCGCGTGAGCCCGCGGGCGTGTTGGCGCGTCGCGCGTGAGGAGGCCTTGCCATGGCGGAAGAGCATTCTGTTGGCGAGTTGCTCGATGAGCTGTTTGGCTTTGAGTCGGTAGCCAAGCGTCAGACGGCGCTTGAGCAGTACGATCGCGGGGAGTTGTTGCGCAAGGCGCGCCCCCGCGAGCTGCTGGCCGTGATCGGGGGCGTCGAGGCTGCCGAGCGTGCTGCGCGTGAGTCTGCCGTGCGGGCCGTTGACGGGTATGTACGCCGCGTTGAATTTGATTCTCTTGCGCGCGCTCGCAAGCAGGTAGGCGTTGTGGGCCCGTTGCAGATGGAGCGGCGCTACGCTGCCTTTTTGCGTATGGAGGACAAGGCCGAACTGTTGGCCCGCTTGGAGCAGACGCTTGCGTTTATCGAGGTAAAGCTGCGTGCCAATACGGCGGACAGGGTTCGTGCGGCATACGATGCTGCGGGGGCTTTGGTGTTGCAGGGCGCGGCGCGTCTGAGTGACGCGCGCGTTGTGGATGCCGCACCCTTGGATGCCGATCTGCTATGCACGCAGCTGGAGCAGCTGCGTTGCGCCGCCGATACAACGGACCTTGCCGGCATGATCACGGCGACGTTTGAGTCCGAGCTGAGTGCGACCGGGCCGCAGGGTGCTGACGCGTTTGCGAGCGATGTGGCTGGCGATGTGGCGCTGGAGCGCGAGCTTACTAATGTGCGCGGTGCTGCGCAGCGAGCGCGCTTGGCAGCCCAAGCGTATCGGGCCGAACGCGCTGCCCGCGTTGCAGGGAGCACGGTGGAGCCGGTATCGTTGCCGGGGCTTGTTTGCATTACGTGCGAGACGGGGTGCGATGCCGGGGAGCTTGCCGAGTTGCTCGCTCAGGTTAAGAAGTCGTTTGAGGCCTATAGGCGCGTTGTTACCGACGGCGGGTTGTTCTGTGCCTTTGGTGCCGGTTCGCCGCATGGGATTTGCCGCGGCAGTAGCTATTTCGACTACGATGATCGGTTTGACGAAGACGTGTTGGTGGGCGAGTATGACGGTGCTACCAGGCACAATGTTCGGCGCGAAGTTGCGATTCCCGAGCTTGTGGACGAGGCCTCGGTCGACGGCGGCGACTCGCTCGAGGTTGCCGTGGCGCGCATGCGTGAGTTTAACGGACGGCGCTACGATGGTGTGCTGGACGAAGATCCTGCGCGCCATGTGAATGCGTTTTGGTATGGACTCAAAAAGCTCAGCCAGTACTGCGAGGCCGCCGTGCGTGTGGACGAGCGTGCCTGGGATTGCTTTATCGATAAGGTGCAGTTTGCCTACGACGAGCCCGTGGGGCGTTTGGCCACGCAGATGGATGACAAGCAGGTTGCGGCTTTTGTTGCTGCTGTGGACGCGCTCGGTGCTAGTGAGTAGGGGCCTGATCCGGTAGGGAGTTTCACCATGAAGATCGATGTTGATGTTGACCAGCTGCGCGAGAGTTTGCTCGACCGCGCGGGGAGTGCAGCCGGTGTGGGCTTTCCCGCTGCCATGCTCGATGTGGTGGATATCGAGGACGAGTCGCCCCAAGAGTTGCTAGCCCGAGCCGAGCGAGAAGGCCTCGATCTCCGCGACTTTGCTGCCGACGACGACGCTGAATGATGGCCACCTTTGCTATTGACGAACATATGTTTGTATTTTATACTCATGCTTGAATATACGCCCAGCTTCATGGTATAAATTAGGTGGTCATCTCTTAAGAGAGGGCTTCCAAGTGCCGGGGACGTTTTCCCCGGCTTTTTTATTAAGGATTGCCCATGCGAGATCTGAGTATCTTTATTGATGAATCTGGAAGCGATGATCTTCGTGAAAAATACTATCTTGTTGCCTTTGTTTTTCATGAACAAAATATTCCCATCGCTGAGGGAATAGAGAAATATGAAAGGGCGGTAGCCGATAGCGGATTGCCGCTCCTTCCGTTCCATGCTTCTCCTCTCATGAATGGAAAAGATCAGTTCAAGGACTTGGACATCAGTGAGAGAAAAAGGCTGTTTTCACTATTTCGAGTTATGTTTCGACATTTGCCCATCTCGTACAAGGTGTTTGTATTCAAGACGCATCGGTATCGAACTCTCAAACAGATCGCTGATGCGATGCGGCGTGAAATCATCGATTTCATATTCGATAATTTGAGTTGGTTTCAGCAGTTTGATGCTGTGAAGATTTACTACGACGGAGGACAGGGTTCGGTTTCGAGTGCGCTTCACAAGGCAATCGATTACGCTTTGGCTAAAAATGCAGTTATCTATAAGCCGACAACTTCATCGGATTACTATTTGGCTCAGGCTGCGGACTATATCTGTACCATTGAGTTCACGAGTCTGAAATATCAGGCGAATAAGCAGACTAATACTGACCAGAAGTTTTTTGGTGGTAGTACTGCGTTTAAAAAAGGCTTACTAAAAGAAATGAGAAAGAAGGCTGTCGTCTAATGGGCAGGCCTCGTATTGCATAAAAAATGCCGGAGGTAAGACCCCGGCTCTTGGAGGCCCCTCTATTCGAGGGTACCGACATCTTTATAACAGAAACCGCATGTCGGGTCTACACGAGACATTTCGCTCGATTTCCTGTTGACCTAAAAACAAAAATGCCGGGGGAATCCCCCGGCCCTTGACTGCCCTCCATAAAGGAGCGCAATCCATTTATACCATGGTTGCGATGCGAGCGGTGGCTCATTCGGTCTTCTTTTTCCTCAGCTTCTTGCTGAAGTTCTATTTAATGTGACAAAGGGACTGCCCTTTGTCATATGGGGTGACGGGGTGTTTGTGCCCACGGCTGTGCGAAAATGCATGATAAACTGTCGCAACGGAGTCCAACGACGTCGCGGCGGTTCTATTATGGCCACCCGCCGGCTAAGTGAGTAGGCTTTTTTGGAAATGCTGAGCACCCGAAGTCTTTTCTTCAACAAACCTGCAGGTCACAGACTTGTGCTTTGGTGACGTGGTCGGCGATTCGACAAAAGCCTACTCACTTAGTCTTGAGAGACACTAACTGTCCTCAACGAGACCCCTGTCGGGGCGATTGATGCTCAAATGTAGCCAATACGGGACGGCTGTCCCTGGCCGCTACGACGCCAGCGTGGCGATGACGGCTTCGTCGCCAGCGTATATAAGGGTGTTGCCGTCGGGGATGATCGTTTGGCCGTCGCGCTTGAGCATCACGACGATAAAGGGGTGCTTGCCTTGCGGCACGTCGCGCAGACGCTGTCCAGCCAAGCGACCGTGGGGAGTCACGGTAACCTCGCACAGCGTAACCTCGGCACGCTCCTCAAACGTTGGAGCGGCCATAACCAGAAGGTCGCCTTCTTCGATCATGGTATCCCCGTTGGGCAGCACCGGGTGCGCGCCGTCGCGCAGTACCAGGACCACGAGCATGTCCGTGACGCTGCCAATGTCCGCGAGTGAGCGCCCGGCAAACGGATGACCCGCGCCCACCTTGAGCTTGACGAACGACATGCCGTCTTCGTCGCGGTAGTCGTTAAACGTGCGGCGCACGTCGCCTTCTGCGTCGATCATGTCGAGCTTTTTCGCCACCGCCGGCAGCAGCGAGCCCTGCACCACAATGCTCGACACGGCAATTACAAAGACCAGGTCAAATAGGTCATGTCCACCGGGAACACCGGCCACTACGGCAAAGAGGCTAAATACGACCGAAGCCGCGCCGCGCAGACCCGCCCAGCTTACGAGTGCGACCTGGCGAGGGTTGGTCCTAAACGGCGCCAACAGCAGGCCGACGGCGATGGGGCGGTTCGCAAAGAGCATAAACGCCATGAGTGCCAAGCCCGGTGGCAGCATTTGCGGCAGGCGGGCGGGTGTGACGAGCAGGCCGAGCAAAAAGAAGATGGTCATCTCGGCCATTTCGGTGAGGGTATCGAAGAAGTGCGCCATCTCGACCTTGCCGGTGATGTCGCTGGCACCCAGCACGATGCCGGCCAGGTATACGGCCAAAAAGCCGTTGCCACCCAGATAGCCCGGCAGCGCGTAGGCAACGATCGCCACGGCGAACAAAAAGATGGTCTGCGCGCCCTCGGCCGTTGCGCGTGCGCGCTCTATCAGGCGGCTGGATGCCCAGCCGATGGCAAGACCCAACCCCACGCCCAGGATGATCTGCTTGGCCAGCAGCATGGGGATGTCGATGTTGCCGCCGGCCGCGAGGGTCGCGAGCACCGCGGTGAGCATGTAGGCGACGGGGTCGTTTGAGCCCGATTCGACCTCGAGCAGCGAGTCGGTGCCGCCGCGCAGCGACAGGTTGTGCTCGCGCAGCACGCTAAAGACGCTCGCCGCATCGGTCGATGCTACGACTGAGCCCAGCAGCAGGCCGCCGATCCAGTCGAAGCCCAGTACAAAGTGCGCAAACGCACCCGTAATGCCAGCAGTGATGACGACACCGAGCGTGCTCAGCAGCACCGCAGGCGCGGCGACAGGTTTGGCACGGTCGATGTTGGTGTTAAAGCCGCCGTAGAACATGATGAACAGCAGCGCCGTGCTGCAGACGGTTTCGGTGAGCGCATAGTCGCTAAAATCGATGTGCGCCGGGCCGTTGACACCCAGCAGCATGCCGAGCGCGATAAAGATGAGCAGGGTGGGGAAGGGGAGCTTTTTGCCGACGGGTTTGATGGTCAGACACAGAATAATGACGAGGCCGATAAAGAGAAGTATCTGGTTCATGGATGGTGTCCGCTCCTGGGTGGTTGGCGTGGCACGGTCAGTTGTCTGCGGTTATTTGTACCCAAAGGTGGTGGGTTTATGGGCCTGGATTGCGGGCGTGCGCATTTTCGACACGAGGCTGCGATGCGAGCGTCGCTGGTCGGGGCGCTGGGCCAGACGGCGTGGCGTGAGCGGCGCGGGTTGGCAGGCGTGCGCTGGCGACCGTTGACGGTATGCAACCCTTTCCAGCTTTATTACAACGGAGTACAATGGGTAACGTTTAAGTTCAACTTGAAGTTTTAGTTGCGGCTCCGGGCTTCGGCCGCAATGTAAAGAGAGGCGTTCCATGGCGATCTATGTGACATCTGATGCTCACGGGCACGTGCGTGCGCTTGACGAGGCCCTGTCCAAGATTTCGCTGGCGTCCGACGATACGCTGTACGTGCTGGGTGACATGATCGATCGCGGGCCCGATCCGGTTGGCGTTATTAAGCTCGTGCGCTCGCTACCCAACGCTCGCGTGCTCAAGGGCAATCACGAGCAGATCATGCTCGATGCCATCATTGGCCAGGATCCGCTCGATGCCGAGACCTGGGATATCAACGGCGGTTGGACTACCCGTCAGCAGCTCAACGATATGGAATTTGAGGCGTACGAGGAGCTCGTGCGTTGGATGGCGACGCTGCCGCTCTACGCGGTAGCCGAGACTGACGAGCGCCCGTACCTGCTGGTACATGCCGGCATCCAGACCGAGGCGGCGCGGGCGTTTTTGCTTGAACATGGGGTTGATTGTGCCGATGGTGCCGGAGCGGTTAGCGCCGATCGCGAGCTACTACAGCAGATGCTTGCGGTGCAGTCGTCCGATGACTTGCTGTGGATTCGTCATGGCTACTGGGATGCGTCGACGGGGCTGCTTTCTGCCGAGGGCAAGGGTCCGGTCGTGGTGAGCGGCCACACGCCCACGGTGTCGCTTGGACGTTATTGCGAGGTCGGCGGCCTGGCGGGGCTCGATGAGGAGTCGGGCCGTGGGCAGATCGTGCGCCTGGGCGGCGAGGACACCGCCGGCGTGCCCGATCGCATCGACATCGACTGCGCCGCCGCCACTGGTTCCGAGTTCGGCCGCGTCGGCATCCTGCGCCTGGATGATGGTGCGGAGTTCTACGCAAATATCAAGCCTGGAGAATGATGGCGCAAGGGGTCGCTAATTTGGGACGGGCTTTTTTGACTGCTTTTGCCCTTCTGCCAACCAAATGATTTTTCTGGGACGGGGATTAAATAATCATTTGGCTGCCCGCTGGCTAAGTGAGTAGACTTTTTTGGAAATGCCGAGCAGCCGGCAAATTTGCCTCAACAAAACCGCAGGTCACTGACTTGTGTTTTGCCGGTGTGGTCAGGGATTCGGCAAAAGTCTACTCACTTAGTTTTGCGTGTCGCAAATCGTCCGCAACGAGACCCCCCCATTGCGCCAATTAGGCGCCGTACGGGTTGCGGTCGCGTTCTATGCGCTGGCGAATGTGGGCGTATTCGACAATCAACAGCACCAGGAGTAGGGCCATGATGGCTAGGTAGCTCACCACAGCGCCCATCAGACCCAGTAGCTTAATCAGGATCACCGGCAGCACCACGCTTACGGCGAAGCAGATCAGGTAGATCTTAGTGACGTCTCCAGCGTGGCGCAGCACCGTGATAATGGCGTAGATAAAATCGATGGCCGCGGTTACGCCGCCGGCGACGACCATCAGCAGCGCCAGCGTACGGTAGCGTTCAAAGCTGAGGCCGTACATAAAGCTCATGAGGGGAATACCGGGACCTGCCATAAATGCGGCGCACACGCCGGTGATGACCACGATCAGCGCCATAACGGCAACAATAATCAGGTCAAAGCGACGACGCTTGCGAGGATTAGCCCAAATGCTCGACAAGCGCAGGAGCTGCGGTTTATAGATAAATCCAATGCTCAGCAAAATAGCCTGCGCCGGAAAGAACAGGGCATTAAAGTACAGCTGATATTTGTATGCCAGCGTGCCTTCCATCACAAACTTGGGCATGCTCTCAATAAGGTTGAACAGGAACAGTGCACCAAAGAGCGGGGCGCACTGGACAAACAGGTGGCCGACCTCGCGCAGGCTCACGTGGCGCGATTTTTCGGTCTCGAGCAGGGCAAGCGGGGCGGTGACCAGCACGAGCGAGGCGATGGCGGTGACACCCATGGCCATGGCCGCGATGGGCATGCTGCGCGTGAGGAACAGTGCCACGCTAAAGACCGCGATGACGCCGGCGGAACGCAGCGTTTGGCTCATGCCGGCCAAATAGAGCTTGTCGGCCTGCTGCAGGCGGCCCTCGTACACGTCGGCGATGCCGTCGATCACCTTATAGAGGTAGACGCCCAGGCCGATCGTGGCCATCTGCGCATCGTAGCCGCGGGCGCTGCTGTATACCAGGCCGCATGCCAGCGCGAGCGCTCCGCAGAGCCAGCGGTTGAGCTGGTAAGAGGCAAAGGACGTCTTTTCGTCGATGTCCGAGACCTGGAAATTGCGCACGCCGTAGTTGCACGCGATCATGATGAGCGTGCCGGTGACAAAGGCGATGGAGAATTTGCCAGCCTCCTCGGCGCCCGCGAGCTGTGTGGACACGATGGTGAGCAACGGAAACGCCATGCCCCACACGGCGGTGCCCAGGGTATTCCAAAGGTAGTCGCGACGGGTGGCGTGATCTTCGTACTCGGCTTCTTGCGTGGAGAAGCCGCCGCCGTAGACGGCTCCGAGCAGGCGGTTCCACCAGGCATTGACCATGCGGTGGATGGGGCCGGGCTGGCGATTGCGCTCGCGGCGACGGCGTGTGGCCTGGCTGCTGTCGGGACCGCCGGCGTTACGCTGGCTTAGCTCTTGGATTCGTGCGAGCTCCTCGGCGGTGTGCGATGCGGGGAACAGGCCGTTCTCGATGCGTCCGCCCTGCCCGTGCGCCCCGTCCGATACGGTGGGGTCGGCGACGCCATTGCGGCGGGCGATGGCGCGGCGAATGCTATCGATGGGCGTGATACTCAAAGCGGAGTCCTTTCTATTGCTGCGCTCTAGTATAGACGCGACGGTGTTCGTTCGTGTTTTTGAACAGGTTGTTCGATAATTTCGGCGGCGCCATTCAGTAGCCGGCACTCGGGGACGTTCCTTATGTGCCGGCACTTTAGGAACGTCCCCGAGTGCCGGCATCCGGGGACGCTCCTTGGTTGTTGCCTGTTCAAGAGTGTCCCCAACGATTAGTCGTTTAAAAACGTCCCCAATGACTAGGCCGCTTGCCTGCGATTTTTGACCGTTGGGCGGGCTTGCCGCCCTTGCCGCAAAAACGTTTTTGCATATCGGGTACAACGGGCTTTACGTGAGTAAAGTGCGCGTCGTGTCCTCGTGTCGCGTTTTTAAAGGAGGCCCCATGCCTGGTGTTACCCCTGCAGATGTTTTGTCCAACTTTGGTATTACGCTGGTCGAAGATCCCGCCGAGAATCAGCCCCGTCTGCTGGTCGATCTACCCGCCGCGGAGCTCGTCGAGCACGCTATCCGCCGCGAAGAAGGCCGCATGGCATCCAACGGCGCGCTGGTGATCGAGACGGGGGAGCGCACTGGTCGTTCCCCCAATGACCGCTTTATCGTTGACACGCCCGACGTGCACGACAAGATCGCCTGGGGCGCCGTCAACCGACCGCTTTCGATCGAGAGCTACGAGACCATCAAGGCCGGCATCGTCGACTACCTCAACGAGCGCGACGTGTTCGTCACCCGCGGCATGGCGGGCGCCGACCGCAACCACACGCGCCGACTGCTCGTCGCCTGCGAGCGCGCCAGCCAGGCACTCTTCATTAAGCAGATGCTCGCCCGCCCGCTTGCCCGCGAAATCGCGCGCACCGGCGAGCCGGACTTCTGTGTGCTCGCCGCGCCGGGCTACCAGTGCGATCCCGCCATCAAGGGCCTCAACTCCAGCGCCGCCGTGGTCATCAACTTCCAGGAGCGCGTGATTTTGGTCGCGGGTACCGGCTACTCCGGCGAGATCAAAAAGTCCATCTTCAGCGTCATGAATTACCTGCTGCCCGTCGAGGACGACGTGCTGCCCATGCACTGCTCGGCCAGTATGGATCCCGTCACGCACGAGACCGCGGTGTTCTTTGGCCTGTCGGGCACCGGCAAGACCACGCTTTCGGCCAACCCCACGCGCCTGCTGATCGGCGACGACGAGCACGGCTGGTCTGACATGGGCATCTTTAACATCGAGGGTGGCTGCTACGCCAAATGCGAGGGCCTGGACGCGTTCCACGAGCCTGAGATCTTCAACGCCGTCCGCTTTGGCGCGATCTGCGAAAACGTGGTGCTCGACGAGAGCCGCAAGCCCAACTACGATGACGTCTCGGTCACGCACAACACACGCGTGGCCTACCCTGTGGAGCACATTCCCAACGCGTGGACCAAGGGCATGGGCACCACTCCGAGCGTCGTGCTGTTTTTGACCTGCGACGCCTTTGGCGTGCTGCCGCCCATCTCGCGCCTGACGGCCGACGCCGCCATGTATCACTTTGTGACGGGCTTTACGGCCAAGATCCCCGGCACCGAGGTCGGCGTCACCGAGCCCACGCCCACGTTCTCTTCGCTGTTTGGCGAGCCGTTTATGCTGCTCGACCCCATGGTCTATGCCAAGATGCTCGGTGAGCGCATCGCCGACGGCCGCACGCGTGTGTACCTGGTCAACACCGGCTGGATTGGCGGCGGCTACGGCGTGGGCCATCGCATCGAGCTTGCCTACACGCGCGCCCTGGTGGCCCGCGCCCTCGACGGTACCATCGAGGACAGCGAATTCGTGCATGACGATATCTTTAACGTTGACATTCCCACCACGTGCCACGGCGTGCCCGACGGCATCCTGGTGCCGCGCCAGTACTGGCAGAGCACCGCGCGCTACGACGAGGCGGCGCACAACTTGGCCGTGATGTTCGAGGAGAACTTCGAGAAGAAGTACTCGCACCTGCCCGAGTCCGTGAAGGCCGCCGGTCCGCACGCTCAGGTGCACGCCGACGCCCGTCATCGCGGCCGCGGCCTGCTGGGACTCCGACACTAGCGTCGCCGCGAGTCCATATCCGCCACAAAGGGGACAGGCACCTTTGTGGCGGTTTTGCTTGGGCGAATGACTCGGGTTACAATACGCCTGACATATCGCCCCCTTCTCCGGATGGGGGCAGCGTAAGCGCTCTTGTGGCGGCACCGTAGGACTTTGAAGGTGGCCGTCGTAAGGGCGCTTTTTGTTTAGGCACCCGGGCTCGGGCGCATGCTATGAAGGGAGAGCACATGAAGAGTTTCGTTGCCGAGGATTCGTTTTGGGAGCTATTTCCGCAGGCGGCTGTCGGTGTTGTGGTCGTAAAGGGCATGAAGCCCGCGGCTCAGATTCCTCAAGAGGACGTTGATGCGATTGCCGCGTTGCTCGACCGCGCCAATATCGATGCGGAGCGTCACCTGACGAGTGATACCATCAGCGAGAATGCGCCGGTTAAGGCATGGCGCGAGGCATATCGCCTATTCAAGACCAAGAAGGGCGCGCGTTGCTCAATTGAGAACCTGCTCAAGCGCGTGCTCAAAGGAAAGCCGGTGGGCCACATTACGCCCGCGGTGGACATCTACAACACGGTGTCGCTGTCCTACGCGCTGCCCGTAGGCGGCGAGGATTTGCACGCGATTGAGGGAGACCTTTGCCTGAAGGTGACCGACGGTGGCGATTCATTTCTGCCGCTTGGCGAGGAGACAGATGACCCGACGCTGCCCGGCGAGCTCGCCTACATCGATGATGCGGGCGCCGTATGCCGCTGCTGGAACTGGCGCGATGGCGTTCGAACGGCGTTGTCCGATGATTCGGCCGATGCTTTCCTGGCGATTGAGTGCGTGGAGCCCGAGCGGATGGGGGATTGCCAGGCCGCGATCGATCGCTTAGCCGAGCTGCTCGAGCGCTATCTGGGAGCGACGGTTGTCGTTAAAACGCTTGTGACCCGCGACAATCCTTGCGTGGGGCTGTAGCGAAGTCTGCGGATCAAACTCGATGCCCCAAACCACCACAAAGGTGCCTGTCCCCTTTGTGGTGGTTTTTATGTTGATGGGTTAACAAATGGGATATTTGGGTACGGGTGTTGCCTTGTGCGGCTAAGATGTTTACCCGTTAGCATCATGTAAGCGAAAGGCGGTCGTCACCATGCAGCAGAACGACGAGACACGTTTTGAGGACTTTGTCGGACTGATCAGCGGCCTCTACAAGGAGATTCAGCGTATCAAGACGTCCGAAGGCGCAAGGCTGGGCCTCAAGGGCTCCGACGTTATGTGCCTGTACTATCTTGAGCGCAGCAAGGACGGCCTGACTGGCGCCGACCTCGCCCGCATGGCCGGCGTTACCCGTGCCGCCGTTTCGCGCACACTGGCACATCTGGAGGAGGGCGGCTACGTCGAGGTTGACGACTCGGGTGATGCGACCGTCAAGTATCGTGCTCCGGTGCGCCTGACTGCCCTGGGCGGCGAGAGCATGAGCGAGGCCGATCGCATCATTCGCGAGGTGCTCGATACCACCGGCAAGGCCATGGGCGTGGAGCAGCGCGAGCAGATGTATGCATCGCTGCGCACGATCCTCAACACCCTGCGCGAGATCTAGAGCCGCGCTGGCGCTAGCTTTCAGCCAAGAACTGCATCGTCCCGTTTGAGCGCGTACGCCGTGCCGGGACATTGCTGTCAAAATTCCCTGCGCGAGACCTGCGCAAGAAAGGATTCGTTATGTCCGTCCGCATTATTACCGATTCCGCAAGCGATATGTCGTCGGCGGAGCACCCCGCTCTGCGTGTTCTGCCGCTGTCCGTCACCTTTGGCACCGATGTGTATATGGATGGCGTCGACATCGATCACCAGCGCTTTTACGAGATGCTTGTGGAGCGCGATGAGCTGCCCAAGACCGGTCAGGTCAACCCGTACGCCTTTTCGCAGGCGATTGCCGAAGCGCGTGAGGCCGGCGATGAGGCCGTGATTATTACCGTGGGAGCCAAGCTCTCGGGCACCAACCAGAGTGCTCGTACGGCACTTGCCGAGGCGCCGGGCGGCGACATGTTCGTCGTGGACAGCAATAACGTGACCTTGGGCGAGCGCGTGCTGGTCGAGTATGCGCTGCGCCTGGTGGACGAGGGCCAGGGCGCGGCTCAGGTTGCGGCGGCTGTCGAGGCCGTGCGCGACCGCGTGGTCGTCATCGGCCTGCTCGAGACGTTGGAGTACCTGGTGCGCGGCGGCCGCCTGTCTGCTGCGGCGGGCGCTGTGGGCACGCTGCTCAACGTAAAGCCTGTTGTGGCTGCCGAGGACGGTCTGATCGTGCAGCTGGGCAAGGCGCGCGGTTCCAAGAACGGACGTAACCTGCTCAACCAGAAGGTCGAAAAGGCGGGCGGCATCGACTTTTCCATGCCGCTGGCGCTCGGCTATACGGGCCTTTCGGATGCGGTGCTCAAGAAGTATATCGAGGACAGCGCGGCACTGTGGGCTGGCCACACCGAGGGCGAACTGCCCGTTCACACCATCGGCGCCACCATCGGCACCCATGTAGGCCCCGGCGCCGTAGCCGTAGCCTTCTTCCAGCCCGTTAACTAGTCCGCCTGCCAAAACCACCACAAAGGGGACAGGCACCTTTGTGGTGGTTTATGCTTTTCCGGGTGGAAGGGAGCGAGCAATGGCGTCTGAGGGCTTTTTTGAACGGGTGTACGAGGTGGTCGAGCAGATCCCCGAGGGGATGGTCGCCACGTATGGTCAGGTGGCGCTGCTTGCCGGTCGTCCACGAAGTGCGCGGTACGTGGGGTATGCCCTGCATAGTAATCCGCGTCCCGGCGAGATTCCCTGTCACCGCGTGGTGTTTGCCGACGGGCACATATGCGAGGGCTTCGCTTTTGGCGGTCCCGATGCTCAACGTGAGCTTTTGCTAGGGGAGGGTGTGGCGTTTAAGGACGACATGCACGTCGACTTGCCCGCCTGTCGCTGGCCAGCAGGGCTCTAGCGCTCTGCCGTGGCCAAAACCACCACAAAGGTGCCTGCCCCCTTTGTGGTGGTTTAGTTTACTTGGGCTAACTTATGGAGAAGCTATGGCGGCGGATACTGATGCTGCAAAGTAAACCACGGTGAACTATATTGGTTTCAGCAACGGAGCAGGCAATAGGCGATGAAAAAGCCTGCCCTGTTGAGTTTGATTCGCATTCCTCCCCTCTGTGCGATTCAACGGTGTACTTCGGGAACAGGCCCGCTGGCAACTAACTGCCAGCGGGCCTGTTCCTGTTTGTCGGGGGAGTGCGATGGACGGAGCCGAAGCGGTCCGCTCCAAAAAAGGCGGACGCCGTAGCGCCCGCCCTATAGCAATCGAAAGCTCAAGTCAGCAGATCGGCCTAGTACACCATACCCATGGCGTCCTGAACCTCGGCCAGGGTCTGCTCGGCGATCTCGTTGGCGCGACGGTTGCCCTCATGCAGGACGTCCTTCACATAGTCCAGATCGTTCTCGTAGCGCTGGCGACGCTCGCGGATAGGTGCGAAGTACTCGTTGACGGCCTCGGTCACGTACTTCTTGAGCTGGCCGGAGCCGCCCATGCCAATCTCCTCGGCAATCTCGACCTCGGAGCGACCGGTGCAGATTGCAGCCGTCGAAAGCAGGCCGGACACACCGGGGCGGTTCTCGGGGTCGAACGTGATCATGCGCTCGGAGTCGGTCTGGCTCTTCTTGATGCGCTTGGCCGTTTCCTCGGCGGTCATCGAAATATTGATGGCGTTGCCGTAGCTCTTGCTCATCTTGCGACCGTCAAGGCCGGGCAGCAGCGGGGTCTCGGACAGCAGCGCCTCGACCTCGGGAAATACCTTGCCGTAGCGGTTGTTAAAGCGGCGGGCGATGGTACGGGTGAGCTCGATGTGCGGCAGCTGGTCGCGGCCGACGGGCACCACATTGCCCTTGCAGAACAGGATGTCGCAGGCCTGGTGCACCGGGTAGGTGAGCAGAAGGCCGGTGAGCTCGTGGCCCGAGGCCTCCATCTCGGCCTTGACCGTGGGGTTGCGCGCCAGCTCGGCCTCGGACACCAGCGACAGGAACGGCAGCATGAGCTGGTTGGCGGCGGGCACGGCGGAGTGCGCGTAGATCATGGTCTTGTCGGGGTCGATACCGCAGGCAAGGTAGTCCATGACCATGTTGTACACGTTGTCCTGGATGTGCTCGGTGGTGTCGCGGTCGGTGATGACCTGGTAGTCGGCGATGAGTACGTTGGTCCTGGCGCCCATGTTCTGCAGCTCCACGCGGCCCTTGAGGGTGCCAAAGTAGTGACCCAGGTGCAGACGGCCGGTGGGGCGGTCGCCGGTAAGCATGGTGAACTTCTCGGGCGTCTTGGCCAGGCCCTCGCGAATGGCGTTGCTCTTTTGCAGCGCGACTTCGTAGCTGTTCTCGTTTGGCATGATTGCTCCTAACGTATGTTCATGGGTCAAGATGATAACGCGTTTATTGGAGGGGCGGGGCGTAAGTCTGTCTCTTATACACATCTCCGAGCC